>JAZGAE010000025.1:0-2543 GCA_036475545.1 Alphaproteobacteria bacterium
TCCGTCGATCGGCTGGCTGCCAGTCGAGATGTACCATCCGGGGCGGTGGAAGCCGAACTGGCCGAACGCCGCCTTCCGTTCGGTGACCGCGGGGGACGGCTACTGGGGTGCGAAGCTTGTCGCAGCGTTGGACGAGGAGATGATTCGAGCCGCCGTGGGCGCCGGGGAGCTTCCAAGCCGGAGGCCGGCCGACACTCTGACGGCCATCCTGATCGCGCGCCGTCAAAAGACCGTGCGCTACTGGTTCGACAGGGTCTCACCGGTCGAGAACGTGCGCGTGGAGTGCGCTGACGCATCGGGAGACGGATTCGTCCTGACCTTCGAGGACCTCGGCATCGGCTCCGGCGTGCGCGCCGCCGCGGGCACCCAATACGCCTGGGAGCTCGAGGATTCGCGCCGCGGCCGCCATTGGAGAGGCGATGCCACGGCAACGATCCGGGAGCGCCAGGCGATCCACGTGGCCCCTCCCGGGACGGCTGATTCATGCCTGCCGTCCGTCGCCCCGCCGGATCGGTCCGCCGCCGACGTCTCGCTGGGTGGGTCGCCGGGCGGCAAGGCTGGCGAAGCCGCGGCTGGTGAGGGCGCGGACGTCACCGCGGAGCGGCTCGCCGTGCTCCGTCTTCGAGCCGGGCGGTTCCCCCCGCAGACCTCGGAGCCGCGGCTCGCCACGATCTACCTGCTCTGGACCGGCGAAGAAGGAGGGTACACGGTCGTCGGCCTGCAGCACTAGCCGTAGTCGCGGCCCTCCACCTGCTCACCGAAGGCCTCATGGCCTCCGTCGGTGAAGAGTTTTCCCCAGAAGGCTACGAGGTCTCGAGGGCGGCGTGCTCCTGGTACCAGGCGACCGCGTCGCGGACGGTCTGCTCGAGGGGGGTCTGGGGCATGCCCAGCTCCTCCACGGCTCGGCGCGAGTCGAGAAACATGCGGTGGCGCGCCATCTTGACCCCGTTGATGGGTACCCCAGGCGGGCGATGGGTGATGTTGGCCACCAGGGTGCTCACGGCGCCGGCCATCCAGGCCACGCCGTAGGGGATCTTGAACCGGGGAGGCTTGCGGCCGGTGACCAGGCCCACGACCTCGAGGAACTCCTTGAGGGTCTTGTTACCGTCCAGGTTGCCCAGGATGTAGCGGCGCCCCGACTGGCCCTTGTGGTACGTCAGCACGTGGCCCCGGGCCACGTCGCGCACGTCCACGAAGTTGAGGCCGGTGTCCATGTAGAAGGGCATGCGCCCCTCCAGGAAGTCGACGATGATCTTGCCGGTCGGTGTCGGCTTGATGTCGCCGGGGCCGATCACCGAGGCCGGGTTGACGATGACCACGTCCTGGCCCGCTCGCGCGGCCTCCAGGGCCACCTTCTCGGCCTCAAACTTGGTGCGCTTGTAGTCGCCGCACAGGTCCTTTCGCGTGGCCACCGTGTCCTCGTCGGCCAGGAACCCCTCGGGGGCCTGGCCCACGCACGCCACACTGCTCGTGTAGACGGTCCGCCGGACGCCCTCCTCGCGCGCCAGGCCCAAGACGCGCCGGGTGCCCTCGACGTTGACCTCCTTGAAGAGGTATGGCGTGTTGGACCACAGGGCGTAGTACGCCGCCGCGTGGAACACGGCGTCGCAGCCCCGGATGGCCGTCCGCAGGGAGGCCTCGTCGCGCAGGTCCCCCTCGACCCAGGTCACGGCCACGTCGTTCAGGAGCTCTCGCGGCGATCCAGACCGCGCCAAGCAGCGCACGGTCCAGCCGTCCTCAGACAGGTTGCGAGCCACATGACTTCCGATGAAGCCAGTGGCGCCGGTCACGAGCGCTTCCATCGGCCC
This sequence comes from Alphaproteobacteria bacterium, assembly GCA_036475545.1. GTDB lineage: Bacteria > Pseudomonadota > Alphaproteobacteria > DATDPM01 > DATDPM01 > JAZGAE01. The sequence goes on from JAZGAE010000025.1 coordinate 1,809, forward strand.
TCCCTCCCGGTCAACTACTGTCGTGCCGATCCGGGAACGCGAGATCGCATACGCCGTCCCAGTACGAGTGTCCATAAGCCGTTGCTCTCGAACGTAATGTTGCCGTGCGTGCCGTAGGTCTTCGACACCTGTAGGCCGCCTATGCGGTTCATCGTGTTCCACGAGTGCAGCACCTTGCCGATCGCGCGGTTCTCGAACTTGATCAACACCTCCAGGCTGTCCTCGACTGGCGCGTGCGGCGTGGAGGAGGTGGCGGGTTTCGCGGCAATGATCTCGCGTGCCCACCCGCCGAGGTCCAGCACGAGATGTATCCAGTGCACGCCGCCCTCCAGGAGCGCCCCTCCTCCCATCATCTCGGGATCGGCACGCCATCCTCCGGTACGGGTGGATCCGGTCTTGTTCAACTCGATGAAGACGGGCTCGCCGATGTCTCCCGCCTCCAGATGTTTCCGCAGCACCCGGGCAAGCGGCTTGAAGTGGTAGTTCTCGGCGACCATACAGGTCACTTCCCTTGGGTCGATTCACACCCTGCGATGATGAGTGATGCTACAAAGAATGTTCCCACGAATACCTGAATGCTTTTTTTGCCATTTCTTCCTCCCAATGTGCAGCCTATTTCGCCGCCCGGAGAAGATCGCCCAGAAACTGATGCCTGCTGTTGAAGAGGCGAAGGTAGCTCAGGATCACGGCCCCGACCGTCCCCAGGCCGGTCACCGAAGCGATGAGGAACAGGAT
>JAZGAE010000026.1:0-5708 GCA_036475545.1 Alphaproteobacteria bacterium
TCCTCCGCAGCAGCGGCGCTGCCGCTGCGGAGGGTGGATGCCCCCGCATCGCCCTTCGCGCCGCGCCTGGCGGATCGCCTCGCCACGGCGCAACGCAGCCGATTCCACCTGACCGGATTATGCTCTAGGGGGCGGGGGCAGCGCGAGCGTGGGCGGGACGGCCCGCCCGGGCCGCGGGCGCCCGGCTAACCCGATAGCGCGGCGCAGACGGCGTCACGCACCTGCATCACCTCGGGCTCCGTGAGGCCGGGAAAGAAGGGGAGGCCAATGATGCTGTCGGCGAGGCGTTCGGTGACGGGGAGCGCCGTGCGCGGAAAATCGGCGAAGGCGGGGTACCGGTGGCAGCCTCGGCCCCACCACCGGCGCGTCTCGATCCCGCGCGCGGAGAGCCGGGTGATGACCTCGTCAGCGACCGGCGCGCCGAGGTCGACGTTGCAGGTGGAGCTCACCCGCCCTGCCCCGAAGGAGGGCGCCATGCTGATCCCTTCGGCGGCGTCGAACGCTGCCCCATATGCCTGCGTCAGCTCGACATAGGTGCGCCGCATCGCCGGCCATGCGTCGAGCGCCGCGAGGCCGACCGCGGCCGCGTATTCGCTCATCTTGGCGTTGATGCCCGGTGCGGCCACCTGCGCGCCTTTGCCGAAGCCGTAGTTGGACAGGCGCCGGACCCGGGCGGTCATCCCTTCATCCGTTGAGGCCACCATCGCGCCTTCGCCGATGCCGAACACCTTTGTGGCGTGAAGGCTGACCACCGCCGGGGAGCGGCCGATCGAGAGGCTGTCGAACGCGGCGGCCGCGTCGATCGCCACGGGCAGCCCCGTCTCTTCGCTCAACGCCTGCCACGCCGCGACATCCACGGGGGCTCCGAAGGGCGAGACCGGGACCACGGCCGCGACCGGCCCCGGCGCCTCGCGCAGCCTCGCCTTCAGCGCCCGCGGCTCGAGCGCCCACGTCCCTTCATCGACGTCCAGAAACCAGGGGACGAGCCCGGCGGCGCAGGCGGCCCCAGGGGTCGCCGCGAACGTCCAGGACGGCATCGCGCACAGGGCGCCGGGCGCCGGCTCGAGCGCCTTGAGCGCCAGCGTCAGGCCGAGCGTCCCGTTGGCGACGCAGGTGATCTGGCCGACTTCCACGCGGAAGGTCTCGGCGAGGCGCCGCTCGAAGCGGTCGAGCAGCTGCCCGAAGTTCGTGTACCACCGCGCCCGGTCTATTTCTCTCAGATACGGCAACAGGGCCTCGGCATCGGGCAACCGCGGCCGCATCAGGGGAATCGTCAAAGTGTCTCCGGGCATGTGTCGGTCCGGTTCGAATGCCTGTGCCGACGGCGACTGTTACTGGTCCGCGACTGCGGTCGCACGACCGTGGCTCCGGTTGGGGCCAAGTAATAACGCCGCGCGAGGCCGGGCCAAGACAATCGGTACGAGCACTTAGCCGGACTCCTTCTTTTCGATGGCGCCACCGATCTTCACCCAGGCGTCGATGCCGCCCAACAGGTGGCAGACGTCATCGAGCCCCAAATCCTGCGATGTCTGCACCGCCATCGCCGAACGTTCGCCAAAGGCGCAGTAGTAGACCAGCTTCTTGCCGGTGGAGGAGACCAGCTCGCGGAGCAGGCCCCCCGGCTTTATGAAGCGGTCGAGGCTGTTGTAGGGCGCGTGAATCGAGCCCGGAATGAAACCGTGGCTCTGGCGCTCGGTGTCCTCGCGCAGATCGACCAGCACGACTTCGGGCTGCCCGAGCCGGTCGCGGACCTGCTCCGCCGTCAGGGACCACGAGGCGCTCTCCGGCCTGTCCTGGGCGAGGCCGATCGACACGTTGGCCGGGACGGCGACGTCCATCATGATCGGGTTGGGCAGGTCCAGGTTGGCCATGATCTCCACGTATTCCTCGACGTTACGCACCTGCAGCCGTGGATTGTACGCCTTCTCCTCCCAGATCGAGCTGACGGTGTCGCCTTTGTAATCGTGGGCGGGATAGACCAGCGTCTCGTCTGGCAACCGTAACAGCTTGTTGAAGAGTGAATCGTACTGGGCACGCGGATCGCCGCTCCCGAAATCGGTGCGCCCGGTGCCCCGTATGAATAGCGTGTCGCCGGTGAACACGCGATCGGCCATCCGGAAACAGTAGGAATCGACCGTGTGGCCGGGCGTGTACATGACCTCGAGACTTATGCTCTCGATGTCGATCGAATCGCCGTCGCGCACCCGGGTTGAGACGACGTCGACGGGGCTCTGCTCGCCCATTACCGTGATGCATTTGGTGCGGTCGCGGAGCTCGCCCAATCCCGTGATGTGATCGGCATGTATATGGGTGTCGACCGCTTTCACGAGTTTGAGATCGAGCTCGTCGAGAAGCTGGACATACCGATCCACGCGCTCGAAGACCGGGTCGATCATCAGCGCCTCTCCCCCTCTTTGACCGGCTAACAGGTAGGTATAGGTGCACGATTCGGCATGAAAGAGCTGTCGGAAAATCATCGCGGCTACCCCCCTCCTCGGGCGACCCGGCAAGAGATGGTGGAAGCAGCCCGCGCCCTTCCGCGGGGACGGGTATGCTTATCCAATTTCAGTCTAGCCGAATTCGGAGCCACCCTTCCCGGGCCGGCGAAACAAAGTGCGCTCGGTGGGCTGAACCAGTTGGCTTCGTCTGCTGCAGCTCCTCGGTAACATTTAGCACCCGCTTCCATACGGCGTCCCATCCAGGCCCGCAAGTTCTACCGGCCCCTCGGCCCGAATGGCGGCGCGGCGGGGCGCTCCCAGCCGTTTCGCGGCTTTTCCTTCCGTGGCCGGGCCAGACATCATCGGGCGCGGGGCGCGGCCCGGAAAGGGCGCGTCCCTCCCGGCGAGATGGGTGCGTCGAAGAGTCGCTGGACGCGGTGGGAAGGGAGGGGAAAGCCGCGTGACCCGCGACAGGAAACGAAGTGGTTTCGAAGGCTTATCCCAACATTTCACGGCGCGTTGTCTGTCCGGAACGAGACGAACAGTTCCGCTTTTCTGGCACGAGACTCGGCGTGGCCTGTACCTCCTTGCAAAACGGAAGTTGTTCATTAGATAATCCGCAAGAGCGCCGACCTTGGGACGGCCCCGACGGGGCGTTGTCCTTAGGGCCCGACGCGGGCGTCCGCTCTACTGCGGAAGACCAATGAATAAGAGGTGCAAGACGAGTATGTCTCATGATGAACTACGCCGGATGGTGGCCGAGGTGGTATCGGCTTACCTCGGCAACAACGCTGTGCCGGTGAGCAAGATCCCGGAAGTCATCCGCACCGTTCACGGTTCGCTGGCCGAGTTGCAAGAGCCACAGGCTCCGGTCACGCCGCGAGCACCCAAGCCGGTGGTCTCCATCCGCCGGTCGGTGACACACGATTACATCGTGTGCCTGGAGGACGGCAAGAAGTTCAAAGCCCTACGGCGCCACTTGCGGGCGGCTCACAAGATGACGCCGGAAGAGTACCGCGCCAAGTGGGGATTGAAGGCCGATTACCCGACGGTCGCGCCGGGCTACGCTGTTCTGCGCTCGGCCTTGGCCAAGAAGATGGGCCTTGGCCGGGTCCCAAGGCGCACCGGCCGCCGGAAGGGCGCGCGTGGGACCGTCCACCAGAAGCGCGTAAGGCAGGCCGCTTAACCCGGCATCAGGCGCACCGGCGAGCCCTTGGCATTGCCGCGGGCTCGTCGCCGCGCGACGGCGAGGGCATGGCCCGTATCTAGTTGGAAGAGGCCGTCCAGTTGGGAGAGGCCGCGCGGTCTCCGTTGTCGCGCTCCTCGGCGTGCATCGGGCAAACGCAAGAGAACATGGATACCTCGGGCGGCAGCTTGTCGTAACTCGGCCGGGGGCAGGTGCAGCCCCACCTTCGCGCGATCACGCCGCCGGGTTTGAGACTGATGACTTCCGACATAGGCATTTGCAACCTCTGTATGCGAGATAGCGTCGCCGAAACACGTTAAGATATAATTTCCCGAAAAATTTTTACCAGATCTTGTAGCTCGCATTCCTATCGGGCCTGTGGCTAGTGCCCGGTGCGAGGGGAACGCGGAGGCGCCGATAGCGGGCCATTTAGTGGATTATTCGCGATTGCGTGAGGCTGGTCATGGAAAAGGCGACGTTCGCAGCGGGATGTTTCTGGGGCGTCGAGGCGGCATTCCGGCGGGTCGAGGGCGTGACGGCCACCGCGGTGGGATACATGGGGGGAACGCTCGACAACCCGAGTTACGGGGATGTGTGCACCGGCGAGACCGGGCATGCCGAGGTGGTGCAGGTCGAGTACGATCCGTCGAGGGTCACCTACGAGGAGTTGCTCGAGGTCTTCTGGAGCAATCACGACCCCACCACCCTGAACCGCCAGGGCCCGGACGTGGGCGAGCAGTACCGCTCGGCGATCTTCTTCGATGACGCCGAGCAGGAGGCCGCGGCGCGGGCCTCCAAGGAAAGGCTCGAGGCCTCCGGCAGGTATGGTCGCCCCATCGTCACCGAGATCACGCCGGCGGGAGCCTTCTACGGGGCCGAAGAGCATCATCAGCAATACCTGGAAAAGCGCGGATTGGCGTCCTGCATCACCTCGCTGGCGCGGAGCTGAACGGCCCAGCGCGCCGCCTTGGCCGACCGTCGATTCCTGTATCCTTCCCGGATCAGCCGGCGCGACAATGGGTGCTAGAGCATAATCCGGTCAGGTGGAACTGACTGCGCCGGAGCGCGAAGGCAAGGATTCGGTAACCTCGTCGGGGCAGAATACGGTCCGGCCCGGATCATCCGTGACGGCGGCCGCGCCGGTCGACCGTGCGCCAACTGCCGCCACCAGGCGGTTGACGCAAGAATGGCGGCGGGGGATTATTGCAACACCGCCGCGAGCCGGGGCGAGCGATTCCTGCCCCCAAGCGGCCGAGCTGGGCCGTGAGTGGGCGTGGAATCGGGTTTCTCGCCGACACAGGCCAAAGGAGCGTCGCGAAGTGGCAGCTGCGATCAGATGTGCTCTGGTGTTGCTTGTGGTCCTGATTCCGGGTCTCGCCCAGGCGCAGGCCTACCCCAACGCGCGGGCCTTGTATGCGGAGTGTTCCGATGGCCTGGCCGGGCTCCGGGACGAGAGCGACACGGCCAGCGTCGTCAAGCTCAGGAAGTGCCGAAATTACCTGAAGGCGATGGTGCGCGAGTGGACCAGGGACATGGACGAGGACAACGAGGGGATTTTCCCCTGTTACCGTTACCGGGAAGACCTGATCGAATATTCCGGGGACCCCCACAAGTACATGGAATATTGGGACTCGCGTGGGCTCGGGTTCATGAAAGGGCTGAAGCTGTCGGCCGGCGCCTCCGTGTACGAGTTCCTGAACTCCGACATAATCACGACCTGCGTGCGGAGCCGGTAGCGCGCGGCGCCGCTAGCGGGTGGAGCCGCTAGCGGGCGGCGCCCTCTCCCGACTCATCCCCGAACGGGCCGCCTGCGGCCGGATTCTCGCGAGGCAATCCCAGCACACTGGACGGCCGCGATGAGGGCAGGCGGAACGCCCTGGCGGAAGACGTTGCGCGCCCCGTGCCAAAGCCCGGCCTTAGAGCATAATCCGGTCAGGTGGAATCGGCTGCGTTGCGTCGTGGCGAGGCGATCCGCCAGGCGCGGCGCGAAGGGCGATGCGGGGGCATCCACCCTCCGCAGCGGCAGCGCCGCTGCTGCGGAGGACGGGTCGGCCGAGCGGCGCAACGCCGCGGGCGCCCGCCCC
>JAZGAE010000027.1:0-2736 GCA_036475545.1 Alphaproteobacteria bacterium
CGCGGCAGGGACTCATCCCGCCTGCAGGTAATGGACGCTGAAGAGGCGGGCCGCGTCGGTCCAGCTGCGGAGCGCCGTGAACCCGGCCTCGCCCGCCAGGTCCACGAACTCCCGGACCTCGTACTTGTACGAGTTTTCGGTGTGGATCGCCTCGCCTTCGGCGAAATGGAAAGGCCGGCCCGAGACGCGCGCGGTCTGCGCCCTGCGGCTCACCAGGTGCATCTCGACGCGCCCTTGGCCCTCGTTGTAGTCGGCGTGATGGCGGAAGGAGCCGAGATCGAAATCGGCGTCGAGTTCCCGGTTGACGCGGCCGAGCAGGTTGAGGTTGAAGGCCGCCGTGACCCCGCGTGCATCGTTGTAGGCGGCGTGAAGCGTCTGCCTGTCCTTCTTGAGGTCCACCCCGATCAAGAAAGCCCCCGACGGCCCGAGCAGCGAGGCCGCGCCCCGCAGGAACGCGCTCGCCTGTGCCGGCGAAAAGTTGCCGATCGTGGAGCCCGGAAAGAACCCTACCTTGCGCCCCTCGAAGCCGTTCACCCGCTGGGGCAATGACAAGTCCTGGGTGTAGTCGGCGCACATGGCCATGACCTCGACGTCGGGGTAGTCCCGCGCCACGCTGGCCGCCGCCTCCAGGAGATGCGCCTTGGAGATGTCGATCGGAAGGTAGACGGCGGGCGCGTCCATCGTGTCGAGCAAGATGCGCACCTTGCGGGTGGACCCGCTCCCGAACTCGATCAGCCGGGCGCGCGGGCCGATGAACTCGGCGATCTCGCCGCGGTTGCCCTCGAGGATTCCGATTTCCGCCCGGGTCAGGTAGTACTCCTCGAGCCCGCAGATCTCCTCGAACAGCTTCGAGCCGCGTTCGTCGTAAAAGAACTTGCAGGGGATCTCCTTGCGCGGCTTGGCCAGGCCCCGCAGCACCGCCTCGCGGAAGCTTTCCGTCGTCGGTTCCAGGTCGTGGAACGAGACGGCGGCCTCCTCGGCGGCGGCCTCGCTCACGCGTCCTCCGCAAGCCGGAATCCGCTGAACTGCCAGCGGGCGTCGGGCGGGAAGAAATTGCGGTAGGTTGCGCGGAGGTGACCGGGCGGCGTGGCGCAGGACCCGCCGCGGAGCACGAGCTGGTTGCACATGAACTTGCCGTTGTATTCGCCGACGGCGCCCGCCGCCGGCCGGTAGCCCGGATAGGGCCCATACGCGCTCTGGGTCCACTCCCACGCGTCGCCGAACATCTGAGCCGGCCCGGTCCCGGTCTCGCGCGCCGGAACCGGGTGCAGGCGGCCCGAGTCGAGGAAGTTGCCGGCGCCTGGGCCGGCGTCTTCGAGGCCGCGGGCGGCCACCTCCCAGTCCGCCTCCGTCGGCAGGCGCTTGCCGGCCCATGCGGCGTAGGCCGCCGCCTCGAAGTAGCTCGCGTGGCAAACCGGCACGCCTCTTTCCAGGGGATACACGCCGGCAAGCGTCATGATCCGCCACTCGCCGTCGACCTTCTCCCAGTACAGGGGCGCCCGCCAGCCCCGCTGCTGCACCATCGCCCAGCCATCGAACAGCCAGTGTTCGGGGTTCTCGTAGCCGCCGTCTTCGATGAAGTCCAGGAACTCGCCGTTCGTCACCAACCGCGACGAGAGCCGGAACGGGCGAAGCACGACCTCGTGGCGCGGCCCCTCGTTGTCGAAGGCGAAGCCGGGGCCGTCATGCCCGATCTCGATGACCCCGCCCTCGTAGTCAAACCACTCGAGGGGCGGCGCCGCCTTCGGCTCGAAGGGTCGGCCCGGCGAATAGGCGGGGCGAAGCGGGTTGCGCGAGAAGACGTGCTTGATGTCGGTGAGGATCAGTTCCTGGTGCTGTTGCTCGTGGTTGAGCCCGAGTTCGATCAAGGAAGCGATGCGGAACCACAAGGCCGGGTCCGCCTTCTCGATCAGGCGCAGCATATGCTCGTCCACATGGTCGCGGTAGGCGCGGACCTCGCCGGTGGTGGGCCGGGTCACGAGCCCCCGCTCGGGGCGCGGATGGCGGGGTCCGACCGCCTCGTAGTACGAGTTGAACAGGTATCCGTAGCCCGGATGGAAAACCTCGTAGCCTTCGGCGAAAGGCTCCAGCAGGAAGGTCTCGAAGAACCACGCGGTGTGCGCCAGGTGCCATTTGGTGGGGCTCACGTCCGGCATCGACTGGACCACCTGGTCCTCGGGCGCCAGCGGTTCGGCGAGTTCCTGGCTCAGCCGCCGAACCTCCGAATAGCGAGCCGCCGCCGCGTCCCTGTCAGTCGTCTGTGAAAGGTCTTGAACCGCCGGTGTTGCGTTGGCCGGCATCTCGATCCCCCGTCCGGTCGCCGGGCCATCCGGCGCGATGACGTAGCCCTAAGGTTAGGGATTGGAGCGAATATGGCAACCCTGCAAATCCGCATTCGCGACCCTCGATTGGTCGCAACCGCCTCCTTACCCGTTCCGCCCGGCAGCCCAAAGGCCGGATCGGCGCGTGGTGGCATTCAGTTTCGCGAACGGAGGACGACACTCAATATTTTGGTAACCAATTGCTGACACCATGGCGAGTGGCGCCGGCCCACGCATCGCCGCATTGCTCCGGCGTTGCCATCGTTCATACCGGTCCCAAGAGGGGGTATCGTCTGCAAGCCATGTCTTACCTAGCGCGGATCCTGGTCGTTGGCGACGACGTCGCGCAGTCGCGGCAGCTCTCTCGGCGGATGCGCCGCCGGGGGTATGCCACCTTCCCCGGCGATTTCACCGC
>JAZGAE010000028.1:0-2047 GCA_036475545.1 Alphaproteobacteria bacterium
AAATGACGCGCCCAAACCGGGCTAAGCGAGTTGTCCTGACAGAGCCTCGGCGCGTCTTCGATCGAACCGGCCATCCGCTTCGGGCCGGCGGGGGGTGCGGTTCACCAGGACCCTGGCTATTATGCGAGGCGACGACTCGACGAGACCAAGAAGACCTACGCGCTTTCCAACGAGGGGAAAAAAGAATGAGGGGATCGACATCAGCAGTCGCGGCCGCGTTCCTCCTGGCATCCGCGACCTTTGCACAGGCCGGCGACGATTCGCTGCTTTCGGCCGATGAGGTTCCGGGCGAGTTCTCGGCAAACGTCGCCTTGGCCACGGACTACCTCTTCCGAGGGCTCTCCCAGACGGACGAAGAACCCGCCATTCAGGGGGGCTTCGACTACAGCGCGCCCCTCGGCGAGGGGCCTGCCGGCTTCTATGTCGGCGTCTGGGGCTCGAACATCAACCAAGCCGATGAGCTGGGAGACACGGCCCACATCGAGATCGACTATTACGGCGGACTGGCCGGTGACGTACAGGGGGTCGGGTGGGACATCGGCGTCATCTACTACGATTACCCCGGCACCTCCGGCACCCTGGACTACGTCGAGGCCGCGTTCGCGCTCGGCTATGACTTCGGAGTGGCCGCGGCCGGCGTGGGCGTGAGCTACTCGCCGGACTACTTCTTCGAAAGCGGCGACGGACTCTATGTCTCCGGCGATGTCGACATCCCGCTGCCCAAGGGCCTCGGCATCGGCCTGCACATCGGACATCAGTCCATCGACGAGAACGGCACCTTCGGGACGCCCGACTACTACGACTGGAAGGTCGCCTTGGCGGCGGATGTGGTGGGCTTCGGGCTGGAGTTCGCCTACATGGACACCGACATCGACAACGGCGATTGCTTCGGCGGCACCGATCTCTGCGGCGGACGCTTCGTGTTCACGGGGTCGCGGTCGTTTTAGCGCGGGCTGAGAACCAGCGATCCTGTCGAACGCCCGCCGCACCTGAACAGCGGGCCGGTCGCCTCTGGACCGGCCCGCCAATTTCGTTCGCGATTCCCGCGGCTCAGACGCGGAAAACGTACTCCTTGCCTGGCTCGCGCTCGCAGTCGGGCGGGTAGCTCTTGCGCTTGTCGGCGTAATACTGGATCCGGTGGTCCCCCTCCGCGAGGCGGTTGTAGGTGACGTAAAGGATGCGCCGCCGCTTGTCCGAGAGGTTCGGATAGGAGCCGTGGGGGACGAACGAGTCGAAGAGGATCACGTCGCCCGGCCTGGTCGGGACGGGCGTGAAGGGCATCGCCTTGATCTCTTCTTCGGAATACGGCTTCCATTCCCGCTCCAGGTGGCGGTGCCTGGCGTCACCCGGGGCGATCTCCAGGCAACCGTTCTCCAGGGTCGCCTCGTCGATGCTGATGAGGGCGGAGATGAACAGGGTGCCGTAATCCCACCAGCCCGCCGCCTGGTCTTGATGGTGCTTGAACCCCTCGCTCCCCGGGTATTTGAAGTTGATCTTCTCCTTGAAGAGCATCGCCGGTTCGCCGAACAGTTCCGCCACTCGGCCCTTGACCCGATCGTCGTCGAAGAGGGCGTGGAAGCCGTCGTGATAGGGATAGATGTTCTCGATGCGCTGGAGGATGCGCTTCTCCGGCTCAAACACGCTCGTCTCGCGGTAGACCATGTGGCGGCCGGGAACCTCCGGCCAGTGCTCCACCTCGTCCGACCATTCCGAGACCGCCTCCGTTTCGTCGGCGCTTAAGAGCCCGCGGACGATGATGAAGCCGTCTTGGCCGAAGGCGGCGATGTCGTCGTCGGAGAAGTGCTTCCGTTCCATCCCGTGCGTCTCCGCGTCGTCTTCGGCTGGCGCGGCAACCAACATAGAGCATAATCCGGTCAAGTTGAACTGACTGCGCCGGAGGAATTTTGTGCCGCGGGCAGGAGCGGGGTGAAGCACGTAGCGGTGCCACCGCGCGAGCTCCGCGACGAACCCGTGGCCGCAAAAGACCCCGGCCCTTCGGGTTGCGCCGGGGCGGGCGCCCGCGGCGTTGCGCCGCTCGGCCGATGCC
>JAZGAE010000029.1:0-21634 GCA_036475545.1 Alphaproteobacteria bacterium
CATCGGGCTCTCTCGTGCCGTGCGCCCGTGCGGGCGGCCAAGCCGCGCGGCTGCCGTGCGCCGGCAGACGCCCGATACATGGTGGTGGGGCCGGCGCCGCTCCACCACAAACTTTGTGGGGGAACTGTGGCGCGGCCGCGGGGCGCAACGGGGTGCGAAGCGCGCGATGCCCACCGGCGGCGGCCGGCCGGTCGGGGCGACCCGGATACGGGGAGACTCAGTAGGTGTGGGTGAGCTTGCCGTCCTTGATGCGGCAGGCGCCGGAAAACACCCGCCCCTCGCCGGACCCCAGCGTCAGCTCGACGATGGTGTAGGTGCTGCGCTTCTTCACGGCGTGCTCGAACAGCGTCAGGTCGCCGCCGCCGTGGGAGGCCTGCTGCTCTTGCCACGCATCGAAGCACATCGCCACCACGGCGTCCGGATCGCTGGCCGCGTCTGCCGATGCCTGGGCGGGCGTCGCCACGGGCGCGAGAAAGGCGGCGAGGAAGAGGGCCCGGTTCAGGCGCAGTATGGTGATGGCCACCGCCATGTCTCTTGCTAGGCCGGGCCGGGGAGCCTAACCAAAACCGCGAGGCTCGGCAAGGAAGGGGCCGGCGGGGCCGCCGCCGGCCTTGGGCTTCGCAAGGCGCACGGGAGCGGCGAGTTGCGCGGCCTTGGCCCTTGCACTATATGTCCGGCCAAGGCCTGCGCATGCCAGGGGGCCGAGTGCGGCGAGCGTACGAGGACCCTGGATAACTTCGCTCTGTGCCCCGCTGGAGGGGCGCGGGCCGCTGACCCGGGGCGGGGGTGGACCCGAGGATGAAGATAACAATCGACGTCGATTGCACGCCGGAGGAGGCGCGCCGCGCTCTGGGCCTTCCGGACATCGCCCCCATGCAGGAGGCGATGATCGCCGACATCCAGAAGCGGATGCAGGAAGCCCTGACCGCGATGGACCCGGAGACCCTGTTCAGGACCTGGCTGCCGGCCGGGATCGAAGGCTTCGAGCAGGTCCAGAAGGCGTTCTGGTCCCAGATGACCGGCGCCGCCGGCAAGAAGGGCGGGAGCGAATGAGCCGGCCCGGCGGCGATCCGGCTCCCTACTATCGCCGCCACGTGTTCTGCTGCGTCAACGTGCGCCCCGACGGACACCCGCAGGGCTGCTGTAGCGCCAAGGGATCGGCCAGGCTCCGCAATTACCTGAAGGCCCGGGCCAAGGAGCTGGGGCTCGACGACGTGCGCGTCAACGCCTCCGGGTGCCTCGACCGCTGCGCGCTCGGGCCGACCATGGTCGTGTACCCCGAAGGGGTCTGGTACACCTACGCGTCGCGGCACGACGTGGACGAGATCCTGCGGACGCATCTCGTCGAGGGGGGCCGGGTGGAGCGCCTCATGCTGCGGCCCGACCACAAGACGCGTGCGGACCGGGCGCGGCCGGGCGGGGCCGAAGCGATGGCGCCGGCCGGGGCCGCCGCCGCGAAACGTTAGGCGCCGTAACGACCGTTTCGGTATCGAAATGAATACCGACACCATCTTCGCCCCGGCCAGCGGCGCCGGGCGCGCGGCGATCGCCGTGATCCGCGTCTCCGGTCCGGGCGCCGGCGCGGCCGTGCGCGAGATGACCGGCGGCGCGGCGCCGCCGCGGGCGGCGCGGCTCACCGAGATCCGCGATCCCGCGAGCGGCGAGACCCTGGACAAGGGCCTGGTGTTGTGGTTTCCGGGCCCGGCCAGCTTCACCGGCGAGGACATGGCCGAGTTTCACCTCCATGGCGGCCGCGCGGTGGTCGCGGGCGTCACCGATGCGCTGGCGGCGCGGCCCGGCCTGCGGCCCGCCGAGCCGGGCGAGTTCACGCGGCGCGCCTTCATGAATGGGAAACTGGACCTCACCGAGGCCGAGGGCCTCGCCGACCTGGTCGACGCCGAGACCGACGCCCAGCGGCGCCAGGCCCTGCGCCAGATGGACGGGGTGCTGGGGCGGCTCTATGAGGGCTGGCGCGGGACGCTGGTGCGGGCGCTTGCTCATCTCGAGGCCGACATCGACTTCCCGGACGAGTCGCTTCCCGAGGGCGTACGGGAGGCGGTACGGCCCAATATATTGAGGGTAATAGACGATATTACACAACATCTTGATGATAACCGGCGGGGCGAGCGCCTGCGCGACGGGCTCTACATCGCCATCGTCGGCCCGCCCAACGTCGGAAAATCGAGCCTCCTCAATGCCCTTGCCCGGCGCGACGCCGCCATCGTCGCCGAGACGGTCGGGACCACCCGGGACGTGATCGAGGTGCATCTCGACGTTGGCGGCTACCCGGTGATCGTCGCCGACACGGCGGGTCTGCGCGCGACGGCCGACGAGGTCGAGGACGAAGGCGTGCGCCGCGCCCGCGCCCGCGCCGCCGATGCCGATCTCAGGATCGCCATGGTGGAGGCGAGCGAATGGCCCGCGATCGACCCCGAGGTCAGACCGGTGATCGACGCCGACGCCCTGTTGGTCGTGAACAAGATCGACCTCCGCCGCCCCAGGCCGGACGTCGATGTGGCGCGGCTGGCCCCAAAGCCGGCCGCCGCCGTCGCCGTCTCGGTGCGGACCGGCGAGGGAATGGCCGACTTTCTCGCCGCTCTCGAGGGGCAGGTGGCGGCCCGGATCGGGTCCCTGGCCGCCGGCGCGGCGCCCGCGCTCACCCGCGCCCGGCACCGGGCGGCGCTCGAGGACTGCCGGGCCGCGCTCGCCCGCTTCGAGGCGGCGCAGGGCCCCGAGCTGGCGGCCGAGGACGTGCGCATGGCGGCGCGCGCGCTGGGCCGCATCACCGGCCGGGTCGACGTCGAGGACATCCTCGACGTCATCTTCCGCGATTTCTGCATCGGGAAATGATGTTTCACGTGAAACAGGCTCGCCGGCGCCCCGCGGCGCCGCGCCGACGCACCCCCGCAGCGGCCCGCGCCCGGCCGGTGTGCGGATGGACTTGGATCGGCGCGGCGGGTAGGTTGGCGCCATGATCGGACCGGACGTCATCGTCATCGGCGGCGGCCACGCCGGCGCGGAGGCGGCGGCGGCGGCGGCGCGCATGGGCGCGCGCACCCTGCTCTTGACCCACAAGATCGAGACCATCGGCGAGATGTCCTGCAACCCGGCGATCGGCGGCGTCGGCAAGGGCCACCTGGTGCGCGAGATCGACGCCCTCGACGGGGTCATGGGCCGCGCCATCGACCGCGCCGGACTCCAGTTCCGGATCCTCAACCGCAGCAAGGGACCGGCCGTCCGCGGCCCGCGGGCCCAGGCCGACCGCAAGCTCTACCGCCAAGCCGTGCAGGCGTTGCTCGGCGCCCAGGAAGGCTTGGAGATCCGCGCCGCCGCGGTCGAAGACCTGGCCCTCGACCGCCACGGGCGGGTCGCGGGCGTGGTGACGGCGGCCGGCGAGACGATCCCCTGCACCGCCGCGGTGCTGACGGCGGGAACCTTCCTGCGCGGGCTCATCCACATCGGCGAGACGCAGATTCCCGCGGGTCGCGCCGGCGAGGCCCCGTCCCACGGGCTGAGCGGGACGCTGCGGCGGGCCGGCTTCGCGCTGGCCCGTCTCAAGACCGGGACGCCGCCGCGCCTCGATGGGCGCACCATCGACTTCCGCGCCCTCGAGCCGCAGCCCGGCGACCATCCGCCGACGCCCTTCTCCTATCTCACGCGGGAAATCACCACGCCCCAGCGGGACTGCCACATCACCGGCACGACCCCGGAGACCCACCGGCTCATCCGCGCCAATCTCCACCGCTCGCCCATCTATTCCGGGCAGATCGAGAGCCGCGGTCCGCGCTACTGCCCCTCGATCGAAGACAAGATCGTGCGGTTCGCCGCCCGCGAGCGCCACCAGATCTTCCTCGAGCCCGAGGGCCTCGATGTTGAGACGGTCTATCCAAACGGCATCTCCACCGCCTTGGCGCGAGAGGTCCAGGAGGCGCTGTTGAAGACCATTCCGGGCCTGGAGCGAGCCCGCATGGTGCGCCCGGGCTACGCCATCGAGTACGACTTCGTGGACCCCCGCCAGCTTCGTCCCAGCCTCGAGACGCGGCTGATCCCGGGGCTTTTCCTGGCCGGCCAGGTCAACGGCACCACCGGCTACGAGGAGGCGGCGGCCCAGGGGCTGATGGCGGGCGTGAACGCGGCGCTGAGCGCCGCCGGATCCGAGCCGTTCGTCCTCGACCGGGCCGAGGCGTACACCGGCGTGATGATCGACGATCTGGTGACGCTGGGCACGACGGAACCCTACCGGATGTTCACCTCCCGCGCCGAGTACCGGCTGCGGCTGCGCGCCGACAATGCGGATTCGCGCCTGACGCCCCGGGGACTCGCGGTCGGCTGCGTCGCGGGCGAGCGGGCGTCGGCGTTCGCCGAGAAGGCGGCGGCGCTCAAGCAAGCGCGCGCGTTGGTGGCGGGTCTCCGCGCCACGCCGGCCGAGATCGCCCGCCACGGGCTCGCCATCAGCCAGGACGGCGTCGTGCGCACCGCCGCCGCCCTGCTCGCCACCCCGGACGTGACGGTAGACCGGCTCGCGGCCATCTGGCCGGAGCTCGGGTCCCTGCGCCGCGACGTCGCCGAGCAGATCGAGATCGACGCCCGCTACGCCGCCTATCTCCAGCGCCAAGAGGCGGACATCGAGGCTTTCCGCCGCGACGAGGCGCTCAGCCTGCCGCCGGCCCTGGACTACCAGACGATCGGCGGGCTGTCGGCGGAGGTGCGCCAGAAGCTCGCCGCCTCGCACCCGGAGACCCTGGGCGCCGCCGCCCGCATCCCGGGCGTCACGCCCGCGGCGCTCGTCGCCTTGCTGCGCCATGTGCGCCGCCGCCGGGCCGGCGAGGAGCCAGCGCCGGCGCCGCGGCCGCGCGAGCCCGAGCGCAAACGCGCCTGACCGCCGCGGGCGGGCCGGCGCCAGGCCAAAGGAGGCGCAATGGGGGACACGCAGCCGCCCCCTCTCACGCCGGAGGAGTTCGCCGAGCGGACCGGTGTTTCACGTGAAACGCTGGCCCGGCTGGCCGTCTACGGCGAGCTGCTTAGGAAGTGGCGGCGCGCGGTCAACCTGGTCGCCCGGGACAGCCTCGAGGACCTGTGGCGCCGCCACATGCTGGATTCGGCCCAGCTCATGCCGCTGCTGCCGCCGGCGCCCGTCTCGGGGCCCCGGGTCGTGGTCGACCTCGGCAGCGGCGCCGGCTTTCCCGGCATGGTTCTGGCCATTCTCGGGGCCGGCACGGTCCACCTGATCGAGAGCAACGGCCGCAAATGCGCGTTCTTGAGCGAAGTGGCGCGGGCGACGGGAGCGAGCGTGACCATCCACGCCGCCCGGATCGAAGAGCTGGAGCCGTGGCCGGCCCACGCGGTGACGTCGCGGGCGGTGGCGCCGCTCGCCCGCCTGCTCGGCTACGCCAAGCCCTTCCTCGGCCCGGGCGGGGTTTGCCTGTTCCTCAAGGGCGGCAGGCTCGATGAGGAATTGACGGCGGCCCGGAAAGATTGGAAGATGCGCGTCGAACGGCTCCCGAGCGTGAGCGATCCGAGGGGCACGATCCTGCGATTGGGGAACATCTCCCGTGAGTGAACCCGGCGGTAACGGGGCCAGCGCGTCCGGCGGCAACGGCGCCGAGGGCCAAGCCCCGGCCCGCATCATCGCCATCGCCAACCAGAAAGGGGGCGTGGGAAAGACCACCACCGCCATCAACCTGGGGACCGCCTTGGCCGCCGCGAACAAGCGCGTGCTGATCGTCGATCTGGACCCCCAGGGCAACGCCAGCACCGGCCTCGGGATCAGCCACAAGATGCGGAACCGAACCTCCTATGACCTGCTGGTGCGCGGCAGCTGGATTGCCGGGGCGACGGTGGACACGGCCATCCCGGGCCTAGCCATCGTGCCGTCCCACATCGACCTCATAGGAGCGGAGATCGAGCTCATCGACATCGAGCTCCGCGAGTTCCGCCTGCGCGAGGCGTTGAAGCCGCCGCTGGCCGACAACGACTTCATCCTCATCGACTGCCCGCCGTCGCTGAACCTGTGCACGCTCAATGCCCTGGTTGCGGCGGACGGGGTGCTGGTGCCGCTGCAGTGCGAGTTCTATGCGCTGGAGGGACTGACCCACCTCATGCACACGGTCGAGCTGGTGCGCCGCGGGTTCAATCCGCACCTGGAAATACAAGGTGTTGTGTTGACAATGTTCGATAGACGCAATAACTTGTGTGACCAGGTGGCGGCCGACGTGCGCGAATATTTCGGCGAGAAGGTCTACCGGACGGTCATTCCCCGCAACGTGCGGGTCTCCGAGGCGCCTTCCCACGGCAAGCCGGTGCTTCTCTACGACACGCGCTGCGCCGGGTCGCAGGCCTACATCCACCTCGCCAGCGAGGTGCTGCGCCGCGAACGGGAGCTCGCCCGGTGAGCGCGGAGGAGGTGAAGCGCAGGCAACTGGGCCGCGGCCTCTCCGCTCTCTTCGGCGAGGAGGGGGGCGATTACGCCGACCTCGACCGCGTGCGGGGCAGCAAGTCGGTTCCGGTCGAGTTTCTCCGGCCCAGCCGGTTCCAGCCGCGCCACCGGTTCGACGAAGAGGGGATCAAGGGGCTCGTCGAGTCGGTGCGCGAAAACGGCATTCTCCAGCCGATCCTGGTGCGCCAGGCGGACTCGCCGCACAGCTTCGAGATCATCGCCGGCGAGCGCCGCTGGCGGGCGGCGCAGCTGGCCAAGCTGCACGAAGTCCCGGTGATCATCAAGGAGCTCTCCGACGGCGATGCGCTGGAGATCGCGCTGGTCGAGAACCTCCAGCGCCAGGATCTCACGCCGGTCGAGGAGGCCGACGGCTACCGCCGCCTGATGGAGGAATTCTCCCATACCCAGGAGAAGCTCGGCCGGGCGCTGGGCAAGAGCCGCAGCCACATCGCCAACACCGTGCGGCTCTTGAGCCTGCCAGAGTCGGTCAAGGAGATGCTCGAGGAGGGCAGGCTTTCGGCGGGCCACGCCCGCGCGCTGCTGGGCTTGGAAGACCCCGAGGCGTTGGCCCAGCGGGTCGTCGCCCGCGGCCTCAATGTGCGCCAGACCGAGGCGCTGGTGCGGCGCGAGAAGGCGGGGCCCGCCGCGACCAAGGCGCCGCCCCGCAAGGACGCGGACACCCTGGTCCTGGAGAGCGAACTCTCGAACGCCCTGGGGCTCAAGGTCACCATCAGCCGCCGCGGCGCCGGCGGCGCCCTCACCATCCGCTACCGCACCCTGGAGCAGCTCGACGACGTGCTCCACCGCCTGTCGCAGGTGCCCCTTGCCCCGCGCACCTGGCAACCGACGGCGGTGGAAAGCGAAAGCGCTCCCGGGCCTGAGAGTTCCGGCACGCGCTAGGTCATGTACCCATTAATTCTGAAAATCAATATAAATCAATGAGTTAAGGCGAACCTAGGACACTGGCGGTTTGGCCAAAACAGGCTAAGTTTCAATAAGCTAGCTGTTTTATGAGTCCACGACCTAGGCCGCCCGCCGCGCCCGGCCCGTCACCGATAGCAGCGCCCGCCGGCACAGCAGCTCGGCGGGCATTGCGGTGCGCTTGCAGTCGATCTCGGCGCGGGTCAGCAGGTCCAAGGCCTCGGCGGCGCGGGCCGGCGGCCACGAGGCGGTCTGGGCCCGGAATGAGGGCCGGTCCTTGAAGAAGACGGGGGGCCTGAGCGCCGCCATCGCCGCCTCGGCGCTGTCGCCGCCGGCGAGCCGGCTTGCGGCCAGGTGGAGGCGCTGGAAATGCCGCGCCACGGCGCGGAGCACGGTGACCGGCGCGACCCCTTCGAGGAGCACGCGCTCGAGCGCCCGCTCGAGCGCCGCCGGGTCGCCCGCGCCGGCGGCGAAGGCCACATCGTCGAGCCTCAGCGCCGAGCTGTCGCCGACGCAGAGGACCGCATCCTCGATCCCGATCTCGCCGCCGTCGCCGGCATAAACCGCCAGCTTTTCAAGCTCGCTGCGGGTCACCATCCGGTCCCCGCCCAGGTGGTCGACGAGATAGTCGAGTGCCTCGCTGGTGAGCGAGACCCCGCCAGCGGCGAGCGTGCTCTTGATGAGACGCGCGAGCTCCGCGCCCTCGTCCTTGTAGCAGGCAATGGCGGCGGCGTTCCGGGCCTCCTCGAAGAGGCGCCGGAGCGGCGACCGCGGCCCCAGTTCGCCGGCCTCGGCCAGCACCAGGGCCACCCCTTCGCCGCCGGCGGGGGGATCGGCGAGGAAGCGCCTCAGCACCTCGCTCACCCCGTCGCCGGCCTCGCGCAGGCGCACCAGCTGGCGGCCGCCCGTGAACGGAATGGCCGCCGCCTCGTCGGCGAGCCGGGCGGGGTCGGCGGCGAGGGCGGCCGGCGAGAGCTCGACCATGCGGAACGGATCATCGAGATCGCCGACGACCGTTTTCGCGAGGCGTTGGGCCCGCTCGCGCACCAGGCCTCCGTCGGGGCCATACAGCAGGACCGCGGCCGCCGCCGGGTCGGGACGGCCCAGGAAAGCCTCGACGCGGGCGGCGGCGATCTTCATCGCCGCGACGCCTCCCTGCAGGCCGGCCCGGCGCCGGGAGCGCGGGTCACGACGCCGTCTCCCGCTCGCGGGTGATGCGGGCGAAGTAGAAGGAAAGCTTCATCGCGATGTCGTCGCCGATCAAGCGGAGCGCCTGGCGTTCGGCGTCCGCCTCGGCGGACAGCGTCGCGTATTCCGACAAAAGCACGTCGTAGCTCGTGATGAAGCGGCTCTGGCCCGAGGTCAGTTCGCGACCGTCCGAGACGGCCCGCAGGACATAGCTCGCGCGCGCGATGAAGTTGGCGCGGGTCGCGGTATCGTCCCTTTGGAACCCGAGCAGCTGCCTGGCCACGGAAAGATCCACGTCGAGGACGTAGGCGGGGCGCGCCGGCGGGCCTTTGGGCGTCAGGCGCACATACAGCACGTTGCGGAGCTGCTGCCCCGCGCGGTCCGGAATCGGGCTGACCTCGATCGCCGCCAGATGTGGCAGGACCTCGTAACGTGGGGTGGCGTAAAGGGGCACGAAGCCGCAGGCCACGAGCCAGCCGAGGGCGGCCAGACAGGCGGCGGTCCGGGCCGCGCGAAGCCCGGCCGCGGGGTCTCGGGCAGGCATCCGCATCCTAAATCACCACGTTGACGACCCGGTTGGGAACCACGATCACCTTGCGCGGCGGCCGATTCTCCGAGATCCGGGCAACGGCGGGAAGCGCCAGCGCCGCGGCCTCGGCCTCGGCGCTGTCGGCGTCGCGGGGCAGCACGATGGTGCCGCGCAGCTTGCCGTTGACCTGGACCGCCACCGTCACCGTCTCGTCCACGATGAGCGCCGCCTCCGCCTCGGGCCAGGGGGTGTCGACGAGAAGCTCGGCGTGCCCCAGCCGTTGCCACAGCTCCTCGGCGAGATGCGGCGTCATCGGGCCGAGCAGGCGGGTTACCGCCTCGAAGCCCTCGCGCATCACCCAGGCGACATCCGCCCCGTCCCCTTCCAGGTCGGAGAGCTCGTTGGTGAGCTCGCGGATGCGCGCCACCGCGCGGTTGAAGTGGAACTTCTCGAGATCGTCCGTCACGTTGCGGATGGTCTTGTGGATCGCCCGCCGCGCCGCCGCGGCGGCTTCGGAGAAGCGTTCCGGCATCGCCGCGCCGGGCGCGGGCAGCGCCACCGCGGGCTCGGTCATCATGCGCCACAGCCGGTTGATGAAACGCCAGATGCCCTCGATCCCCGCCTCGGTCCATTCCAGGTCGCGCTCGGGCGGGCTGTCCGAGAGCATGAACAGCCGCGCCGTGTCGGCGCCGTAGGTCTCGATGATGCTGGTGGGATCGACGGTGTTCTTGCGCGACTTGCTCATCTTCTCGACGCGCCCGATGGTGACCGGGGCGCCGTCGGCGACGCGCACCATCTCGTCGTCCGCGCCGCGCTTGACCTCGTTCGGGTAAAGCCAGTTGCCGTCGGCGTCGCGGTAGGTCTCGTGGCACACCATTCCTTGGGTGAGAAGGCCGGAGAAGGGCTCGTCGACGATCGGGTAGCCGCACCGCCCGAGCGCCCGGGTGAAGAAGCGCGAGTACAGGAGATGGAGCACGGCGTGCTCGATGCCGCCGATATACTGGTCGACGGGCATCCAGTACTCGCTCGCCGCCCTCTCGAAGGCCTCTTCCGCGTGCGGCGAGCAGAAGCGCGCGAAGTACCACGAGGACTCGAAGAAGGTGTCGAAGGTGTCGGTCTCCCGCGTCGCCGCCTTGCCGCAGGTCGGGCAGTCCACCTTCCGCCAGGTCGGGTGATTGGCGAGCGGATTACCGGGCTCCTCGAAGCGCACGTCCTCGGGCAACGTCACCGGCAGGTCCGCCTCGGGCACGGGCACGAGGCCGCAGGCGTCGCAATGGATGACCGGGATCGGGCAGCCCCAGTAGCGCTGGCGCGAGACCCCCCAGTCGCGCAACCGGTAGACGACCGCGCCCTCGCCCTGGCCGGTCTCTTGCAGGCGCTTGGCGGCCGCCCTTTTCGCCTCGGCCACGGGG
Source organism: Alphaproteobacteria bacterium (assembly GCA_036475545.1). Classification (GTDB taxonomy): domain Bacteria; phylum Pseudomonadota; class Alphaproteobacteria; order DATDPM01; family DATDPM01; genus JAZGAE01. The sequence goes on from JAZGAE010000029.1 coordinate 10,487, forward strand.
AGGCCGTCCAGGAAGTCGGAGTTGAACACCACGCCGTCGCCGATGAAGGCCTCGTCGGCGATGGCGAATTCGGCCGGATCGGCGTCTTCGGGCCGCACCACGGGAAGCACTGGAAGCCCGTACTTGTGGGCGAACTCCAAGTCCCTCTGGTCGTGGGCGGGACAGCCGAAGACGGCCCCGCTGCCGTACTCCATGAGCACGAAATTGGCGACGTATACGGGCAGCTCGCGCCCTTCCAGGAAGGGGTGGCGCACCGTGAGCCCGACATCGAAGCCTTGCTTTTCCGCCGTCTCCAGCGCCTCCTCGCTGGTGCCGAGCCGCCTGCACGTGGCGATGAAGGCGGCGAGCTCGGGACTGCTGGCGGCGAGCTGCCCGGCCACGGGGTGATCGGGAGAGATGGCCAAGAACGAGGCCCCGAAGAGGGTGTCGGGGCGGGTGGTGAAGACGTCGATCCGCTCTCCCCACCCCTCGACCGGGCCCGCCGTCAGGCGAAAGGAGACATGCGCCCCCTGCGAGCGTCCGATCCAGTTCTCCTGCATGACGAGCACCTTGTCGGGCCAGCGCTCCAGCGATTCGAGGGACTCGAGCAGTTCGTCGGCGACGTCGGTGATGCGAAGAAACCACTGGGCCAGGCGGCGGCGCTCCACGGGCGCGCCGGAGCGCCAGCCGCAGCCGTCGATCACCTGCTCGTTGGCGAGCACGGTCTCATCCACGGGGTCCCAGTTGACCCAGGACTCCTTGCGGTAGGCGAGGCCCGCCGCGAGGAAGTCGAGGAACATCTTCTGCTCGTGCCGGTAGTACTCCGGCGCACAGGTGCTGATCTCCCGCGACCAGTCGTAGGAAAGGCCCATGGCCTTGAGTTCGGCGCGCATGGTGTCGATGTTCTCCGCGGTCCACTTCCCGGGGTGGACCTTGTGCTCGATGGCGGCGTTCTCCGCCGGCATGCCGAAGGCGTCCCAGCCCATGGGGTGAAGCACGTTGAAGCCGCACGCCCGCCTGTACCGGGCGACGATGTCGCCCAGCGTGTAGTTGCGGACGTGTCCCATGTGAATCCGTCCCGACGGGTAGGGAAACATCTCGAGCACGTAGTATTTCGGCCGCGCGGGGTCGTCTGCGGCCCTGAAGCTGCCGCGCTCTTCCCACAGCGCCTGCCACTTGGCCTCGGTTTCCCTGACGTTGTAGCGCGTCATGTCGGGGCGTTCCCTCGTTTGACCCGGGGCGTTTTTGACCCGGGGCGTCGGCGTCGTCACTCGGACAACACATGTCGAGACGGGTGCGCTGCCGGCGCCGGCCGGCAACCAGGCCGGACCCGTCGGCCCCACCGCCCCGCCGCCGGTTCGGGAGTCGGCGTCCTTGCGGATCGGCGGACGGGAGAAGACCGCCCGCAACGGCGCTCGAGCCCGAGCCTCCGGTCGCCGAATCATAGCGGAAGCCTTCGCCCTTTCACAACATAACAAGCCGCCGTTCGGGTGCGTGAGGGCGCCGGCGCCCGTGGAGCGGCGCGACGCCGCCGAGTCCTGCGATGCCGACCGCGCCGGTGCCCAGGAGACGGCGGGCGTTGCCGGCGTCAATGCCGCCGAGCGCGTACACGGGGATCGGACTGCGCCGCGCCAGGGCGGCGAACCGGATGGGGCCCAGGGCGGGCGCCCCCGGGTGGCTCGCCGTCGGGAAAACCGGCGACAGCAACACGGCATCGGCGCCGCGGCGCGCGGCGAGCAAGAGCGCGGGGAAGGTGTGGGCGGCCGCGGTGACGAGCCATCCCGGCCGCCGCCCGCGGCCGATCCGCGCGACCCGGCCGCGCAGCAGGGCCTCGCTCAGATGCACCCCGTCGGCGCCGACCGCGCGGGCGATCCCTGCGTCGCCGGCGATGACGAGCCGCACCCCGCGCGCCCGGCACAGACGCGCGAGCCGGCCCGCGAGCGCGCGCCGCGCCGCCGGGCCCAGCTCGTAATGGCGCAGGATCACCGCCGAGCCTTTCGGCAAGGCCGCCACGGCGGCAAGCGGATCGGGCAGACGCTCGGCGTCGGTCACCAGGATCAGGGGTGGCAGCCGGCCGGCCCCTGCGCGGCCAGGGCCGCGGCGAGCGCGGCCGCCGAAATTGAGCCGTCTTGCGACCTCTGTTAGGGTCATGGACCGACCAGCCTTGGAGACCGCCGACACTGCCATGGCAGCCCCGGAGCCGCAAACCGGAGAATATTCCGATATCGAAACGAACTTGACGGCGGTCAGGGCCAGAATCGCCGCCGCGGCGGCCACGGCCGATCGCGATCCGGCCTCCGTCACCCTGGTGGCGGTCGCCAAGCTGCAGCCGGTGGAGAAACTGGAGGCCGCCCTGGCCGCACACCACCGGGTGTTCGGCGAGAACCGCGTTCAGGAGGCGAAGGCCAAGTGGCCGGGGCTCAAGGCCCGCTTCGAGGGCGTCGAGTTGCACATGGTGGGGCCGCTTCAGACCAACAAGGTCCGCGACGCGGTGGCCCTTTTCGACGTGATCGAGACGCTCGACCGGCCGAAGCTGGCGCGGGCCTTGGCCGCCGAGATGGCGCGCGCGGGCCGGCGGCCCGAATGCCTGGTTCAGGTCAACACAGGGGCAGAGCGGCAGAAGGCCGGCGTGCCGCCCGAGGACGCCGACGCCTTCATCGAGGCCTGCCGCACGGAGTACGCCCTGCCGGTCACCGGGCTCATGTGCATCCCGCCCCTCGACGAGGAGCCGTCGCTCCACTTCGCCCTACTCGCCCGGATCGCCAACCGCCACGGCCTCAAGGAGCTCTCCATGGGCATGAGCGCAGACTTCGAGGTCGCGGTGCGGTTCGGCGCCACCCTGGTCAGGGTCGGCACGGCCGTCTTCGGCCCGCGCCCCTGAGCCTGGCCGCAGGGCCTAGGCCGGGTCCGCCTTGGCGGTCACGGTCAGCCGCGTTTCGGGCCCGGCGGTCTCGAGAAACGCCAGCAGGTCTGGGAGGGCGAGCGCCACGCAGCCCTCGGTCGGGGCGAAGTCGGGCCGCGCCACGTGCAGGAAGATGGCGCTTCCCTTTCCGGGGACCGCCGGGTCGTCGTTCCAGCCCAACACCACGACGACGTCGTAGATCCCGTCCTCGCGCCACAGGGCCTCGGCCCGGCCGGAGTGGGGAAGCCGGACCTGGCGATTGTACTGGGGGTCCGCCGGGTCGTCGCACCAGCCGTCGCTGCGCCCGATGGGCGCCGCCGGCAGGCCGGTCTCGGGTTTTTCCAGCCGGTCGGCGCGGTACAGCACCCGGCGCAGGGGCAAGCGGCCCACGGGCGTGGCGCCGTCGCCTTCGCGCTTGTCGGAGCTTACGCCGCCGCGGCCGAGGGCGCAGCGAAGGCTCGCGCCCGGCCAGCGGAGTTCGCCGGACCCTTTGCCGTCGAGCGATACGACCACGATCTCCACGCGCCGGTTATAGCGCCGCGTGGTGGTCGTCTGAAGGGACTAGCGGAGGGATTAGCGGACGATGTCGACTCGCGGCTGGCTCGCCGGCAGCGCAAGCGCGTTGCTGCGGTACTTGTCGAGGCCGTGGAGAATCCGCTCGGCGAAGGGTGGCGGGAACAGCTCGGTGCCTTGTTGATGCCAGCCCTCGAGCGGCGCAGCCGCAAGGCTCGCCGCGGCGGGCGACTCCGTGCCTTGACCCGCCTCGCCGACGTGCAGGGCTGCGCCGTCGGGGTGGGACTGCACCGTCACGCTCTTGCCCACCGAGGCGAGCAACAGCTCGATCTGAGCCGGACTCAGCCGCGGAAGGGCCTCGCCCGCTCGCGTCGGGATCGGATGTTCGCCGGCTTGGGCGATCGGGGTCGCGGCCGTGGGGCCGTGCGGCGCGGGGGGCGCCGTTGCGACCGCGCTCGGCGGCTCGCCAAACGGATGTGAAGGGTCGACGGGGGTGGTCGACGACGGCCCGGCGCCGAAGGAGGGCCGCAGGCCCGCCAGGTACCAGGGCGTTGGCCCGGCGGCGCGGCTCGGCGCCTGCCGCGGGGCGGCCGCGCTTGCCTCGGTCGGGGCGGGCGCCGCCGTCTCCTCGCCGCCGTCGCCGGCAGTGGCGTCGCGCATTTCGGGGTCGGCGCTCGCGACCATGACCGGCGCCGGCGCCGGCGAGTCCGGATCCCCCAACAAGGCGATGCGGACGTGCTCGCCCGCGTCCTTGCCGGTGATTTCCTCGAGCACCGCGTTTGCGACGGCGACCGCGAATCCGACGATGCCGCCGAACAGGGCGCCGCCGAGAATGCGGGGAGCCGGGGCGATCTCGTCGTCCGTCATGGCCCGGTAGAAGGTGGAGATCACCGGGATGTGGTGGAGCGGGTTGACGATGTCGAGAAGGTCGTCGAAGCCGAAGCCGGCGTTCTCGGACGCGGCCCCGGCGCCGCCGTGGGCGATGGCGGCTGCGGGCATGTGCTGGTGCGCGAGCGCGAGCTCGAGAAAGCCGCTCGGCCGAGGGATGCGGGCGGGCGGGTCCGCAGGCGGGGTCGCGGCGACGGATTGAATTTCCACGGACGGTCCTTTCGCCACCTAGGTTGCAAACGAGGTGCCAGAACGGGTCTCGCGGCTTTTCAACGGGTTAGCGGGGATGCGGCCGGCGGGCTGCGAGGCGATGGCGGAAGAATGTGCCGAGGCCGGGCCGTTCCTGCCGGTCCCGGGCACGGAGCGCCGGGGGCCGGCGAGGTCCCGGTGAGACGCTAGAGCTAGAAGGAGAGTCGGAAGCCGGTCAGGAGCGCCCAATCGTCGCCGTCGGTCGGGCCGTCGGGGTCGTCCTCGGAGCGGTCGCTGTAAGCCAGGAGGGCCATCATGTCGAGGCCGGAGCCGACGGTGTAGCGGCCCCAAAAAGCGAGCGTTTCGAACGGATCCTCGGTCGGCTGGCCGAGGGCGTCGCGGCCGGTCCCGTAAAAGCGCGTGAGACTCAGCACGCCGGAGTCGAAGGAATAGGTGAGGTCGAGGTCGTAACCGCCGGACGCCGCCGGCCCGGGGCCTGTCCCCTCCCCGCTTACCCGAGCTTCGGCGAGGGCGCCGCCGAGGCTGATGCCGGAGACGCCGATGCGCCCGCCGAGGCCGAACGAGTCGGACGAGACGGGAGCCGCGCCGACGCCGACGCCAGGACCGCTCCACTGCGACGCGAAGCCGGCGCTAAGGGAAATATCCATGCCTTGGGCGAGATGGTCCAGCGGGTGATCGTAGCCGAGGGCGATGCCGCGGCCGGCCTCGCCCGTTCCCAACAGGGTGTCGCCCAGGCCCGGGTGCGCGACTCCGAGGCCTGTAGGGCCAAGCTGCGTGGCCCCCGGACGCGGGGTGAAGGTGGCGAACGGGATGCCGCTTTCCCGCAACAGGGTGAGCGACACGGGGCCGGTCAGGCTCGACGACGGGCCAAGGCCGACGAGTTTGCCTTCCACGGCAGGATCCGAACGGAGCATCAGGCCGCCCCGGTGGCCGTACTGTCCCGGCGCAAGCGCGATCGCGCGTCCTTGCGCGAAGGCTCCGGCTCCGGGGGCGAGATCCTGGGCCGAGGCAAGAGCCGGCGCCGCCAGCGCCGCGACGGCGACCGTGAGACCCGCCAGTCGTCGCCTTGCTGCGCGCAAGCGTGTTCGGGTCATGGTGGCCGCGCTCTCTCCCTTGGCTCCAAGGGCCCTCGGCCCGCGCCTGCGGCGCCCGGGATACCGTTTTGGCCGATGGAGATTGTTTTCGGCTACCGATTTTCCACATATTGGTTAACCAAAGGTGAATCGAGCCGGGGTCCGCCCCGGCGAGCCGCGGCCCCGAGGGCGTGCGGGGGGGTGCCGGATCGCGATTGCGACGGCGTTCCGAGATATCGGCAACAGGGGTCGGGGGACAGGATGCAGCCATGACGACGGGGAAGAAGATCCTTCTCGTGGACGACGACGAGCCGTTGCGGCAGGCGCTCACGGAGCAGCTGCAACTGCACGAGGAGTTTTCCATCATCGAGGCGGGCTCCGGCAAAGAGGCGCTGGATCTCGTCAGGAGCGATTACTTCGAAATCATCGTCCTCGACGTGGGCCTGCCCGACATCGACGGCCGCGAGGTGTGCCGCTTGATGCGCCGCAACGGGCTCAGGACCCCCGTCATCATGCTGACCGCGGCCGATTCGGAAGCCGATACCATCCTCGGCCTGGATTCCGGCGCCAACGACTACATCACCAAGCCGTTCCGTATCGGCGTCCTGCTCGCCCGCATCCGCGCCCAGTTGCGCCAGCACGAGCAAAGCGAGGACGCCGTCTTCACCATCGGCCCCTTCACCTTCCGCCCCAGCGCCAAGCTGCTGTTCGATGCGGCCAACGACCGGAAAATCCGGCTCACCGAAAAGGAGACGGCGATCCTGAAATATCTCTATCGCGCCGGAAACAAGGCGGTGAGCCGCGAAGTGCTGTTGGACGAAGTTTGGGGCTACAACGCCGGAATCACCACCCACACCCTCGAGACCCACGTCTACCGGCTGCGCCAGAAGATCGAGGCCGACCCGTCGATTGCGGAGATCCTGATCACCGAGCCCGGGGGATACCGGCTGAATCCGTAGCGCCCGCGCGGGCGCGGCCACCGCCGGCCGCATTTTTGTTTCGAACTCGAAACGGAACCGCAAGAGCGGTCCGGCGCGGCCGGCCGCGTTCAATCGGCCGCCGAAACATGCGCGTCACAGTGGATTTCCCCCGGCCCCATGCCGCGCGCCGCAAGCAGGCGCACGGTGGCCTCGATCATGGCCGGCGGACCCGCCACATAGGCCATCCAGCCTTTGAGCTCCGCGAAATCCTCCGCGACCGCGTCGCCGACGAGGCCGCGGCGGCGCTCCTTTTGCCCGTCGGCGTCGGACAGAACGGGCGTGAAACGGAAGTTCGGGTATGCGCGGGCGAGCCCGAAGAAATGGTCGTCGAGATAGAGCTCGGCTTCGCTGCGCACACCGAGATAGAGGTGGATCGGTTGATGCATCCCTTTGACCAGCGCCGTCTCGACGATGGACTTCGCCAGCGCGATTCCGGAGCCGCCGGCAATGGCCAGGATTGGCCCGGCATGGCTCTCGCGCAGCCAGGCATCGCCGAACGGGCCCTCGACCGTGATCCGGTCGCCCGGCGACAAGTGGTCGAAAAGGGTCCGCTCGCCGCCCGCCCTGTTGGTGTCCCGGATGTGGAATTCCAGCAACGGCTCGTCGGGGCGATTCGCCATGGAGTAATCCCGCGGCGGCAGATCGGGAAAGGTAACGCGGGCGTACTGGCCGGCCGAAAAGGCCAAGGCCTCTCCGGAAACGGCCTCGAGACGCACCACCGTGATCCCCGGCCCCGGCCGCGCCACGCCGACCACGTTGCACGAGAGGGTGCGCGGCGGGTTCGAGTCGTGGGTGTCCCGGTCGCTCATGAATGGTCCAAGATCTTCGATCTCCCCTGGAACACGGAACCGGCCGGCTCCAGCGGACGCGGAAACGGGGGCGGTGGGCGCGGCGGGCGGGCGCTGCCAGGAGGATTGCCAAAACCGCCCTGCCCGGCGCCTGCGAGCGGCGCGCGCACGGGCACGGTCCGGCGTGCGGCCGCGGCAAGGATATGGCGTGGCATCGCCCGGGATCAAGGCCGATGCGGCGGCCGGGGCCGGCGACGGGACCGGTGCCGGCGGCACGGCGCGGGTCGGCTCCGGCATGAATTCAGGGGAAAAGGCATGCGCCCGGTCAGGGGGGTGACCGGGCGCATCTGAAGCTCCTTATGGAGTCCGGGTTCAGCAGGGGAAACTGTCCCGGACGATTCGAAGCCATTGCAGCTTCGACCGCTCCTTAAATACTAAATTAATACAACCGAGGAATTATAGTAATGCACAGCTGGTAATATAGGCATGCAGAATTTGCATACCTAGTCCACCGCCGCCGAAACCCTGTGTTTCCCGCCGAGTTCCGGTTTCATTGCGACGCCGATCGGCATCCAAGACTCCGCGCCGGCGGCCTCCCCGGCGTGCCCGGCGCGACGGCCTATTGCCCGAACGGCACGCGCGGCTTGGTGGGATCGTGGAATTCGAACAGCATTGGGGCCAGCGGCACGTCCCTGCGGCTGTCGTAGATGGCGACCGTGGTCTCGACGCCTTGGGCATCGTTCACGACCCACTGGCGCAGCATCAGCGGGCGATCCGAGAAGACGAGCGTAAGCGTCCCCGACTCGGGGTTGGCCGAATCCTCGAGGGTGAGGCGGATGGTCCCCGGCCCGCGCTTGAACGCGGTGACCTTGACCTCCTCGTCGAAGTCGAACCTTTCCCGGACCAGGACCGCGGCCGGGGTCTCGGTCAGACGCAGACGGTTCACCTGCCCGAGCTCCGCGTCGTAGAAGTGGATCCAGGTACCGTCGGCGACGATGAGGACCGGAACCGGCGGGTCGTATTCGATCCTGAGCCGGCCCGGCCGCGACAGGAACACCGTCCCTTCGGCATACCCCCCTTCGGAGGTGGACTGCAGAAACCGCGCCGTCATGGTGCGCATGTTGTTCAGATACCGCTCGATGCGCGCGATGTCGGCGACCTCGGCCTGGTCGAGCGCCGGACCGGCCTTGGGGGCGGCCTCGAGCGGCGTCGTGAGCAGCAGCGCCGCGGCCAGCAGCGGCGCGCCGGCCAACGCCAAGCGCGTGCGGCGCCCGCGCGCGCCGTGGCGCGGCCTGCGGAGACTCGGGTCTTTCGGGTTCATGCGCTTGCGGGACTCCCCGTCACCTCGCCGCGTCGTCGACGCCGCCGATCAACACCTCGCGCCGTCCGACCCGGTCGGCGCGGCTCACCACGCCCTCGCCCTCCATGCGCTCGATGATGCGCGCGGCACGGTTGTACCCGATCTGGAGATGACGTTGAATGAAACTCGTCGAGGCCTTGCCCTCGCGGGCGACCAGGGCCAGGGCCTCGTCGTAAAGCTCGTCGCCCGCGCCTCCGCCCGCAGCCTCCAGGCCGAGCCCGGCCTCCTCTTCCTCTTGGGTCACCGCCTCGACATATGTGGGCTCGCCTTGCCGTTTGAGGAAGTTGACCACGGCCTCCACCTCGTCGTCGCGCACCAGCGGCCCGTGGACGCGGATGATGCGGCCGCCGGTGACCATGTAGAGCATGTCGCCCTGGCCGAGGAGTTGCTCCGCTCCTTGCTCGCCGAGGATGGTGCGGCTGTCGATCTTCGAGGTCACCTGGAAGCTGATGCGGGTCGGGAAGTTGGCCTTGATCGTGCCGGTGATGACGTCGACCGAGGGACGCTGGGTCGCCATGATGAGGTGGATGCCTGCGGCCCGCGCCATCTGCGAGAGCCGCTGAATCGTGGCTTCGATCTCCTTGCCGGACACCAGCATGAGGTCCGCCATCTCGTCGACGACCACCACGATCAGCGGCAGCGGCGCGAGCTCCAGCGGCTGCTCCTCCAGGATCGGTTGGCCGGTCTCGGCGTCGAAGCCGGTCTGAACCCTGCGCGTCAGCACTTCGCCGGTCCGGCGCGCCTCGGCGACCCGGGCGTTGTAGTTGGCGATGTTGCGCACGCCGAGCTGGGAGAGCGCCCGGTAGCGGCTCTCCATCTCGCGCACGGTCCACTTCAGCGCGACGATGGCCTTCGACGGCTCCGTCACCACCGGGGCGATCAGATGCGGAATGCCCTCGTAGACGGAGAGCTCCAACATCTTCGGGTCGATGAGGATGAGCTTGCACTTGTCGGGCGGCAGCCGATAGAGGAGCGAGAGGATCATGGCGTTGATCGCCACCGACTTGCCCGACCCGGTGGTTCCGGCGACCAGCAGGTGCGGCATCCGCGCGAGGTCGACGATGACCGGCGCGCCGCTGATGTCCTTTCCCAGCACCAGGGCGAGCTCCGCCGCGGTGCGCTCGTACTTCTGCGAGGCCAGCAGTTCGCGCAGGTAGACGATCTCGCGGGCGGCGTTGGGGAGCTCGATCCCGATCACATTGCGACCGGGCACCACCGCGATCCGGGCGGAAACGGCGCTCATCGACCGCGCGATGTCGTCGGCGAGCCCGATCACGCGGCTGGTCTTGGTCCCCGGCGCCGGTTCGAGCTCGTAGAGCGCCACCACCGGGCCGGGGCGGACCTTGACGATCTCACCGCGCACCCCGAAGTCGTCGAGCACCGATTCGAGGAGCCGTGCGTTTTGGGCCAACGCGTCCTCGTTGACCCCCGCGCTCCGCCCCCGGGCCAGGGGCACCTCGAGCAGCTCGATCGGCGGCAGCCGGTGCTCGTCGCCGGGCACGAGGTCCAGGGTGCCCTGGCCGGCGGTTCTTGCGCGGCGCCCCGGGGCCGCCGCGGCACGCTTGGGCGCGATCAGACCGTCCTCGCGCGGCGGGCCGAGCACGGGATCCCGGCGCGGGCCGGGCGCGGCCGCGGCTCGGTCGGCAGAGACGGCGGCGGGCCGCCGCCGGGCGACCCGGGAAGCGGCGCGCGCGACGGCCAAGAGCGCCCGCGAGCATTGCCCCGAGAGCCAGGCGAGGGCGCGCCCGAAGACCCGCCAATCGGCCCAGGAAAAGCCGAGCACCAGCACCGTCGCCGCCACCGTCAGCACGGCCCCGGCGAGGCCCGCGCCGGCCATGTCCACGGCGAATCCCAACTCCTGAATCAGGCTGGTGACCTCGATCAACAGGATGTGCCCTCCGGCTCCCCCGAGGCCGGTCTCCAACCCCCAGCCGTGGGGCACCGGCAGGGTCGCCAGGGTGAAGGCGCACAGAATCACGGCCACCGGCAGCAGGATGACGCGCAGCCAGACCCCGGTGAGTCCGCGGCCGGTCACGATGCGCCAGCCCCAGGCGGCAAGGACGGCGATGATCACGCCGCCGGACAGGCCCATGGCCTGAACCATGAGATCCGCGGCGTAGGCCCCCGGCAGGCCCAAGAAGTTGCGCACGGGGCCGTCCACGGCCCGGTTCCAAGACGGGTCGCTGCCGTCGTAGCTGACCAGGGCGGCGAGGAGCGCCGCCGCGATCACGATCAGCGCGAGACCCAATGCCTCGTTGGCACGGCGCCGGACGAACTCGGCCAAGGCCGGCGGAAAAACGGCGCCCTTGGCGATATGGGTGGATCGCTCAGCCATGCAGCCGTCGTGGCGTCGGGATCACTGCCGCAAGGTCAACACGAAAATTCGGCGCCATTAAGGACACGGCGAAGCGCCCGAGGGGCATGTACAAAACATAAACGATTCTATCCCCAAGCG
>JAZGAE010000030.1:0-6436 GCA_036475545.1 Alphaproteobacteria bacterium
CGTCTCGCCACTGCCCCCCTTGGAACGGCGCCTCACGCCTCGCTTCAGGCTCGCCCCCCGTGTTCGTGGAAGCCCTGCATGAGGCCGCACCCGGCCTTGAGGAGGCCGAAGCGGATATATCATCCCCTGCGAGCCTTGACCAAGGGGTTTGCGCCGATTCCGGCGGAAATCGGGGAAAGACGGGCAATTCCGCCCTCTCGCGCCCCAATGGACTGATCGCACCGGTGGTTAGAGAAAGTTAACTTTTTTCAGGTAGTTATTGGAGCACCAGCTATACGAAGGGGTGAGGTTGACGTGAAACAGGGTTATCTCGAGACGATCGGCTTGATCGAGCGGCTCCACCGCCAGTTCCTGGAAGTGGTGAAGGCGGAGCTCGACCGGCTGGGGATTCAGGACATCAACAACGTCCAAAGCCTCATCCTGTACAACATCGCCGACGATGAGGTAACCGTGGGCGAGCTCACCAACCGCGGCTACTACCTGGGCTCGAACGTCTCCTACAACCTCAAGAAGATGGTGGAGTACGGGTATCTGGAGCAGGAGCGCTCCCTCCACGACCGCCGCTCCTTCCGGGTGCGCCTCTCGGGGAAGGGCACGGACCTGCGCAACAAGATCGCGGCGATGTTCGAAAGCCACTCCGGCGAGCTGAGCGGGACAACCGTGACCGCGGAGGGGCTTGCCACCACCGGCGAGGCGCTGCGGGGGCTGGAACGGTTCTGGACCGACGTCCTCAACAATCCGAACCGCGCCCAACGCGATGACGCGCGGCTTCGCGCCTGACCTCACGCGCCTAGACCCAATCAGTCGACCTTAATTCCCCTTCGCGTGCCGGCCGAGCCACGGCCGATGCCCCCGCATCGCCCTTCGCGCCGCGCCTGGCGGATCGCCTCGCCACGGCGCAACGCAGCCGATTCCACCTGACCGGATTATGCTCTAGCGTCTTCCCCCCGTTGACATCCCCCGGCAGAGGCAAGACAAAGGTAGGCTCCCGTGTCTACCCGTGCCGGCCAGGTTCATGCCCGAAGCCGATTACGCCCAGTTTTGCAACCGCCTTGGGAGCCAGGGGCGACGCCGCACGTTGCGCGCCATGGAACCGGCGCGGGACGGGCGCATCCGCGTTGGCGGCAAGCGCCTCGTCAACTTCTCGTCCAACGACTATTTAGGCCTTGCTCGGCACCCAGAGGTGATCCGCCGGGCCCGGGATTGGGCCGCCGAATGGGGCGCCGGGGCGGGGGCGTCGCGGCTCGTTTGCGGAACGCTGCCGCTTCACGAGCGGATCGAGGCGAAGCTCGCCGCAGGCAAGAGGACCTCGGCCGCCCTCTTGTTCGGCTCCGGCTATCAAGCGAACGCCTCGGTGCTTCCGGCGCTGCTGGATCGCCAGGTGCTGGGGGCCGAGCCGCTCGTCTTCTCGGACAAGCTGAACCACGCCAGCATCCACGCCGGGTGCCGGGCCGCCGGCGTGCGCCAGATCCGCTACCGGCACAACGACATGAACCATCTCGAGGACCTTCTGAAGCGGCGCGCCGCACAACCGGGGCCCCGGTTCATCGTGTCGGAGACCGTGTTCAGCATGGACGGCGACCGCGCCGACGTCGGGGCCCTCGCCGAGCTGGCGGAGCGCTTCGGGGCCTTCCTGTATCTCGACGAGGCCCATGCCACCGGTGTGCTGGGACCCGACGGGTTCGGCCTCTCGCCCGAGCATCCCGGAGGCGCGCGGCTGGCCATGGGAACCTTCAGCAAGGCGCTCGGCGGCTTCGGCGCCTATGTCGCCTGCTCGACGCCGGTTCGCGACTACCTTGTCAACCATTGCGCCGGCTTCATTTTCTCCACGGCGCCCCCTCCGGCGGTGTTAGGCGCCATGGACGCCGCCCTCGATCTGTTGCCGGGCCTCGAGCCCGAGCGCCGGGCGCTGCAAGCCGGCGCGGAAAGGGTCCGCGCAGCGTTCCGCGCCGCCGGTCTCGACCATGGGCCGTCGACCACGCAGATCGTACCCGTGATGGTGGGCGGGGAAGAGGACGCGCTGGCCCTGAGCCGGGATCTGGAGGAGGAGGGGATCTTGGGCGTCGCCATCCGGCCGCCTACGGTCGCTGCCGGCACTAGCCGGGTCCGGTTTTCCCTCACCGCCGCCCACGGCGAAGACGATCTCGGCCGGCTCATGGAGGCGGTGCCACGGCTCGTGGAGCGGCGCCAAACCGTATCCTGCGAGGCGGCCGTATGACGGGAGCGCCCTGCCTGGTGCTCGTGCACGGTTGGGGATTCGATGCCGAGGCCTGGCGGCCGCTGCGGCGCGCGCTGGGCCGCTTGGAGACGGAGGTGGTGGACCTCGGCTTCTTCGGTCGCCCGCGAGTCCCGAATCTCGACGAACGCGGTCCGATCGTGGCCGCGGGCCATAGCCTCGGCTTTCTCTGGCTCCTGCGCGAGCGGCCCCTTCGCTGGCGGGGGCTCATCAGCATCGCCGGCATGCCTCGATTCACCCGTGCGCCGGGCTATGCGCAAGGGGTGGCGCCCGGTGTGCTCCGGCGCATGATGGCGCGTTTCACGGCGGAGCCGGCGGCGACTTGGCAGGACTTTCTCGCCCGCTGCGGCTGTGCGGGCGAGACCAATGGCGCGCCGCCCCCGGGCGAGATGGACGTGGAGCGGCTGGGTCTGGGCCTGCGGTGGCTCGCCGAGTGGGACATGAGGCCGGCGCTGGAGGAGGAGACCGCGCCCGTGCTGGCGCTCGCGGCCGACGACGACGCCATCCTGCCGGCGGCCTTGAGCGAGGCGGTGTTCGCCGCGCGTCCGGGGACCACGTTCGAGCTCGCCGGCGACGGCGGCCATGCCCTGCCCTTGAGCCGGCCGGAATGGTGCGCGGCGCGTATTCGCGCCTTCATGGACGGCCTTTAGATGACGCCGGACGCATCGCATCCCGCCGCGCTGCCGGTAAAGGCGGAGGGCGCCGGCCCGGGGCGCCTGGACGCCGCACCGGTGCCGAGCGGGCGCAAGGCGGCGATCGCCCGGTCCTTCGATGCCGCGGCGGCGAGCTACGACGCCCATGCCGCCGTTCAGCGCGAGGTTGCGCGCCGCCTCGCGGACCGTATCGCCGGCCTCGACCTTCCCCCTGCGCCGCGAGTGCTCGAGATCGGCTGCGGCACCGGATTGCTGAGCGAGGCGCTGCTCCGCCGCTTGCCCGGGGCGCAGTGCCTGTTCACGGACCTCGCGCCGGCCATGGTGCGCCGCTGCCGGGAGAAGCTGTCGGCCCGCGGCGGCGTCGGCTTCGCGGTCATGGACGGCGAAGCGCCGGCCGTCGCGGGGGGCTTCGACCTGGTGACCTCCAGCTTCGCGTTTCAATGGTTCTTGGACCTTGGGGGCTCGGTCGATCGCCTGGCCCTGTGCCTGAAGGTTGGGGGACGCCTCGTGTTCTCCACCCTGGGCGCCGAGACCTTCGCGGAATGGCGCGCGGCCCATGCGGCGCTCGGGCTTCCCTACGGCGGCGCCGCCCTTTCGACCGCCGCCGCACTGCGGAGCCGGATCGGCGCGGTCGGCGAGGGAGGGGAGCCGCCGGCGCTGCGGGGCGCGATCGAGGAGGAGCGGATCCTGCGCCGCTATCCAGAGCCCCGCGCCTTCCTGCGCGAGCTCAAGGGTCTCGGCGCCGACGTGCCTGGTCCCGGGCACCGCCCTCTCACGGCGGGAAGCCTGCGGCGGCTGTTGCGCCGGATCGAGCGCGCGGCGGGGAACGGGGACGGCTTCGCGGTCACCTATCACGTTCTCTACGGCAGCTTCGTCAGGATCAAGGCCGCCTCCCACGCCGCGTCCCGGCTTTCCGCCGTGGCCGCGCCGTCGCGGTGAGCGGCATGGAGCTCTGGACGAGGGGTGTGTTCGTCACCGGGACCGACACCGGCGTCGGCAAGACGGTGGTTGCGGCTTGGCTCACCCGCGCGCTCGATGCCGATTATTGGAAGCCGATCCAGGCCGGTCTCGAGGACGAGACGGACACGGCGACCGTTCGCCGGCTGACCGGCTTGCCCCATGAGCGCTTTCACGAATCGGCGTATCGGCTCGAGGCGCCGCTGTCACCTCACGAAGCGGCGCGCAGGGAGGGCATCGTCATCGAGCTCGACCGGATCAGGTTGCCCGCTGCGGATCGCTTGGTCGTGGTGGAGGGGGCCGGCGGCGTGATGGTGCCGATCAACGATCGGGCGTTCATGGCGGACCTGATCGCGAGGCTCGGGCTGCCGGCGGTGGTAGTGGCGCGCTCGGGGCTCGGGACCATCAACCATACCCTCCTGACCTTGGAGTCGCTCGAGGCGCGCGGCGTGGCGGTGGCCGGCGTGGTCATGAACGGTCCCCCGAACGAGGCGAACCGCCGGGCGATCGAGACCTTCGGCGCAGTCTCCGTCATCGCCGAATTTCCCCTGCTCGAGCCGCTGGAGGCCGGCACCCTTGCGGCGGCGGCGGCGCGCCTTGCGCCGGTCCTCGATCGCGCCTAGAAGGGGGCCATGCCAGACCGAAGCGAGACCATGCGCCGCGACCCGGTCGACCTCGACCGGGCGCACGTCTGGCACCCTTTCACCCAGGCCGGCCAGGACCCCGCGCCGGTCGAGATCGTCTCGGGCCAGGGGGCGACGCTGAAGGCCGCCGACGGCACCGAGTATCTCGACCTTATCTCGTCGTGGTGGGTCAACCTCCACGGCCACGCCCACCCCGCGATCGCGGCGGCCATCGCCGAGCAGGCCGCCCGCCTGGAGCAGGTCATCTTCGCCGACTTCACCCACGCGCCGGCGGCGCGGCTGGCGGCGCGGCTCGCGGACCTGCTGCCGCAAGGGCTCGACCGGGTGTTCTTCTCCGACAACGGCTCCACGGCGGTGGAGGTGGCCCTCAAGCTCGCGCTCCAGTACTGGCGCAACCAGGGGCAAGAGGAGCGGCGGCGGTTCGCCGCGTTTTCCGGCGGTTACCACGGGGACACGGTGGGGGCCATGTCGGTGGGCGCGGGCTCCGGCTTCTTCGGCGCGTACGAGACCCTCCTGTTCGATGCCGAGATATTGCCGTTTCCCGAGACCTGGGACGGGGACGCGGAGATCGAGGAGAAGGAGGCGGCCGCCTTGGCTGCGGCGCGGCGCTTCCTGGACGCGCACGGGGGCGAAGTCGCCGGCGTGATCATCGAACCCCTGGTGCAGGGCGCCGGCGGGATGCGGATGTGCCGGCCCGGGTTCCTCCGGGCGCTCAAGGCGGCCGTGCGGGACGCGGGCGCGCTTCTGATCTTCGACGAAGTGATGACCGGGTTCGGCCGCACCGGGGCGATGTTCGCGTGTGAGAAGGCGGGGGTCACGCCCGATCTCGTCTGTCTCGCCAAGGGCCTGACCGGCGGGTTCCTGCCGCTCGCCGCGACCGTGTGCCGCGAGCAAGTCTTCGAGGCTTTTCTTGGACCGGAGTTCGACCGGGCCTTGGCCCACGGCCATTCGTTCACCGCCAACCCGCTCGGGTGCGCGGCCGCTCTCGCTTCGCTCGACCTGATCGAAAGCGAAGACAGCCTGGCGCGCGTGGAGGCGATGGCGAGACTGCACCGGGAACGGCTCGGGGATCTTGCGACGCGCTCCAACAAGGTCAGCCGCGCCCGGGTCCAGGGGTGCATCGCCGCGTTCGACGTCGCGGCGCCGGATGGCGGCTACACGTCGGCCGTCGGGCAAGATCTGAAGCGGTTCTTCCTGGAGCGGGGGCTACTCATCCGCCCGCTTGGAAACGTCGTCTACCTGATGCCGCCCTACTGCATCGAGGATGATGAGCTTCACCGCGCCTACGATGCCATCGCCGAGGCGCTGCGGTACGTGTGACGGCCTATTATGATAGAGGGTACTACAGACCGCCCCCGGCTTTCTTGCCGGGGCCCTCTCCGTGCTCCGCCTGTTCGCTCAAGACCCTGTCCGCCGGAAACCGAACCGTCGCCACGGTTCCGACGTCGGGCTTGCTTTCGAGCTCGAAGCTGCCGTCATGGGCCTCGATCAGGGATTTGACCAGGGGCAGGCCGAGGCCGGTGCCCGGATGATCCCGGCCATGCAGGTTGTCGGCTCGGCCGAAGGCGGA
The DNA here is from genome assembly GCA_036475545.1 of Alphaproteobacteria bacterium. Taxonomy (GTDB): domain Bacteria; phylum Pseudomonadota; class Alphaproteobacteria; order DATDPM01; family DATDPM01; genus JAZGAE01. The sequence goes on from JAZGAE010000030.1 coordinate 6,061, forward strand.
CATCACGACCGGCATGTCCTGCGGCGCGATGCCTATCCCGGTATCGCTGACGGCGACGACGAAACTTCCGTCGTGGTCCACGAACGCCCGCATCGCGACGGTGCCGCCCGACGGCGTGAACTTGACCGCATTCGACAGCAGGTTAATGAGAATCTGCGTGACCATGCGCGCGTCGGCGCGCAACGGCGGGAGATCGTCGGTGATTTCGTCGACGAAGGAGAGCTTTTTGGATTCGATGTCGTGACGGATGAAGCGGAGCGGCACCTCGGCCACGGTGCGGAAGTCGACGGTTTGATCCCGGGGCCGCAGCTTGCCCGCCTCGGCCTTCGAGAAATCCAGAATGTCGTTGATGAGGTCGAGGAGGAGAATGCCGCTG
>JAZGAE010000031.1:0-8962 GCA_036475545.1 Alphaproteobacteria bacterium
AAGACCACTACGGCCTCAGGGAGCGTTTCTTGCGGCCCCACCGGCGCCGCCCCCTGATGCCGGTGCGAACTTGGGCCCGCAGGCTTCTCGGCGGGCGAATGGGCGATGGGGCCGTGGACGGGCTGGAGCGGCTCGTCGCCCGCCACGGCCTGCGCAAGCGGCAGGCCCTGAAGGCGGCTTGAAGCTCCGGCCGAGCGAGGGCCCCCGCCATGACGCTTGGGCTTGGGCCGTTTCGAACGTGGGTAGGGCCGACGGCGTAGGAACGATCTACCGGCTTCCGAGAACGGCCCCGTCACGGCGTCGGCCCGAGTTTCCGCTGGTCCCCTCTGGGGGCGTCAGCCCGCGATTTCCGACTTGAAGTCCTCGAACTTGCCTCCGGCGCTGGGCGGAATCTCGTCGTGATAGGTGAAGACGAGCTCGAATGGGTGCCCGAGCTGGTCCTGGATCATAGTCCGGAGCTTGTCCTCCTCCTCGCCTGTGAGCTCGCGAAGCGTGACGAGGCGTACCTCGATCGTATCAAGACTCTTCTGAACGAACTGGCACTGGCGAACCGGGAATAGCTCGCCGATTTTCGAGATGCGGAGCGACGGCCAGGACCGCTCGCCCGAGGGCAGCGTGAGCAGGTTTCGCACCCGCCCCACGATCTGCTTCAGCACCGGAAGGCCGCGCCCGCAGTCGCACGCTCCGCCGACTTCGGCGTAGTCGCCCTGGTCGTAACGAATGAGCGGCATGGCGAAGTTGTGCAGCGGCGTGACTACCACCCGGCCCACCTCGCCGGGCCCGCACGGGCGGCCTTCGTCGTCCAGGATCTCGACCAGCGCACCCTCGGCCTGCGCGTGATAGTGCTCGTGCTCGGGGCATTGCAGCGCCAGGTAGCCTGCCTCCTGGGTCGAGTACATGTCGGCCACCTTCACGCCCCAGACCTCCCGGCAGAGGTCCCTCGCCTCGGGATGGAGGATCTCGCCAAGCGTGCGGACCTCGCGCAGCTTCGCGAGCTTGACGCCGTTGTCGCGGCAGTATGCGGCGAGCCCGATCAGGTTGGACGGGAAGGTGATGAGGTAGTCGGGGTCCTGGCGCCGCAGCCAGTCGGCCTGCTGCTTGATCGTAGAGCGGATGCTCAGGAGCGTCGCCGGGCCCGTGTCGAAAAGCATGGCGGTTGCCGGTCCCCAGTTCGGCAAGGCCACGCCGTCGGGGTAGGCCGCATCGGTCCCCTTGAGCATTCGGATCGCCGACAGCTTTCCCGTCAAGTCCCGGCGGTGCCACAGATGCTCGCGGACCGTGAACACGTTCCAGAAGAACCGCGTGACCGTCGTGCCATAGGTCTTGATCGGTTTGCCCGTCGAGCCCGATGTGGTGACGGCGTGGACCTTCCCGTGGTGGGGTGGCAGTGCCGGGCTGCGCAGGGACTCCCCCTCGCGCTGGATGTCCTCGCGGGTGAGATGCGGAATCCGCGCCCAAATCTCGGGGCTGACGGCTTCGTCCGGCGCGTATCCCGCCGCGGCCAAGCGGTCGCGGTAGAACGGGATGCCGCGGTAGGCGTGGGCCAGCAGCTGACCCAGCTGGCGGAACTGCAGCTCGCGCAGCGCCTCGGGATCCAGCCACTGGGTCGTCTCCAGTTGTGCCAGCACCCCCTGCATGCGGGCGCCGACGCCACTCGGAATCGTGGGCCAGAGATTTCCCGGAATCGTGGATCTGGGCGTGACCAACGGTGCGTCTATTGGCTGAGCTGTGGGCCGGTTGGGCATGATTATCCCGCGCGGACCCGCCGCACAAGGGTCAGATTACCTTGCCGGGATTCATGATGCCCTTGGGATCGAGGGCCGATTTCAGCCGGCGCATGAGTTCCAATTCGGTCGCCGACCTGTAGCGGGCGAGCTCGTCGCGCTTGAGCCGGCCGATCCCGTGCTCGGCGCTGATGGTGCCGCCCAATTCCACCGCCAGGTCGTGGACGATGCGGTTGAAGAACTCCCATTTCTCCAGGAACGCGGCCCGGTCGGCTCCTTCCGGCTGGGTGAGGTTGAAGTGGACGTTGCCGTCGCCGGCGTGGCCGAAGGCAACCACGCGGAGTCCCGGCATCTCGCGGGTCACCCGGCCGGTGGCGCGGGCGACGAACTCCGGCAACGCGGAGACGGGCACGGCGATGTCGTGTTTGATGCTGCCCCCTTCGCGGCCCTGCGCCTCGGGGATGGCCTCGCGCAGCCGCCACAGGTCCTGCCTCTGCGCCTCGCTCGCCGCGATCGCGGCGTCGAGGACGAGTCCGTCCTCCATCGCGCCGGCCAGCAGATCCTCGAGCCTCCGGGCGAGCGGCGCCTCCGCCTGGGCGGAGGAAAGCTCGATGAGGACATAGTGGTCGTACCGCTGGTCCAGGGGGTCGGCGGTGCCGGGAATGTGCCTGAGCACGAGGTCGACGCCCAACCGGGGGATCATCTCGAAGGCGGTGACGGAATCTCCGCTCGCGGCCCGGGCGCGGACCAACAGCTCGATCATGGCCTCGAGGTCGCGCACCGCGGTCAGCGCGGTCTCGATCTGGCGTGGCCGCGGGAACAGCTTCCATACCGCCGCGGTGATGATCCCCAGCGTTCCTTCCGCCCCGACGAAGAGTTGCTTGAGGTCGTATCCGCTGTTGTCCTTGCGCAGGCCCGTGAGCATGTCGAGGACGCGGCCGTCGGCAAGCACGACCTCGAGCCCGAGCACGAGGTCGCGCGCCGTGCCGTACCTGAGCACCGCCGTGCCGCCCGCGTTGGTGGAAAGAACGCCGCCGATCTGGCAGCTCCCCTCGGAGGCCATGGAGAGGGGGAACAGCCTGTCGGCCTCGGCCGCCGCGGCCTGAACCTCGGCAAGGATGCAGCCGGCCTCGGCGGTAAGCGTGTCGTTGCGCGCGTCCACCTCGCGGATGCGGTTGAGCCGCCCGAGGCTGAGCAGAATCTCGCGGCCGTGCTCGTGGGGCACCGACGCGCCGACGAGGCCCGTGTTGCCGCCCTGGGGCACGATGGCGACGCCTGCCTCGCCGCAAAGGCGCACCACCTCCGCCACCTCTTCGGTGGTGGCGGGGCGCACCACCGCCGGCGAGCGCCCGCGATAGAGGCCGCGGTGATCGGTGAGGTAAGGCTCCATTCCGGCCGGGTCGCTGACCCAGCCCTTGTCGCCCACGACGTCTTGGATCTGCCGCAGGACGTCCGCCGATAGGGGCTTGCCGACTGCGCTCATGCCCTTTCACGCCGCGCTGGGTCCTCTCCGTGCTTTGCGGGCCTCGGCCCGTTCGAAGGATATTAGCCTATTTGGCCCGCCTCGGCCTCGCGCGCAACGGATCGCGGCGCGCTTGCCCGCCGCAGCCGGTCGTTGATCGCTGCGCCGAGTCCGGCCTCGGGGATGGGCATGACCGCGATGCCGCTGAAGCGTGGCTCGTCGAGCGCCCGCAGCATGGCGAAGAAGTTCGCCGCGGCTTCCCCGAGATCGCCCGCCGGGCTCAGGTTCATCATCGCCGCGAAGCCGGCCGGCGGGTTCGGCCCGAAGGCGAGCAGCGCCTCGCCCGGCCGCGGCTGCGCCGACGCCGGGTCCACATCGAGACGCAAAGGAAGCCTCGGGGCGTAGTGGCGCTCCAGCATCCCGGGCGATGGCACCGGCGCACGCCGGCCCTGGGGAGGGCGGGGCGTGCGCAGCGGGCCGATCACCGCCTCGATCTCCTCTCTCCCGACGCCGCCCGGGCGAAGCAGCCGGGGCTCCGGGCCGGAGAGGTCGACGACCGTGGATTCGAGCCCGATCGCGCAGCGGCCGCCGTCGAGGATCATGGCCACCCGCTCGGCCAGCGTCTCCGCGACATGGGCCGCAGTCGTGGGGCTCACGGCGCCTGAGGGGTTGGCGCTGGGGGCCGCGATCGGGCGCCCGGCCTCCTCGAGCAAGCGCAGCGCCACCTCGTGCGCCGGCACCCTGACGGCGACGGTCTCGAGCCCCGCGCTCACCAGCAGCGAGATGGGGCAGGGCTCGCGGCGCGGGAGCACGAGCGTCAGCGCGCCCGGCCAGAACGCTTCGGCGAGGGTGTTCGCCCGCGCGTCGAACCGGACCGGGGCGGCGGCGTGCCGGTCCGGGAAATGGACGATCAGCGGGTTGAAACCGGGCCGGCCCTTGGCCTCGAAGATCGCCGCGACGGCGCGGTCATTGGTGGCGTCCCCGCCGAGGCCGTAGACCGTCTCGGTCGGGAAGGCGACCAGCCGGCCGGCGCGGATATGGCGCCCCGCCGCGGCCAGATTCCCAGGTGTAGGCGGCACGATCTTGCTTGACTGTGCGGTCACGGCTGATGCTCGAAGGTGGCGCGATTGCAGGCAAGTGTACTGCATCCGAAAGGCGCGTCTAACCGCTTGCGGGGAACTGGCGCTGGGGACGGCCCGATTGGCGAGGGACGGTCCGAGGGCTGGGACGGCGAAGACACGGTATACAAAGAGCCGCCTACTCCGAGGCGGCTCTTTTCACTCTGGTTCTCTCGCGCCAGGAACGCCACCCGCGGTGATGACCTCCTGGACATCGTTGCCGCACGGAGTGCGACAGCTATTGCCTGGCCGATTTCTCGACCACGTCGATAATAGTGTGCGCCCGCCCTACGCCCGCGTCAAGGCGGTCAGAATTCCTAAGTTTGGGGAGTCTTCCCACGCCCTCCGGTGAGCTCACGCGTGCCTCCCGGCCCTCCGGGGCGTCAGGCCCTGTTGCCGTAGGCGATGAAATGGGGGTTCTCGAAGCCCTCCTTTCCATACGTGAGAGGCACGCCGTCGGTCGTCTCGATGCCGCCGCCCGCAGCCAGCAAGACGGCGTGCCCTGCGGCCGTGTCCCACTCCATGGTGCGGCCGAAGCGGGGATAGAGGTCGGCTTCGCCCGAGGCCACTTTGCAGAACTTTATGGAGCTGCCGGCGGCGACCAGCGACATGACGCGAACCTTGGCGAGGTAAGCCTCGAGCGCCGGCTTGTTGGCGTGGGATCGGCTCGCCATGACGACGACGCCCTCGGCGGGCGCCGAGCGGGCGGAGATGGGCTCCGGCGGGCCGCCGTCGCGCTCGCGGGCGGCGGTCCCCGCTCCGGCGCCGGTGAAGGTCAGGCCGAGGGCCGGCGCGTGCACGACGCCGAGCACCGGCAGGCGGTCCTCGATGAGAGCGATGTTTACGGTGAACTCGCCGTTGCGGCTGAGGAACTCGCGGGTGCCGTCCAGCGGATCGACGAGCCAGAATCGCCCGCCCGAGACGTCCGGCACGTTGCCCGCCGCCGCCGCCTCTTCGGCGACCACCGGAATCTCGGGCGTAAGCGCCGCAAGCGCCGCCAGGATGATGGCCTCGGCGACCTCGTCCGCCTCTGTCACCGGCGAGGCGTCGGCCTTGGCGCGCACCGTGACGCCCTCGGCGTAGTAGCGCAGGATGGCGACACCGGCCCGTGTCGCGATGTCGTGGATCTCCGGGAGCAGCTCGTCAAGCGAAGGAGTGGTCACGTCTCGCTCCGGCGCGCCGGCAGAACGCCCCTAAGGGCGCGGGCGGCCTTAGGTTTGGGCCGTGGCGCCTCGCCCCCACCGGTGTGGCGCGAGGCGGCGCAAGTCTACGGGATTCCCCCCACGTTGGAAGGCGAAATCGAGACTGCGGCGAAGCGGTAGACCTTGATGTTCGGCGACCAGTGATCGGGTGCAAGGCGCGCCTTGCGCTTCAAGTGCTGGAGGAACTCGGCCGGCTCGGGCAGCGCCTCCCACACCGCCGGAAGGAACAGGCCGCGCCGGTTGCCCTCTTCCAGAATCAGGCCGTCCACCCCGGGCCGGATCTGGGCCAGGAGATCCGCTTCAGAGGTGAAGGGAATCTCTTTGGGCGCGGTGAGGATGGAGATGGAGACCTCGAGAACGTTCCTCTCGTCGCGCTGCAAGGCCGGAAAGCGCGGGTCCGAGAAGGCGGCGCGGAACGCGTTCTCCGCGACATCTTCGATGAGCGGGCGCATGGCCTGGGGCGAGCCGATGCAGCCCCTGAGCTTGCCACCGTTCTTGAGCGTCACGAAGCTCGCTCCGTCCGCCTGCAGCTCGGGCGCGAATTCGCCCACGGCTATGGGAAGGGCGCATCCCCGCGCGAGCCCGTGGTCTATGGAGGCATCGGCCACCGCCAGCAGCGTGTACCCGTGGTGTTCGCGCAGGCTCGCGTCGCGGCCACTCGCCACGACGGGGCTGCCGGGGACGGGGTCCTGGCCGCTCTCGGCCGAGCGGTCCTTGAGCCCCGGGTCCTCTCCGCCCTGCGTGAACAGGTAGGCGCCGTAGCCGACGACCCGGTCCTTCGGCCCGGCGGTGTCGCCGGAATTGCGAAGGTCGATGGTCGCGCATGTCATCCCGCGGCGCCGCGCCACCGTCAAGAGGCCGTTGATGGGAACGCGGCCGCAGGCCTGCTCGAGGCCGATGTCCTGTGGCCTGAGCCGCTCGATGGCCTGGGTCGTGGCGGCGTCCATCCGCTGCGCCGTTTCGTAATCTTGGTAGTGGCTGAGGTCCGAGGAGATGACGATGAGCGTCTCCGCCCCGCCCCACACAAGCTCCAGCGCCTCGGCCACTTCCTCGGCCGTCGCTTGGCCCGCCACCAGGGGAACGATGGAAACCTCGCCGAGGGTCTCCTGCAGGAAGGGGAGATGCACTTCAAGGCTGTGTTCGCCCGCATGGGCTTCGTCGAGAGCGGTGACCTGCGGGAGCTCGAGAAGCCGCTCGACTGCCTCTCCGTCCACGCGCATGTCGCCTAAGGGCGTGGCGAAAGCGTCGGCGGTGCTCACCGCGAGCCCGCGCATGGCCACCCGATGCGCCGGGCCGATCAGCACCACCCGGGTGATCGTGCCGCGCGCGGCCCGGATACGGGCATAGGCCGAGGCCGCGATCGGCCCCGAGTAGACGTACCCGGCGTGGGGCGCGATGATTGCCTTCGGCACCGGGCCCTCCGCCCGCACCCGGGCAAGCAGCGCCTGCACCGTGCGGTCCAGCTCGGCCCTGTCGCCGGGATAGAACTGCCCAGCCACCGCGGGCGGTCTCACCGCCGTCATGGCCGCTTCGGCCTCCCCCCCCTTGATGTCGCGATCCTTTGCATCGTCCCTTCTCTTAGGTAGCGCTGCGGCGGGACCCTGTAAAGGGATCGCCGAGCGCTTTGAACTTTCGTAGGTCGGGCGGGGGCCGGCATTGACCGGGGCCCCGTGGCCCCCCATTTCCGCTATAAATAAGAGGCCTTTTGTAACCAATTTGATAACCATCGGGGCCGAGGCTCCCGGAGGCCCCGAGGTCATAGCGGAGAAATGGCCGAGGCCGAGGTGGACACCAGGCGGGACCCGAGCGTGATTCCGGGCCGCTTCTGGCACATGCTCGACGATGGGCGGGTCCAATGCGACATCTGCCCGCGCTATTGCCGGCTGCACGAGGGCCAGCGGGGGCTGTGCTTCGTCCGCGCCCGCGAGGGCGACGGGATGGTGCTCACCACCTACGGGCGCTCCAGCGGGTTCTGCGTCGATCCCATCGAGAAGAAGCCCCTCAACCATTTCCTTCCCGGCACGCCGGTGCTCTCGTTCGGCACGGCGGGGTGCAACCTCACCTGCCGGTTCTGCCAGAACTGGGACATCAGCAAGTCCCGCGAGATCGACACCTTGGCCGACCGGGCGACGCCTGATGTTATCGCCCGCGCCGCAGAAAAGCTCGGCTGCCGGTCGGTGGCCTTCACCTACAACGACCCGGTGATCTTTCACGAGTACGCGATCGACGTCGCCGAGGCCTGCCGCGAGCGTGGCGTCAGATGCGTGGCGGTCACCGCCGGCTACGTCTGCCCCGAGCCGCGCGCCGAGTTCTACCGCGTGATGGACGCGGCCAACGTCGACCTCAAGGCCTTCACGGAAGCCTTCTACAAGAAGCTGTGTACGGGGGGGCTGGCCTCGGTGCTGGAGACCCTTAAGTACCTCAAGCACGAGACCCGCGTGTGGTTCGAGATCACGACGCTCTTGATTCCCGGCGAGAACGACTCGGACCGTGAGCTCGACGAAGAGACCCGGTGGATCGCGGAGAACCTGGGGCCCGACGTGCCGCTCCATTTCAGCGCCTTCCATCCCGACTGGAAGATGATGGACACGCCGCCGACGCCCCCCGCGACGCTCAAGCGCGCCCGCGCCATCGCGCTCAGGAACGGCCTTCGCCACGTCTATACCGGCAACGTCCACGACCCCGCGGGCGGCAGCACCTACTGCCACGGCTGCGGCGGGCTCCTGATCGAGCGCGACTGGTACATGCTCGGCGCGTGGAACCTGACGGCCGACGGCCGCTGCGTGAGCTGCGGCGCGCCGTGTTCCGGCGTCTTCGACGGCCCGCCGGGCAGGTGGGGCCGCAAGCGCCTGCCGGTCCGGCTCCGCGACTTCGCGGTGGCCTGACGGGCGGCAGCCCCTTCCTCTCAAAACATTGAAAGGCTGTCGGGCCGCCGCGCACGGCGGCGCCGCTACCTCGCCCCGCGCCGTCCAGCCGCCGGCAATCAAGAGCGCGGCGCCGTGGTGGGCGAGGGATGCCTTGGTCTCTGCTCGAAGCTCGCAGATCGGGCTGAAACCCGCCCGGCAGAACGGTTCTTCAGTATGGCAGGCGGCATCCGCTCGTTCGGATGGAGAGTTGCCGCTTGCCCGTGTTTCCGGGTCGAGCTTATTCTATCTCCAGGAGGGCCCTCCGGTCGGCCCATCTGGGAAATGTCCCTTTGCCGTAGTGCACTTTTTTGCACAGCCTAGGCATTGCGGCGCAGGGGATGAACCCAATCCGCGCTGGATCGAAGCAGGGAGTGCTGGATGTGACAGGCAACAGTGACCATCACACGGTCGTCATTGTCGGTGGCGGCGCCGCGGGCATAACCGTTGGGGCGCTGCTGCTCCGTAAAGCGCGCGACCTCGACATCGCGATCATCGAGCCGTCAGAGAAACATTACTACCAGGCGGCCTTCACGCTGGTGGGCGGCGGCGT
>JAZGAE010000032.1:0-3378 GCA_036475545.1 Alphaproteobacteria bacterium
CCAATACACGGTCATCTACCAGGCCAACCGCGAGCAGATCCGCGATCCCGATCTCATCTACCCGGGCCAGATCTTCACGCTCCCGCCGGTCAACTGACCATCCACGCGGGAGGCGAGGCGTTGCTCAAATCCGTCGTGCCGCGGATTCATCGGGCGGGCTGGCCGTTCATCGGCCTCTTCGCCGCGGTCGCGCTCGCGCTGGGATTGCTGTTCGAGCCGCTGGGCTGGGTGGGGGCGGCGGCCACCTTGTGGTGCGTTGCCTTCTTCCGGGATCCGGAGCGGGTCCCGCCCGCCGGCTCCGACCTGGTGGTCGCCGCGGCCGACGGCGTGGTGATGCGCGTCTGCGAGGCGGCGCCCCCGCAGGAGCTGGGCTTGGGGGATGAGCCGCTTACCCGGGTCAGCGTCTTCATGAACGTCTTCGACGTGCACGTGAACCGCATCCCCGTCGACGCCACGGTGACGAAGCTCGCCTACCGGCCGGGGCGGTTCTTCAACGCCACCTTGGACAAATCGAGCGAGCACAACGAGCGGATGTCGATTCGGCTCAGCACCGCCTCGGGACACGACCTCGCCGTGGTCCAGATCGCGGGGCTCGTCGCCCGGCGCATTCAGTGCGGGCTCGCGCCCGACCAGCGCGTGCGCGCGGGCGAGCGGTTCGGCATCATCCGTTTCGGCAGCCGGGTCGACATCTATCTTCCCCAGGGGTTCAGGGTTTTCGCCCGCGAGGGTCAGCGCGCCGTCGCCGGGGAAACCGTCATCGCGCAGGCGGTTTCCGGCGGGCCGTCGGGCGGGGCCGCCAGACCCACGGGAGCGGACTGACATGTTCCGTAGGCGACGCAGCCGCTTGAAGGGACAGTCCATCAACAGGCTGCTTCCCAACATTCTGACGGTCCTCGCGCTGTGCGCGGGCATGACCGCGATCCGCTTCGGCTTTCAGGAGAAATGGGAGTGGGCGGTGTTCGCCGTGATCGTCGCGGCGGTGTTCGACATCCTCGACGGCCGCATCGCCCGGCTTCTCGGCGGGACCAGCAAGTTCGGCGCCGAGCTCGACTCGCTTTCGGATTTCGTGAGCTTCGGCGCGGCGCCCGCGGTGCTGCTCTATTTCTGGACGATGCAGGATGTGGGCGGCGTCGGGTGGGCGCTGGTGCTGCTTTTCAGCGTGTGCTGCGCGCTGAGGCTCGCGCGCTTCAACATCCACTCCGGCGCCGCCGATTCGGACTTGCCGCCGTGGGCCTTCAACTACTTCACCGGCGTGCCGGCGCCGGCCGGGGCGGGACTGATGCTGTTGCCGATGATGCTGACCTTCGAGTTCGGGCCGGGCTTCTTCGACGGCCAGGTGCTCAACGGGTTCGTCATCATCGGCACCGCGCTCTTGATGATCAGCCGGATTCCGACCTACTCTCTCAAGCAGTTCAAGGTGCCGCAGAAATACGTGCTCCCCACCTTGTTGCTGGTGGGCTTGGTCGCCGCCTCACTCGCCAGCGCCCACTGGGCGACCTTCATCTCCATCGGGGTCGCCTACCTCGTCAGCATTCCGTTTTCCTACCGGTCCTTTCACCACCTGCGCAGGGAGGCGGAACGCATTCAGGCCCATTCCCACCATGACGAGGAGGCCGAGCCCGGGGAGCCGAACCCGGACTGACGCTCGGGCCAGGGGCGCGCCGTTCGCCGCGGTGATCGGGAAAATTGGTTAACCGAATCTGAACATGGGGCCGGCGCCGCGAGGTGCGCGGCGGCCGCCCCAAGGCGCGGGTGGACAAGCGCGCGAAACGTTAACGTGCCCTTAACTCCTTCATAACTAACGTTGTTCTATTCAGGCGGATTAGGCAAATGCACGGTGACGCCTCCCGAAGACGCGCATCGAGGAAGGAGCACGATGACTTCCGTCGTCGCCCCGGAGTCCCCAGACGGGCCCACGAGCGAGGCCCGCTTGGTGGAGAGAAATTCCTGGAAGAGGCTGTGCGAGAGGGGTCTCCATTGGTCTCGGGTCCATGTTGCAGGGTTCGCCGTGATCCTGGGGGGGCTCTATTGGGTCGTTGACGCCATCATCCACGTGCTGTTTCAGGCGGACGCCGCCTTCCTCGAGCAGCTCTTTCCTTTCGATGCGAGCCAGCTCTGGATGCGCTCCCTGGCCGTGCTGCTGATCATCGCGCTCGGCGTCTCGGCCCAGCACGCGATCGACGCGCAACAGCGGCTCAAGAAGGAGGCGGAGGCGGCCCGGGAATCGGCCGAGCTCGCCCACCGCACCAAGTCGCAGTTCCTCGCCAACACCAGCCACGAGTTGCGCAGCCCGCTCAATGCCATCATCGGCTTCGCCGAGATCATGAGGGACGAGCTGTTCGGTCCGATCGGCGTGCCCCAATACAAGGATTACTGCGAGGACATCTACGCCAGCGGCACCCACCTGCTCGAGCTCATCAACGACATTCTCGACCTCTCCAAGGTCGAGGCGGGCAAGCTTGAGCTCCGCGAGGAAGCCGTCGATATCGGCTCGGTGGTCGAGAGCTGCGTGCGGCTGGTAAGGGTCCGGGCGCAGGAGGGGCAGGTTACGCTCGAGACCGAGATCGAGCCCGACCTGCCGCCGGTGTACGTGGACGAGCGCAAGATGAAGCAGGTTGTGCTCAACCTGCTCTCCAATGCGGTGAAGTTCACGCCCGAGGGCGGCAACGTGGAGACCTCGGCGCGGGTCACCGCCGGCGGCCAGCTCGAGCTGGTGGTCACCGACACCGGAATCGGCATCGCGCCCGAGGACATGGAGACCGCGATATCCGCCTTCGGCCAGGTCGAGAGCACGCTGAGCCGGAAGTACGAGGGCACCGGGCTGGGGCTGCCGCTGGTCAAGGCCCTGGTCGCGCTTCACGGCGGCGAGTTCGAACTCACGAGCGAGGTTGCCGTCGGCACCCGCGCGATCGTGACCTTGCCCTCCTCCCGGGTCCGGAGAGACGCCGCCGCCCGGCACCGCCAAACGGCCTGAGGCCCGGGCGCCGGCGTGCCGCCTTGGCGGCGGCCGCGACGGCCCTTCCCGCCATCGCGCTTGCGGTAGGTCCCGAGCCGAGGCGGCCGATCACAAGGTTGGCAGCGCGGGAGATGCCGAGGCCGTCTGCCATCGGGCGGCCTTGGATCATGGCGCCGCCTTGCTGGCGGCCGTGATCCTTGCGTCCCTGGTCGCAGCCAAAAAAAAGCCCCGCCGGAGCGGGGCTTACACGAACCAGTTCACCCGGTTTCGCTAGTACTTGTACGCTCCGACGCCGACCCGGTAACCGCGGGCCTTGACGATGTACGAGGTCTTGTCGCGGACGGTCCCGTCCGCCGGGCTCTTGAACTTGTAGTCGACAAAACGCGGGTGCCTGACGGCGACGATCTCGCGAATGTAGTGCT
>JAZGAE010000033.1:0-4757 GCA_036475545.1 Alphaproteobacteria bacterium
CCCGGTTGGTGGATCCCGGCGTCCACGACGGTGCAGCCCTCGGGCGTGCGCTCGATGCCGACGCGCAAGGCCGCGGCATCGTCGATCAGCCGCTGAACCAGGGGCGCGACGGACCGGCACACGCTCGGCCAATTCCGCGCGCCCGGCAGTCCGGCTGGTCGGGCCGCTTCGGCTTCACCGGTCATGGCAATGGGCGATCCAATTTACGTTCGGTTCGTCCGGCTCGCAGTCCGCCCCGCCCGCGCGGTCCGATGAAGAAGTTCCGAGGAGCGCCTGGATCACGCGGGAACTGACTGCATACACCGCCTGATCGTTCCGCGTAAAGCCTCCGTCCGGCAGAGGGCAAGCCTCCGGGCGCGCTCGGCAGGCGTCCGTCCGCGGGCTTGGGGCGCTGCCTCTCGAGACTCGGCGAAGACGGTGCAGATGGGCTGGCCCGGACCGATCCTCGCGGCCGCCGCCGGGCGGTCGGCTGTCCATTCCGGCCAGTCGAACGCGCCGGCAATAATGGTTTCTTCCTCGGCATAAAGGATCGCGCTGGCGAATGCCGTCTCGGGCGGGAACCAGCCGGTGGGGGCGAGCGCCGGCAGGGCGCCAGCGGCCGCGCGCACGTGAAGGTCGAAGAGGGAAGCCGGGCCGCCGCGATCGAAAACCACGACCGTGGCGCCGGGCCGAGGGTTGACCTCGATCATGCTGAAGCCGCGCCCGGTCTCACCGACGATGAAATCGACGCCGTTGACGCCGACGAGGCTCAGCTCCTCGGCCACACGGACGGCCGCGTCGGCAAGCTTCCGGCGGAGCGGATCGGGAAGAGGCACGGGCGCCACGGCCCCGCCGAACCGGAACGGTTGGTCCGGCAGCCACGGGCAGGTCCACTGGGCGCTGAAACCCAACACGCGCGCCGCGGCCCCGTCGCCTATCACAAGCGCAGAGACGGCGCGCCCCGCCACGCGCCGCTGGTAATAGAGGGATCCCGATCCGCCGGCCTCGGCCCCTTCCGGGCTCCGGCGCGCTTCGCGGATATGGAGTCCGCCGGCGCCGCCCCTGCGTTTGACGAGCCAGGCGTGCGCCCGCTCCGGCGCCGGAGGCTTGAGGCGCGTCTCGGGGTGGGGAATGGCGAGGCCATCGAGAAGGGCGGCGAGGCGCCCCGGGTCCTTGGCACGGGCGAGCACGTCGGGGGAGTTGCCGAAAAGGCGGCGGCCGGACGCCAGCCGCTCGAGGAGCCCGGGCCGGTCCTCGAAACCCGAGCCGTAGACCAGGCCCCACGCGGGCTTGGAGCCGGCCGGCGCAAGCCTTTCGACCGCCGAGACGAGGGCGTCCGCGTCGAATCCGCCTCCGGCGTCCTGCGCGACCCGCTCGCGGGCCGTGGTCACATCGGCGAGATCGGTGTCGCAGAAATAGTCCAGGGCGGCGGCCTTGTAGCCGCTGTTCCGGGCCGAGGCCGCAAGGGCCCTGGCCGAGGCGGCGACGATCAGGAACGGGCGCGGATCAGGCAACCCCGACGATCTTGCGCGCGAAGTCCGCGGCCTCCCCAAAGCCGATGTCCATGGCCTCGTCCGCTTCAAGAAGGGCCTTGAAGAGACCGCGCTCGGTCTTGAACTTAGTATCTCCGATAGCGAGCGGCCCGATGGAGAGGGCGCCGGACTCCAACGCCCGCCCGTTGTCCTTCGGCTCGATGCCCTCGATGCCGGCCGGCGGCACCGCGTTCACGTCGGCGACAACCTTGATCTGCGGCGCTGTGGCGAGCTGCTCCTTGCTGAGCACCCGCCGGCCGGCCCTGGCGGCGCAGAGGACGACGTCGGCGTCGGCCAGGATCGCGGTGTTCTTCTCGTCCGAGCTGCCGTCCACGGGGAAAGTCTCCACGTTGAAGCGGGCCTTGTAGTCGTCGGCACGCGTCTTCACGTTCTGTAGGCCGTCGTATCCGACCAGCCAGCTCTCGGCGCGGGCGAGGCCGCAGATGACGCCGGCGATGGACCCCACGATGCCCTTGGCGCCGAAGACCTTGACCTTCTTGCCCTCCAGGGTCGTGTCGTAATTGTCCTTCAAGAGCTTCTCGGCGCAGGCCACCATCGCCGCGGCCGTCGTAAAGGCTCCCGCCGGATCCGGGAAGACCGAAATCTTGAAGGGTGGAACCATCGCCTCCTTGACCGCGTCGTACATGTCGAGCGCCATGTTCAGGTCTTTCCCGCCGATAAAGACAGCCGTGCGTTTGCCCTCGGCCGGGGAACGCGAGAAGATCATGTCCTGGACCAGCGCGCCCACATCATAGAGATCCGTCATGTTTGTGTAGCCCATGACGGCATCAAACCCGGCGTCGTAAGCCATGTTCACGTCGAACGGGCTGACGTTCTGGTGCGGGGTGATTATGTGAAGGATGCGCGGCCGTTCCATTCCCCTCATTCCTTGGGTCGACCGCCTGCGCCGGGGTGCCCTCGGCCCGGCCTCAGCCGCCCATTCGGCTAGGCTTGGCCGCCATCGAGGGCCCCATGTCGATCTGGCTTCCCCTGTTGCGGCCACGGCATAGCATGAACCGGAGATGTGCGTCATCCGCCCATTTTCGCTTGGCCGAGTCCAGGAGCCGCCGGCCCGTCTCGTCGCCGTCGAGGAGGGCGAAACCGGTCGGCCCCCAAGAGCTCTGCCCCACGCCGACGATGCCCTGAGCCTTGAGCCAGCCGAGCACGTCGGCCACACCAGGACTGGAGTAACGGTCGCCCTGGGCGAACGTGAAGTAGTCTCCGGTCGTGTCCTGCAGCTCCGCCACGGCCGCGGCGAAGCGCTCGAGATTCGCCTCGACCAGTGCGGGCAGGGCCACCATCACCACGAGCCGGCACAGGTGCGCCGCCAGCTCCACGGGGAAAGGGGGGAGGGTCTTGAACGCTTCCGCCTCGGCCTCGCCGTGCAGGCCCTGCGTACGGTGGTCCAGGATGAGCAGGATGCGCCAGGTCGAAGGGAACTCGATGCGGCTGATGATGGGTGCTGGCGGGCTGTCCTCTGCGGTGAGGCGGCCCCCGTCGAGGAGAACGCCCCCCAGCTCGAAGGCGCCGATGCCGATTCCGGAGCGGGCGCCCCGCCCGAGCCGCCAGGCGATTTCCCGCGCGCTCGTCTCGAAACCGTAGAGCCCGGCATAGGCCGCGCACACCGCGAGCCCGAGCTGGGTTCCCGAGCCGAGACCGGCATGCTCCGGGATCGCCTCCTCGATATCGATCCGCACACCCCCCGGGATGCCCAAGGCACCGCGAATGCGGCGCGCGAAATCCTCGGCGCGATCGGCCGACGGCCCCTGGGCCGAGATGTCGTCGGCGGGCTCGACGCGCAACCGGGTCTCGACTCCGTCCAGCGTGATGCCGAAGCTTCCGAACCGCCGGCCCAGGCCCCCGTGCAGGTCCAGGAATCCGAGGTGTAGGCGCGCTGGAACGGAAATACTTGCTGCTGCGCAACGCAGGCGCGGAGTTCCTTCGTTCTGAAGCGGCCTATTCACTTTGTATATTTGCAGTCTTGAATGTACAGGCGAGCCGCTTAGCTCCTGGATGGTGCCCGGCGCCGTTGCGCACGCCCAGAAAGCCTCCTCCCGGCTTGATGGAGGATGGGCGCAGGCGAGTCAAACTCTTAATCCTCGCGCTTTGGAAGCGCAAGCCTGGCCCGGTCCGCGGCACCATGGAGTCAAATCCGGGCTCATGAACCCGGTTGCAGCGCCGCCGGGCGCGACATTAGGCTGGGCGCAGGAACCGTCGCGTTGAGTGCGGCACCAGAGGCGGAGGTACACATGTCGGAAGCGGGCAAGGAACGAGTTTACAGCGACTCCGAAGTCGAGGAGCGTTTGAAGGCGGAGTTGCCGCACTGGTACCTGGAAAGGGGTTGGATCCGCCGCAAGTACCGGACCAACAGCTGGAAGGGGACGCTGATGCTGGTCAACACGATCGGCCATCTGGCGGAGGCCGCGTGGCACCATCCCGATATCACCGCCTCCTATGCCTGGGTCGAGGTGCGGTTGATGAACCACGCCGCCAAGGGGATAACCGACAAGGACTTCGAATTGGCGAGAAAGATGGAGGAGGTCATCCAGTGGCAGCCGGCAGAGGAGGGCGGGGCTCTCGAAGGCACGCCGGGCGATCCCCGCTTCGCGTACGTCAAATACGACTCCTGAGGCCGCGCCGAGCAAGTTGACTTCGATTTCCGAGACGCTGACCGGGAAGCCGCGGGAGGGCGTCGTTTGCCGGTTTCGCGGCTTGTAGTGCGGCGATCTTGAGGGGAAAGCCGATTCCGCCGGCCGCCGGCTGCGCATCACTGCGCGCGGTTGCGTCGTCGCGCGGCAAGGATTTGGAGGATCCGACCCGACGGACGCGCTCGGGGCTCAACGCCGCGAGGCGTGCCTGGCCGCATCCTCGTGCAACCTGACCGGTCTGACAAATGACGTATGGTGACGGTCCCAACGGCACGCGCCTGCTCCGGACAAGGCGCGACCGGGATTCTTGTTGCAGGAAAAAGCCTTTTCGGCAAGACTGACTGAGTGAGTACCCGTTGGGTACCGGCGTCCTGCAGGAGAGATCGGTCGCAACCATAATTGATAACCTTTGACCGGCGCCGAAGGAGCAACCGCCCCGGAAACTCTCAGGCAAAAGGACCGCAGGACGCACACAACTCTGGAAACAGGCGGCGAATTTTCCGCCGTCTGACCGAAGGTGGAAGCCGGAAGCTCTGGTTTCCGGTGAAGCTCTCAGGTTCTCAGACAGAGGGGGCACCTACTCCCGTACGTGATTGAC
>JAZGAE010000034.1:0-9472 GCA_036475545.1 Alphaproteobacteria bacterium
GCGACCTACAACGCGCGGGAATAGCTGGTTAATACTCGGTTTGCGTCTCAGGCCCCGGCGCCCACGTCGAGCCAGTCGGGCACCGGCAGGCCCTTCTCGCGCAAGAAGGCCGGGTTGAACAGCTTGCTCTGATAGCGCGACCCATAATCGGCCAGGATCGTTACGACCGTGTGACCGGGGCCCAGCTCCTCCGCCACCCTGATGGCGCCCACGATGTTGATGCCTGAAGAGCCGCCGAGCACCAGCCCCTCGTGTTTCACCAGATCGAAGATGACGGGCAGCGCCTCCTCGTCGGTGACCTGGAGGGCACCATCGATGGGCGCGCCCTCCAGATTCTTGGTGACGCGGCTCTGGCCGATTCCTTCGGTGATGGATTCGCCCTCCGACTCGAGCTTGCCGTGGTCGTAGTACCCGAAAAGCGCCGAGCCCATCGGGTCGGCGAGCACGGTTTTCACGTCCGGATTGCGCTCCTTGAGCGCCATGGCGACGCCGGCGAGGGTGCCGCCCGTGCCGACCGAGCAGACGAAGGCGTCGACCTTGCCGTCGGTCTGGTCCCAGATTTCCGGCCCGGTCGTCTCGTAGTGCGCCCGGCGGTTGGCCGTGTTGTCGAACTGGTTCGCCCAGATGGCGCCCATCGGCTCGGTCTCGGCCAACTCCCTGGCGAGGGTTCCGGAGTAGGGCACGTAGTTGCGGGGGTCCGTGTAGGGCACCGCCGGGACCAGGTGCAGGTCGGCGCCGCACAGCCGCACCATGTCCATCTTTTCCTCGCTCTGGGTCTCGGGCATGACGATGACGCAGCGATAGCCGAGCGCGTTGCCGACGAGCGCGAGACCGATGCCGGTATTGCCGGCGGTGCCCTCGACGATGACCCCGCCGGGGCGCAGGTTTCCGCGCTCCTCGGCGTCGCGGACGATGAACAGCGCGGCGCGGTCCTTGATCGATTCGCCGGGGTTCAGGAACTCCGCCTTGCCGAGGATCTCGCAGCCCGTCTTCTCGGACGCCTCGCGCAAGCGGACCAGGGGCGTGTTGCCGATCAGGTCGGTGAAATCGGTACGAATATCCATGGCGTGATTTGGGAGCGATCCGGTCCCGGTTGGCGGAGCGTGCAGACTAACCATCCCCCCGACACGGATCAAGGGATCGCAAGCCGGCTTGACACGGGGAATGGGCCTTTCGATCATCGCCCCGGTCCCGGTGGACTTCGGGGGTCGAGATCGGTGCGCCCAAGGATGACGGATTAGAGGCATGAGCGGTTTGGCGGGTGGTCTCGTGGCGGCGGCGGCGGCCGTCGCCGGCCTGGCGCTCGCGGCGCCCGCCTCGGCGCGGGCGCCCGACGACGTCTTCGTCATGGCCAAGGAGATCGACGACATCATCACCCTCGATCCGGCGGAGGTCTTCGAGTTTTCGGGCGCCGAGTATTCCGCCAACGTCTATGAGCGGCTCGTCTATTTCGACGTGGATAACGTGCAGGAACTGAAGGGCGGGGCGGCCCGGTCGTGGACGGTCTCGGACGACGGCCGCACCTACACCTTCCACATCCGCGAAGGCCAGACCTTCCACTCGGGCAACCCCGTGACCGCCTTCGACGCCGCCTACTCGTTGCGCCGCGTCGTCCTCCTCAACAAGTCGCCGGCCTTCATCCTCGCCCAGTTCGGCTTTACGCCCGAGAACGTGCGCGAGAGGATCAGGGCCGTGGACGATTCGACGCTCACGATCGAGACCGACCGGGCCTATGCGCCGTCCTTCTTTCTCGCCTGCTTGACCTCGGGCGTCGGCTCGGTGGTGGACTCCAAGCTGGTGCAGGCCCATGACAAGGGCGGCGACATGGGCCACGGATGGCTGCGGACCCGCTCGGCGGGTTCCGGGCCGTTCAAGCTCAGAATGTGGAAGCCCAACGAGCTCATCATCCTGGATGGGTTCGCGGACTATTGGCGCGGTCCGCCGGCGATGACGCGGGTCGTGATCCGCCACATCGCCGAGCCCGGCACCCAGCGGCTGCTGATCGAGACCGGCGACATCGATGTCGCCCGCAACCTAGGCCCCGACCAGGTCGCCGGCATCGGCGGCAACCCGGGCCTGCGGGTCCGCTACGCGCGCAAGGGCGCGCTCTATTACCTGGGGCTGAACCAGAACAACCCGTACTTGCGCCGTCCCGAGGTCAAGCAGGCGTTGAGGTATCTGGTGGATTACGACGGCATCGCCAAGACCATCCTGCGCGGCAGCGCGGTGGTCCACCAATCGTTCCTGCCCCAGGGCTTCCTCGGCGCCATCGACGATCGGCCCTACCGGCTGGACGCGGACAAGGCCAAACGGCTGCTCGAGGAGGCGGGCTTGGGCGCCGGCTTCGCCGTCACGATGGACACGCGCAACACCCGGCCCGCCCTGGACGTGGCGCAGTCGATCCAGGCGACCTTCGCGCTCGCCGACATCCGCCTCGAGATTCTGCCCGCCGGCGGCAAGCAGGTCCTCACCAAATACCGGGCGCGCAACCACGACATCTACTTCGGCAGATGGGGGCCGGACTATCAGGACCCGCACACCAATGCCTCCGCCTTCGCCAGCAACCCGGACAACTCGATGGGCGCCGAGTTCAAGACGCTGGCCTGGCGCAACGGCTGGGAGGCGCCGGACCTGACGGCGATGACCGCAGCCGCCGTGTTCGAGCGCGATCCCGACCGCCGGGCGACGCTTTATGCGGAGATACAGCGCCGCCACCAGCAGGACTCGCCCTTCGTGATCATGTTCCAGGAGGTGGAGCTGGTGGTCGAGCGGGCGCGGCTCTCGGGCCTCGTCCTGGGGCCGAGCTTCGATTCGAACTTCTATCGCGCCGTCGTGAAGAACTGACCGGGGGAGGAGCGCGCCGTGCAGCTCGGATCGGTCCTCAGGCTCGTCGTATCCGTGGCGCTTACGCTTTTGGGCCTGTTGCTCGTCACCTTCGTGATCGGGAGGGTGCTCCCCATAGATCCGGTGCTGGCGGCCGTCGGCGACCGCGCGCCGGCCGACGTGATCGCGCAGGTGCGCGCCGAGATGGGGCTGGACTTGCCCCTTTACGAGCAATTCTGGATCTACCTCGTGCACGCCGTCCACGGCGATTTGGGCACCTCGGTGCTCACCGCGAACCCGGTGCTCGCGGACATCAAGCGAGTGTTTCCGGCGACCCTCGAGCTTGCCACCACCGCCACGCTTCTCGGCGTGCTCCTCGGCGTTCCGCTCGGCGTGACCGCCGCCGTGAACCGGGGGCGGTGGCCCGACCACGTGATCCGGGTGGTCGGCCTCATGGGGTACTCGGTGCCGGTCTTCTGGCTGGGGCTCGTGGGTCTTCTCGTGTTCTACGCCATGCTCGGCTGGACGGCGGGGCCCGGGCGCATCGACGTCCACTACGAAGGCCTCGTCGAACCGATGACCGGCGTGATCCTGATCGACAGCGCGCTCGAGGGCCAATGGAAGGTGTTCACGAACGCGCTCAAGCATCTGGTGCTGCCGGCGTCGATCCTGGGCTACTTCTCGCTCGCCTACATCAGCCGCATGACCCGCGGCTTCATGATCGAGCAGCTCGGCCAGGAATATATCGTGACGGCGCGAATCAAGGGCCTGAGCGAGGCGCGGGTGGTGTGGCGGCACGCCTTCGGCAACGTCCTGGTGCCGCTCGTGACCGTCATCGCGCTCACCTATGCAAGCCTGTTGGAGGGCTCGGTCTTGACCGAGACGGTGTTCGCCTGGCCGGGGCTGGGCCTCTACATCACCAACTCGCTCTTCAACGCCGACATGAACGCCGTGCTCGGGGGGACGCTGGTGGTGGGCGTCGTCTTCGTCGCGCTCAATCTGCTCGTCGACCTGCTGTACCGCGTCCTCGACCCGCGGGCGTGGGCGGGGAAAGGGGCATGACCGGGGCGGCCGCCTGGCTGCTCAGCGACTCGCCCGGCTCGCGCGGTCAGGCCCGGCTCGGCGGGCTGTACCGCCGCTGGCGGCTGTTCGCCGGCAACCGGCTGGCCATGGCGGGGCTCGCCATCGTGGTGGCCCTGGTGCTGGTGGCGGCCTTGGCGCCCGTCCTCGCGCCGTATTCGCCGACGGCCCAGGATCTGGGACAGCGCTTGCTGCCGCCCGGTCCCGCGCACTGGCTCGGGACCGACGAGCTCGGCCGCGACATCTTGAGCCGCATCGTTCACGGGTCCCGCATCACCCTTTACATCGTCTCCCTTGTCGCCGTGATCGTGGCGCCGCTGGGGCTCCTGGTGGGCACCGTCGCCGGGTACTACGGCGGCTGGATCGACGCGGCGCTGATGCGCGTCACCGACGTCTTCCTCGCGTTTCCCAAGCTCATCCTGGCGCTGGCCCTGGTGGCGGCGCTCGGGCCGGGACTGGAGAACGTGATCGTGGCCATCGCCGTGACCGCCTGGCCCCCTTACGCCCGCGTCGCCCGCGCCGAGACCATCACGGTGCGAGGAGCCGATTTCATCGCCGCCGCCCGCATGCTGGGCGCCTCGCGCATGCGCGTCGTCGCCACCCACATCGCGCCGCTTTGCGCCTCGTCGGTCGTGGTCCGCCTCACCCTCGACATGGCGGGGATCATTCTGACCGCCGCCGGGCTCGGCTTCCTCGGCCTGGGCGCCCAGCCGCCGTTGGCGGAATGGGGGGCGATGGTCGCCGCGGGCCGCCAGTTCCTGGTCGACCAGTGGTGGGTGGCGACCGTGCCGGGTATCGCGATCTTCGCAGTCAGCCTCGGCTTCAACCTGGTCGGCGACGGCTTGCGCGACGCCCTCGACCCCAAGGCGGACCGGGGCACTGCGCCCAGGGGCGGAGCATGACCGGGCGGAGCATGACCGGGCGGAGCATGACCCCCGTTCCGCCGGCGCGCCCCCCCGTCGCGCCGCTGTTGGCGGTGGAAGACCTGCACGTGCGGTTTCCCGGCCCCGGTGGGGCGGTGGAGGCCGTGCGCGGGGTGAGCTTCACGCTCAAGCGCGAGAAACTCGGGATCGTCGGCGAGTCGGGCTCGGGAAAGTCGACCCTGGGGCGGGCCATCTTGCGGCTGGTGCCGCCGCCGGGCGAGGTCCGGGCCAAACGGCTCGAGCTTCTGGGCACGGAGCTGTCCGATCTCTCGGAAGAGGAGATGCGGGAGTTTCGCGGCCGGCACGTCTCCATGATTCTGCAGGACCCCGGTTTCTCCCTCAATCCGGTCATGACGGTCGGCGCCCAGATCGCCGAGGCGTGGCAGACCCATACCGGGCACTCGTGGAAGAAGTCCCGCCGCCGCGTGCTGGCGATGCTCCAGGCCGTGCGGATCCGCGATCCCGAGCGGGTCTTCGACGCTTACGCCCATGAGCTTTCGGGCGGCATGAGCCAGCGCGCCATGATCGCCATGATGCTGATCACGGAGCCCGACCTCCTCATTGCCGACGAGCCCACCTCGGCGCTCGACGTGACGGTGCAGACCCAGGTGCTCGCCATCCTCGACGAGCTGGTGAGCCGACGCGGGATGGGCCTCATCTTCATCAGCCACGACCTCGGCCTGGTTGCCTCCTTCTGCGACCGGGTGCTGGTCATGTACGGGGGCCGCATCATCGAGTCCTGCCCGGCCGCGGAGCTCGACAACGCCACCCACCCCTACACCCGCGGCCTTCTCGCCGCCCAGCCAACCCTCGAGCGCGCGGGCGGGCGGCTACCCGTGATGGAACGCGATCCCGCATGGCTTGCGGAAGCGGACACCGGCCCGGGCCGATGACCGGGGCCGCGATGATCGAGGTTCGCGACCTCACCGTCACGTTCGGGCCCAGGGGCAAGCCCACGCCCGCGGTCGAGGGCGTCTCCTTCCAGGTCGGCGCCGGGGAGGCCTTCGGCCTGGTGGGCGAGTCGGGCTCGGGCAAGACCACCGTTCTGCGCGCGCTGGCCGGGCTGATCCCCGCTTGGCGGGGCCGGATCGCCATCGCCGGGCAAGACAGAAACACGCGCAATGTCAATGGGTTGGCAAGAACGCTTCAGATGGTCTTTCAAGACCCGTATGGCTCGCTCCATCCCCGTCACACGGTGGATTGGGCACTCATGGAGCCCCTTGCGATTCATGGTTTCGACGGAACGGCGCGGCGGGTGGCAAGGGCGCTTAGCGATGTCGGTCTCGGCCCTGCCTTCCGCTTCCGGTATCCCCATCAGCTGTCGGGCGGCCAGCGCCAGCGCGTGGCGATCGCCCGGGCGCTGATCCTCGAGCCGCGGATCCTCTTGCTCGATGAGCCCACCTCCGCGCTGGACGTGTCGGTTCAGGCGGAAATACTGAACCTGCTCTCCGACCTCAAGCGCGCGCGCGGGCTCACGTACGTGCTGGTGAGCCACGACCTGGCGGTGGTCGCGCACGTGTGCGAGCGCCTCGCCGTCGTGACCGAAGGCCGAATCGTCGAAGAGATGACGGCGGCCCAGCTCAGGGCGGGCGAGGCGCGACACCCGTATACGCGGCAGCTGCTCGAGTCGCGGCGCGGCTACAGCCGCCCGGCAACGGCATCGGCGGGCACCGGCGCCGATTGAGCGACGAAGGCCGGCCGGTTTCCCTGGGTGGGCCGCCGGCACGAGGGGGGCGAGCACAAGCAACCGGGCGAGAAGCCTTGACCCTAAAGTATGGTTTAGGGTTTATCCTGTTGCGAGGAGGTTGAGGAATGAAGGCGCTCACGGTCGGGGACGTCGCGCGGAAAACGGGCGTGAACGTGGCGACGCTGCGGTACTATGAGCGGCGCGGCCTGATCCCGAGGCCGGCGCGGACGGCCTCGAACTACCGGATCTACACCGAAGACGCGGCGCGGCGGGTTTTGTTCATCAAAAGGGCCCAGGCTCTCGGCTTTTCCTTGGAAGAGATCAAGGACCTTTTGTCGCTGAAGGCCTCTCCGGTAGCCCGGTGCGGCGAAGTGCGCGAGATTGCCGCCGAGAAAATCCGGACTATCGATGACAAGGTCGACGCCTTGGAAGCGATGCGCGTGGCGCTCTCCAAACTCATCGCCGAGTGCGCGGGCGAGGGCCCGGTCTCCGACTGCCCCATCCTGGAATCGCTGGAGGCCGGGAAGCCCCGCGACCTCCACTGAGCGCGCGGCCCAACTCTTATTCACCTGGGATTACCATAAAGAACGCGCGGACGGGCCGTCCGCTTGCGTTCGAGTCCTTATCTTCCACCGCCCGCGTCAGCGCCACTCCCGGCGCAACCTTTCCCGATTCAGGATCAGCCACTGGAGCGAGATGAGGGCGGTGGCGTTGTCGATCCGGCCCGTTTCCACCAGCTCCTTGGCCTTGGCGAAGGGCAGCGCCATCACGCGGATGTCTTCGTGCTCTTCGGCCTGGCCGTGGATGCCGCCGGCGCCGGCCGCGTCCACGCGGCCACAGAAGAGGGCGATCGATTCCGAGGTTCCGCCGGGGCTCACCAGGAATTCGCAGATCGGGACCAGCTTCTGAACCGGGCAGCCGGTCTCCTCCAGCGCCTCGCGACGGACGACCTCCTCGGCCGTCTCGCCCGGCTCGATGATGCCCGCCACCACCTCGACGAGCCAAGGGTCGACTCCTGCGGCAAAGGCGCCGATGCGGAACTGCTCGATGAGCACTACGCGGTCGAGCGCCGGGTCGTACGGAAGCATGGCCGCGGCATGGCCCCGCTCGAACACCTCGCGGGTCATCTCGCCGCTCCAGCCGCCCTCGTGCAGGCGATGGCGCAGCCGGTAGCGGTCGATACGGAAATAGCCCTCGAAAGCGGGCGTCTTCTCGATAATTTCCACGTCGTCGCGGGTCATCGGGCCTCCCTTGGCGAGTGAGGGCGAAAGCGCTGCGAGCGGGCCGTCAGCGCGACTTGCAGCCAAGCGTACTGTGGAGGCGCCTCCTCGAAATCGAACATCCCATGAGGTTGGCGCGCCACAGGTCCGCGCCGTCCATTGTCGCGCCGATGAAGTTGGCCCCGCGCAGGTCGGCGTGACTGAGGTCGGCGCGTGAGAGATCGGCGCCGCGCAAATTGGCGTTGCGGAGGATGGCGCCGGGCAGATTAGCGCTGGCGAGGTTCGCCGCGCGAAGGTCGGCCCCGGTCAGATTCGCTTCCCGCATGTCCGCGTCACGTAGGTCCACGCCACGCAGGTCGGCGCCGCGCAGGTCCATTCCGATAAGGTCGGCGCGTGTCCCTTTTTTAACTTTTCTCAACCACTTGTGGTGTTCCGCCAAGATCGCGTTCAAGGCCTTTTTGTCCATCTGGTCATCCCCAAAATTGACTCCCGGCTTCGGTGGCCGCCGCCCGGTTCACGGCCTGTCCGCGGCCCCATTCGTTCGACGCCGGCGTGCCGGCATATTGTCACGGCTTGACTCGAGTGCTGTCAACGTGAGGATCGCCGCAGGCGCGCGACCGCGCGACAGCGCCCAAGGTTGAGGCGCGCTCGCTGGCGTCCCAAACCCCGTTGGACTACTCTGCTCTGCCTCGCCACGGCGAAGAGGAGCCGGTCGCCGCACCGGTGGGGGCCCGAGCGTGGCGCTCGCGGTCCTTCGGGTGGTTGAAGAAGGCCTGGCGTGGTTGAAGAACGGTGGGAGGCCAAGAATGAGGATGACGCGTTGGGTTTCCGTTTTGGGGCTTCTTGCCGCGTTGACGGGTTGTGACGAGGCGGACGGTGAGCGCGCGGCTCGGGTGGAGCTCGCCCCGGCGTGGGAACTCACGGGGTTCAAGCAGCCCGAATCGGTCGTCCTCGAGCCGGGCGAGGGGGTGCTGTACGTCTCCAACGTGGACGGCCCGGCGGGTGAGAAGGACGGGCGCGGGTTCATCTCGAAGGTTTCGCTCGACGGCCGCTTGATCGAACGGGTTTGGCTCGACGGTCTCAACGCCCCCAAGGGGTTGGCGGTCGCCTCCGGCAAGCTCTACGTCTCCGACATCGACGCCCTCGTGGAGGTGGACCTCGCGGACAAGTCCACGACCCGATATGAAGCCCCGCAGGCCCGGTTCCTCAACGACGTCACGGTCGATGCGGCCGGCAACGTCTACGTCTCCGACATGATGGACGACGCCATCTACCGGCTCACGGGCGACTCGTTCGGGCTGTGGCTGAGGGACGAGGCGCTCGAGGCCCCGAACGGATTGCTCGCCGAGGACGGCCGCATCGTCGTCGGGTCCTGGGGCGTGATTACGGAAGGCTTCGCGACCGAGGCCCCGGGACATCTCAAGACCGTGTCCATCGCCGAGCGCTCCGTCGCCAGCCTCGGCGACGGGACCCCTGTCGGCAACCTCGACGGGGTGGAGGCGGATGGCCGGGGCAACTACTTCGTCACCGATTGGATGGCCGGGGCGCTCCTCCAGGTTGCGCCCTCGGGCGAGGCGGTGCTGCTCCTCGACCTCGATCAGGGAAGCGCCGACCACGAGTACGTGGCGGGCGAAGGCCTCATCGTCATCCCCATGATGAACGACGGCAAGCTCGTCGCCTACCGGGTGAATTAACGCCTCCACGGCGGGGCGGCGCGGCGCGCCGCCGCGGCCCTATCC
>JAZGAE010000035.1:0-5788 GCA_036475545.1 Alphaproteobacteria bacterium
TGTCGCCATGGTAGACTTATGACCAGGACCGCGGTCGTGCTCTTCAACCTTGGTGGCCCGGACCGGCCGGAGTCGGTTCGCCCGTTCCTGTTCAATCTGTTTTCGGACCCGGCTATTCTCGCCATCCCGGGACCCTTGAGACGGCTGTTGGCGTGGTTCCTGTCGGTGCGGCGCGCCCCGGTGGCGCGGGAGATCTACTCCCATCTGGGTGGTGGCTCGCCGTTGCTTGCCAACACGAACGCGCAGGCCGCGCGGCTGGCGGAGGCCCTGGGGGGCGAGGAGGCGGGGTTCCGAGTCTTCATCGCCATGCGCTATTGGCACCCCAGGAGTGACGAGACGGCGGCGGCGGTCAAGGCGTTCGATCCGGACACCATCGTGCTGTTGCCCCTCTACCCGCAGTTCTCGACCACCACGTCCGCGTCCTCGTTGGCGGACTGGCACCGCGCCGCGGCCGCGGCGGGCCTGGACGCGCCGACAAAGGCGCTGTGCTGCTACCCGACGGCTCCGGGACTCGTCGAGGCCATGGCGAAACGGGTCCAAGAGGGGCTCGCGGCGGTGTCGGGCGCCGGCGACGGCCAACCGCGGGTGCTGTTCTCGGCCCACGGACTGCCGAAGCGGGTAGTGGCGCGGGGCGATCCCTATCAGTGGCAGGTGGAAAGAACCGCCGCCGCCGTTGTCGAGCGCCTGGCCAAGCCGGGGCTGGACTGGGTGGTGTGCTACCAGAGCCGGGTGGGACCCCTCGAGTGGATCGGGCCGGCGACGGATGAAGAGATCGCGCGCGCCGGCGACGACGCGGTGCCGGTGGTACTGGCCCCGGTCGCCTTCGTTTCCGAGCATTCCGAAACCCTGGTGGAGCTCGACATCGAGTACCGCCGACTGGCGGAGAAAGCGGGCGTGCCGACCTATGTGCGCGTCGCTACGGTGTCGACGGCCGGCCCGTTCATCGAAGCGCTGGCGGGCCACGTGCGCGGCGTCGTCGAGGGCGAGGGCGCGGTCGCGCACGGACGCGGCGAGAGGACCTGTCCCGTCCCGTTCGGACGTTGTCCGTTGCGCCCGGCGCCCGGCGCGGGATGACGAGGGTAGAAGCGGGAGACGGGAACCACCCGAGGGCTTGATGGGGGACCTGCTCAGCGATCTTTACGAGTGGACCGCGGCGCTTCACATCGTCGGCGTGATTTCCTGGATGGCGGGGCTCTTATACCTGCCCCGGCTGTTCGTCTATCACTGCGGGACGGCGCCGGGGTCGGAGGCCTCGGAGATGCTGAAAGTGATGGAACGCCGCCTTCTCAAGATGATCATGACGCCGGCGATGATCGCGACCTTCGCCTTCGGGATTGTGCTGCTCGCCACCCCGGAGGTGGCCGAGTGGTCGTCCGGGTGGCTTTACGCGAAGTTGGCGCTGGTGTTGGCTCTCGCGGCCGCTCACGGCTTCATGGCGAAATGGCGCAAGGACTTCGAAGCCGACCGCAACGGCCGGCCGGCCAAGTTCTATCGCATCGCCAACGAGGTGCCGACGGTCCTGATGATCGCGATCGTCATCCTGGTGGTGGTGCGCCCGTTTTAGGGGCCGCGGACGCGCGCGGCGGCGACGGCGGCCCGGCCACCCTTGAAGGTGGGCCTGCGGCAAACTACATTTGACTCGCAGTTAGGCTTTCGTTAAGAGTCTCCTAGATACTCTTTGCGGGCGTAGAGCCCCGCGTATTCTGTACCTTCCCAGACCGCTGTCACCGACCGGCCGCTAAAATTCGCGGCTCGGTGGTTCCCGTTAAAAAAGGTGCGCGCGGGGTTATCGGCCCGTCTTTCCCGAATGGGACCTTCCTAGTCGAGGGACCGATGAACCTACAAGAGCTCAAGAGCAAATCCCCCACCGACCTTCTCGCTTACGCCGAGGAGCTGGAGATCGAAAACGCCAGCAGCCTGCGCAAGCAGGACATAATGTTCGCGATCCTCAAGCAGCTGGCGGAATCGGATACGGCGATCTACGGAGACGGCGTCCTCGAAGTCCTCCAGGACGGATTCGGATTCCTAAGGGCGCCAGAGGCGAACTACCTTCCGGGCCCCGACGACATCTACGTCTCGCCCAGCCAGGTGCGCCGCTTCGGGCTTCTCACCGGCGACACCGTGGAGGGGCAGATCCGCGCGCCCAAGAACGGCGAGCGTTACTTCGCGTTGCTGCGGGTCAGGAAGATCAACTTCTCCGATCCAGAAGCCGTCCATCACCGCGTCAACTTCGACAACCTCACTCCACTTTACCCGGACGAGCGCCTGAGGCTCGAGATCGATGATCCCACCATCAAGGACTACACGACCCGGGTGGTGGACCTCATCACGCCGCTGGGGAAGGGACAGCGGGCGCTGATCGTGTCGCCGCCGCGGGCCGGCAAGACCATGATGATGCAGAACATCGCCCACGCCATCACCGCCAACCACCCGGAGGTGTATCTCATCGTGCTGTTGATCGATGAGCGGCCGGAGGAGGTCACGGACATGGCCCGCTCCGTCAAGGGCGAGGTCATCAGCTCCACCTTCGACGAGCCGGCAAGCCGTCACGTGCAGGTCGCGGAGATGGTGATCTCGAAGGCCAAGCGCCTGACCGAGCACAAGCGCGACGTGGTGATCCTGCTCGATTCCATCACCCGCCTGGCGCGCGCCTACAACACGGTGGTGCCGAGCTCGGGCAAGGTTCTCACCGGCGGCGTCGACGCCAATGCGCTGCAGCGGCCGAAGCGGTTCTTCGGCGCCGCCCGCAACATCGAGGAAGGCGGCTCGCTGACCATCATCGCCACGGCGCTGGTCGACACCGGCTCGCGCATGGACGAGGTGATCTTCGAGGAGTTCAAGGGAACCGGCAACTCCGAGATCATCCTCGACCGCAAGCTCGCGGACAAGCGCACCTTCCCGGCGATGGACATCACCAAGTCCGGCACCCGCAAGGAAGAGCTGATCGTCGACAAGGCGACCCTTGCAAAGATGTGGATCCTGCGCCGCATCCTCACGCCGATGGGCATCACCGACGCCATGGAGTTCCTGCTGGACAAGTTGAAGTCCACCAAGAGCAACGAGGAATTCTTCGAATCCATGAACACCTGACCGGACTCCGCCGCGCCCAAAGCGGGCCGCGGGTCGAGGACGAAGGGTCGGGGTTTCTCCGCGAACGCTTAAGCTTAAGGAGCCGACGTTCCCTCGAGCCGTAGGAGGAAGCGCTTGGTCTCCAGGCCTCCCCGCCCGGAATAGCCGCCGAGCCGTTCCCCCGCCCCGAGCACCCGGTGGCAGGGGATGACAATCGGAATGGGGTTGCGGGCGCAGGCCG
The DNA here is from genome assembly GCA_036475545.1 of Alphaproteobacteria bacterium. GTDB lineage: Bacteria > Pseudomonadota > Alphaproteobacteria > DATDPM01 > DATDPM01 > JAZGAE01. Next base: position 3,311 of record JAZGAE010000035.1, read on the forward strand.
CGCCGACGGCCCTAGGGGCGGTGCGTAGGCGCCGCGCCAGGCTTCCGTAGCTGTCGGTGGCGCCGTACGGCACCTCCGCGAGAAGCTCCCAAACCGAGCGCTGAAACCGAGTCCCGGCGGGGGCCAACGGCAGGTCGAAGCGGTCCAGCCGACCGGTGAAATAGGCCTCCAGCTGGTCCTTGGCCGCGGCGAGCAACGGGCTCGTCGGCGCAGCTTCGCGGCCGAAGCCGTTCGCGGGACCTTCCCAGGTGAGCGAGGCGAGCGCGCCCCGTTCCTCGCGGAGGGTGAGCGGCCCGAGGGGCGAGACCAGCGATATCCGCGCCATGGGCGGCATCCTACCGCGTCGCCACCGCTTCTCCCAGGGCCGAGGGGTCGGTGAGCGGGGCGGAACAGGTGCCGCCCCGACACAAGTATGCGGTGGCCTTGGCGTCGATCTGGCCCTTCTCAGCGGCCGGGTGGCCGGCCGGCAACTCGGCGCCGGGCGTGACCATCGAGAGCACCCGGTTGGGCAGCGAGACGCCGTTGAGGGCCCGCAGCAGGTCCGCCGTGTCGGGGGCGGCGCGCTCGCCGACGATGACGACTTCCAGCGCGTTGTGCAGAAGGTCGTTGCCGTTGAGCAGGCCGGCCATCGCCGAGAACTGGATCGACGCCTCGCCGGAGAAGGCAGTGACGACCTTCTCGGCGCGGGCCCGGTATTGGTCCTTTCCGGTAACGTGATAGAGGCGCGCCAGGACCCCGGTCAGGATCCCGTTGCCGGAGGGAACGGGCCCGTCGAAGGCCGTCTTGGTGCGCGTGATCAAGCCTTCGGTGTCGTCGGCGGTGAGGAAGTAGCCGCCTGCCGGCTCGTCCCAGAAGTGGCGGCCCGCCGTCTCGACCCAGGTTTCGGCCTCGTCCAGGTAATGGCGCTCGCCGGTCGCCTCATGGAGCGCGAGGGCGGCCCGGGACATGGCGGCGTAATCGTCCAAGGTCGCCGGGTGCCTGGCCTCGCCACGGCGCCAACTGTGGCGGAGACGGCCGTCTGCGCTCATGCGCTCGCGGACGAAGGCGAAGGCGGCGGCGGCGGAGTCGATCCAGCGGGGCGTGGCGAAGACGGCGCCGGCGTTGGCGAGCGCCGCGATCATGAGGCCGTTCCAGTCGGCGAGCACCTTGTCGTCGCGGCCGGGCTTGGCGCGAGTTTCGCGCGCCTTCCAGAGCACGGCGCGGCAGCGGGCCAGGGTCTCCTCGAGGGCGTCGTCGGCGAAGATGGCGCCGTGGCTGCGATTGAGGATCGTCTTCCCCTCCCAGTTGCCCGCCGGGGTCACGTCGTAGGCTTCCTTGAACGCGTCCGCGTCGGGTCCGAGCAGCCCGTCGATCTCGGACTCCGACCAGACGTAGAACCGTCCCTCGCCTCCCTCGCTGTCGGCGTCGACGGAGCTGGCGAAACCGCCGCCGTCGACCACCATCTCGCGCAGCGCCCACTCGGCGGTCTCGGCGATGCGCGCGGCGTAAAGCGGGCTCTGGGTCTCTTGCCAGACGAGGCACAGCAGCTCGACGAGCTGGGCGTTGTCGTAGAGCATCTTCTCGAAGTGCGGCACCAGCCATTGGCGGTCGGTGGCGTAGCGGGCGAAGCCGCCGCCCAAGTGGTCGTAGATGCCGCCCCGCGACATGCGATCGAGGGACAGCGTCACCGCGTCGAACAGCTGTGGCTGGCCGGTCGCCTTCCAGCCCCGCCAGACGAGCTCGAGCACGGCCGGCTGCGGGAACTTGGGCGCGGGGCCGAGGCCGCCGTGCACGGGATCGACCTGCTGGGCCAGGCGCGCGGCCGCGCGCTCGAGGACATCGGGGCCGAGGCCGCCGCCGGCCTTGGGCTTCGAGAGGCGCTCGAGCGCGGCGCGGATGGCCGCCGCGTTGGTGGTCACCTTGTCGGGCTCCCGGTGATAGACATCGAGGACTCGGCGCAGGATGTCGGGGAAGGCGGGGCGGCCAAAGCGCGCCGTCGACGGGAAGTAGGTGCCGCCCCAAAAGGGCTCGCCTTCGGGTGTCAGGAACATCGTCAGGGGCCAGCCGCCGTGCTCGTCGATGAGCGCGAGCGAGGCTTGATAAATGGCGTCGACGTCCGGGCGTTCCTCGCGGTCCACCTTGATGCTGACGAAGCCCTCGTTCAGGAGCTCGGCCGTCGCGCCGTCCTCGAAGCTCTCGTGGGCCATGACATGGCACCAATGACAGGCGGCGTAGCCGATCGAAAGCAGCACGGGGCGGTCCTCTCGCCGCGCCCGCGCGAACGCCTCGGCGCCCCAGGGCTGCCAGTGCACCGGGTTGTCCTTGTGCTGGAGCAGGTAGGGACTGGTTTCCTGGGAAAGGCGGTTGCTCGTCATCGGGCTCTCTCGTGCCGTGCGCCCGTGCGGGCGGCCAAGCCGCGCGGCTGCCGTGCGCCGGCAGACGCCCGATACATGGTGGTGGGGCCGGCGCCGCTCCACCACAAACTTTGTGGGGGAACTG
>JAZGAE010000036.1:0-60513 GCA_036475545.1 Alphaproteobacteria bacterium
CTGCGCCCGGCCCTGGGCCTTGCGGTGGGTGCCGCCATGGCCGCGCTGCTGGCCCAAGGAGGCGAAGCGCAGGCGGCAAACGCCCCCATCAGCCTCGATTTGCCCGTCGATTGCACGCCGGGAAGGACCTGCTGGATCTCTAAGTTCGTCGATCTGGACCCGGGTGAGGGGGTGCGGGACTACATGTGCAACGGGCGAGCCAACGACGGGCACACCGGCGTCGATATCGCACTCCGCGATCGCAAGGCGATGGAAGAAGGCGTGCGGGTGCTTGCTGCCGCGCCAGGGGTGGTGAAAGGCACCCGTGACGGCATGCGGGACGTCAGCGTACGGAAGGACGGTCGCGAGTCGCTCAACGGCTTGGATTGCGGCAACGGCGTCGCCATCGCCCACGACGGGGGTTGGGTGACACAGTATTGCCATATGCGCCGCGGCAGCATCCGGGTCAGGTCCGGCGAGCAGGTCGAAAGGGGCCAGGAGCTGGGGCTCGTGGGCATGTCCGGAAATACCGAGTATCCCCACGTGCACGTTGCCGTGCGCCACAAGGGCAAGCTGTTCGATCCGTTCCTGGGCCTCGACGGTCGGCCTCCCGCAAGCGCAGGGTGCGGGCCAGGCAAGGTGCCGCTGTGGACTGCGGCGGCGCTGGAGGCGCTCGCCTACACGCCCGTCGCCATTTACAACGTCGGCTTTTCGACCACCCCGCCGAAGGCCGAGGACATGCGCAGCGGAAGGTTTCGCGGGACGGAACTGCCTGGCGACGCTCCGGCCATCCTGCTTTGGGCCGAAATCTTCGGCGTCGAGGCGGGCGACGAGTTGCGCCTCCGCCTGGTCGCGCCGGACGGAACCGTGATCGTGGATCACAAGAAGACGCTGGAGAAGCGCAAGGCGCGCTGGTTCCAATACGCGGGTAGGAAGCGCCGCGGGGCCGCCTGGCCGGAAGGCACCTACCGCGCCGAGGTGTCGCTGGCACGCAACACAGGGGGCAAAACGGTACACGTTTCTGTCACCCGCGAGCTCGAGGTCCGGTGATTTGGCCATGAGGCCGACGGCCGTCCGGATCCACCCGGACCGGCTCGGCAGGGCTGCCGCCCTGGCGGCGCTCTTCCTGGCGGCGGTTGCGGCGGGGCATCCGGCGGCGGCCGCCTACATCCTCTATCACCACACCTTCGGCGAGTGGTCCGTGGTGTGCTGGCAGGGCATGGCCGTGCCCGAGAGCTCCTGTTTCATCGACGCTCCCGCCATCGCCCTCGAGGAGGCGGGGCGCATGAGCGCCATCCGCATCACGGGCCCGGGCCCGGGCGGGTACACCTTGACCGTCTCTTCGCGCAGCGGAACCGCGCTGGGCACGCGCGTGATCCTGAGCGTCGACAACAACCCGGCCTACGAGCGGGGGCCGGACCATCTCGACCGGGTCACCTGGACGGGGCCGGAGGCGGTCGCCATCATCGAGGAACTCGAGCGCGGGCGCGCGCTCGCCTTGCGGTTCCTGGGGGCGCCGGCGGCGGCACGCGAGCTCTCGATCTCGCTTGAGGAGTTCGGGGCGGCCTTCGAGGCCTTCCGGGACGGCTTGGCACGACTCGGCGAGCGGGGCGGTGGGGTCTCGGGCGGGTCGCCGGCACGCGGGCCCGCGGGAACCTCCGCCGACCGGCTCGGCAAATAATGACTTCGCCAGCCCTCTCGGCTAATCTCGCCAATCCGGGCCCCGCTCCTTCCCGCCCCACTTAGGCTGCCCGAAGGCCATGGATCTCGACGCTTTCTTCGACGCCGAGTTTAGCGAGCACGAAGACGTGACGCGCGCCACGCGGGCCAAGCTGCGCGAGCCCTTCGCCCGGCTGGTCGCCGTTTGCGCGGAGGCGATCCGCTCCGGGAACAAGATCGTCTTCTTCGGCAACGGCGGCAGCGCCGCCGATGCCCAGCACCTCGCTGCCGAGCTTACGGTGCGCTATAGCCGGGACAGGGTGCCCATCGCGGGCCTGGCGTTGACCACCGACACCTCGACGCTTACCGCCATCGGCAACGACCTCGGCTTCGATCATGTTTTCGCCCGCCAGGTCCGGGCGCTATGCCGGCGCGGCGACGTGGCCATCGCCATCAGCACCTCGGGGCGCAGCCGCAACGTGGTCCTCGGGCTCGAGGCGGCGCGCGAGATGGGTGCCACGGCGGCGGCCTTGAGCGGCGGCGAGGGGGGCGATCTCGTCGCGCTCGCGGACCCGCTGCTCGTGGTCCCCTCGGCGGTCACGGCGCGCATCCAAGAGATGCACATCACCTTGGGCCAGATGCTCTGCGGCGCCCTGGAGCAAGAGCTCAAGCTCGTTTGAGGCTCGCGCGAGCCCGGCGCTATCGCCATTTCCTCATTTTGCGTTAGTCTGACGCCGCGGAAACGGGCGCCGGGATGAAAGCGATCGCCGCCCGGGCGGGTCGCCTCCGTGCCGGTGTCCCGAGGCAGCTGTGAAGGCCGCAGCCATGACCGGAAAGTCAGACCTTGCCGCCCATGTCGAGGCGTTGAGCGCCGCCCGGGTGCTGTGCGTCGGCGACGTAATGCTCGACCGTTACGTCTATGGCGAGGTCGAGCGCATCTCGCCCGAGGCGCCGATCCCGGTGTTCCGCATCGACAACGAGGCCTCGATGCTGGGCGGAGCCGGCAACGTGGCGCGGAACCTGGTGGCGCTGGGAGCAAAGGTCACCATCGTTGCCGTAACCGGCGACGACGAGGCAGGGACGGAGGTCGCCGCCTTGCTCCAGGCCGAAGACAGGGTCGCCCCGGACCTGGTGGTGGAGGAAGGGCGGCGGACCACCATCAAGACGCGCTTCGTGGCCGCGCACCAACAGGTGCTCCGCGCCGACAGCGAGTCCGACGGGCCGCTGGCCGAGCCGCTCGCCGCGGAGATCGTCCGCCGGGCGCGCGAGGCGCTCTCCGACTGCGCGGTCGTGGTGTTGTCCGACTACGGAAAGGGCGTCCTTGGCCCGGACACCATTCAGGGCGTCATCGAGGCGGCCCGCGCGAAGGCGCGGCCCGTCATCGTCGATCCCAAGGGCACGGACTACGCCCGCTACCGCGGGGCGAGCCTGATTACCCCCAACCGGCGCGAACTCGCGGAGGCCACGCGGGTGCCGACCGAAGAGGACGAGGCGATCACCGCTGCCGCCCACGGCCTCATGGAGGCTTGCGGCGTCGAAGGAGTGCTGGTGACCCGGAGCGAGCGGGGCATGACCCTGGTGACGGCCGAGGGCGGAGTCCGCCACTTCCCGGCGGAGGCCCGCGAGGTGTTCGACGTCTCGGGGGCCGGAGACACGGTGGTGGCGACGCTGGCCGCCGCCCGTGCCGCGGGGACGACGTGGGAGGACGCGGCGCGGCTTGCGAACGTGGCCGCCGGCATCGTCGTGGGCAAGACGGGCACCGCGGTGGCCCGGGCCGGCGAGCTCTTGACCGCGCTCCGTACCCAGGACCTGCTCACCGGCGAGGAAAAGGTCCTCCCCGCCGCGGAGGCCCTCGAGCGGGTCGATGGCTGGCGCCGAAAGGGCCTCAGGATAGGCTTCACCAACGGCTGCTTCGACTTGCTCCATCCCGGACATGTGTCGCTGTTTTCCCAGGCCAAGGCCGCCTGCGACAGGCTGGTGGTGGGGCTCAACAGCGACGCCTCGGTGCGGAGGCTGAAGGGCGAGGGCCGCCCGGTCCAGTCGGAGGCGGCGCGGGCCCAGATCCTGGCCTCGCTCGCCACCGTCGACTTGGTGGTGGTGTTCGCCGAGGACACGCCGATCAAGCTCATCGAGGCGATCCGCCCGGAGGTGCTGGTCAAGGGCAAGGACTACCGGCCCGACGAGGTGGTCGGGGCCGACGTGGTGCGGCGCCACGGCGGCAAGGTCCTGCTCGCCGAGCTGATGCCGGGGCACAGCACCACGGCGACCATCGCCCGGCTGGCGAAGTAAACGGCGGCGTTTGGCCGGCGCGGGCGGGTGCGCGGACCATCGCGCCCGTGGGCGTTCCTGCTTCGGGGCGGCCCGCGTTCCCCTGAGGGACACGCTCCGGGCTATCGGGGGTCGGGTCCTGCTCGATCCCGGTAGTCCTCGGCGGGCACGGCGACGGCGGCCTCCCCGCCGAGCCTCAAGCCCGGAAGGGCGGCCCAGCCCAGGGCCAGGCCCCAGACGATCCAGACGATCTCGCGGATTCGGCGCACCAGGGCCACCGTCAGGCCCAGGGTCGGCGAGCCCGTCACCGCGGCGCAGACCACCATGAAGCCTCCTTCCTGCGCGCCGATCCGGCCGGGGATGAAGAAGGCGCCGGCCCGCACCAACTCGGCCACGGTCTCGATGACCAAAGCCTCCCCGAAGGTCACCGGGTGGCCGAGCAGCGCCATCGCGACGTAAAGCTCGAGCACGCTCACGAACCAGCTGGCGAGCGCCAACAGGAACGCCCCGGCGAAGCGGCGGCGGTCGCCCGTGTAGAACCGAACCAGACGCCCGTCGAAATCCTGGACGTGGTGCAGGGCGCCTTCGAGCCGCTGCGCCAATCGTCCGCGCAGCAGCCGCCGCAGCGTCTGCGTCGTGATCCGGCGATGCTGCACCAAATAGAACAGCAGGATGCCGAGGCTGATGGCGAAAAGGCCGGCGCCCGCCGCCAGCTTGAAGGAGTGAGGGAGCGTCGCGAAGCCCATCATGACGAAGAAACCGCCGCTCAAGAAAACGACCAGCGCCAACAGAATGGTGGTCTTGGTGAGCACCAGGGACGCCGCCCCTTCGCGGTACGGGACGCCGTAGAGCTTCTTGAGCAGGACGGCCTTGACCGGCTCGCCCCCCATGGTGGCGAGAGGGGTGATGCTGTTGAACGCCTCGCCCACCATGCGCAGCTTCCAGAGCCTGTAGAACCAGGGTCCGTCCCCAGGCGGGCGGGTGAGCGTCATCCGCCACGCCCCGACGTCGAAGAGAAAAGCCACGAAGTAGATGAGGAAGATGAGCGCGAACCCCCATCCCACCTGCCGGATACGGCCCCACGCCTCGGCGAGGTCGGTCTCGTAGAGCACCAGCCCCAGCAGGCCGAGCCCCAAAACCAGATAGCCGATCTTGGCGAAACGCACGGCGCGCCCTTGTTTTGCCTGGATGTCCCTGGGTGGCCTAGACGTGATGGTCCTGGGCGCCTTCAAGCAGCGCCGAGGCCCAGTAGGCGTGCGCCCCGACGGCGCCGACGACGAGCAGCAGCCACGTTACGTCGAAAAGGGCGACCAATACCACGATGAAACAGAAGTCAGCCCTGGCAAGCTCCCGGAAGGCGAAGAGGAGGGCGTCCCTGGTGGACGCCGATGGGGGCGCGGGCGAGCGCGGGGCTCATCGGCGGGTCGCGAGCTCGCTCTCCGGCGTGAGCGCGCCTTGATCGTAAGCACCACGAGGTAGTTGATGGTGCCGCCGAGGGCCGCGATTCCGCCGAGCCATATCCAGAATTCGTCACCCGTTTGTCGCGTGACGCCGAGCCCGATGCCCATGAAGAAGGCGGAATGGATGAGCCAGTCTGCGAAGGAATCGAGCTCTTCCCCGAAGTTGCTCGTGGCCCGATGCAACCGGGCGAGCTCTCCGTCGCAATTGTCCAGGACGTAAGATATGACCAACAGGGCGGAAGCTCCCACCGCCGCCATGTATGTCCCTTGTGCGAAAAGTCCGGCTGCCGCCAGCCCCACGACCAGGGAGGCGGACGTTACTTGGTTGGGAGTGGCGAGCGTCTTCGCCAGGTACGGCGTCAGGCGCCACGAGATGTGGCGAGTCAAAGGGAACAGCCGCCGCGGCGCATTGGCGGCCGCCGCGGCGCTCTCGTGCGAAGACGGATTCGTTCCGGACACAGCCGATCCTGCCTTACCCGCGAGGGCGGCGGGGCGGTGTGGTGAACGCCCCGCCGCCGGCTATTTTGCGCGAAAGGCGGGCGCCGGCCAAGGGCCGACGGGAGAGGCGGGAAATCTCCTTGAGACCGGGCGGCTCTGGGTCATTAATATCAGGCCGGGGTCATGGCATCGACCGCAAGCGGCGACCGTGGCCGGCCAAGGGGGCGCAGGCGGACCTGTGTGCGAGGGAAGGTGATGAAGCGGGCTGGAACCGTCGGACTGATCGCCGCCTCGTTGGCGGCGGCCATGGCGCTCTCGAGCTGCACGTCGTTCGGGGCGCAGGCGTTGCAGGCGAACCGGAAGCCCTACAACGTCGCGATCCAGAGCACCAATGACGAGCAGATGCTGCTCAACCTGGCGCGGCTCAGGTACCGGGACACGCCCTTCTTCCTGCAGGTCACCAGCGTCGCCACCCAGTTCGTGTTCAATCCCTCGGCGGAGGTGAGCGGAGATCTCGCCGAAAGCGGCCCCGGCAAGCTCGGGCTCAAGGCAGGCGTCGCGTACGAGGAGAACCCGACCATCACCTACTCGCCGCTCCAGGGCAACGAGTTCGTCGAACGGCTGCTCTCGCCCATCCCCGTCGAGACCGTCCTCTTGCTCTTCCACACCGGCTGGAGCATCGAGCGGATCCTGCGGGTCTGCGTACAGCGGCTGAACAACGTCAAGAACGCCCCCAGCGCCTCGGGCCCGACGCCGACCTACGTTCCGGAATACGAGGACTTCGCGAAGGTCGCCAAGGCCTTCAGGCTGCTTCAGAGGCGCGACGCGCTGATCATTGGCTACGAACAGCGGGACGGCGCGCGCGTGCTCGTCATGCGCATCCGGGGCGATGCCGTCACGTGGCCGGAGACCCGCCTCATCGCCCGGAAGCTCGGGCTCTTGGAAGGGAGGGACCGCTACACCGTCGTTCCCCACCGCGTGACGGAAGGCGAAGACCGGATCGGCATGGAGACGCGGTCGATCATGGGCGTGCTCTCCTACCTCTCCCAGGGCGTCGAGGTGCCTGCGGCCGACGAGGAGCGCGGGGTCGTCACCGTGACCCGGTACGAAGACGGCCGGGCGTTCGACTGGGCAAACGTGACGGGGAACCTGTTGCGGGTCCGGTCCCAGGCCACGCGGCCGGCGCAGGCGGCCGTCACGGTCAACTACCGGGGCCACTGGTTCTACATCGACGACGCGGACCTGCAGTCGAAGTCGACCTTCGCGCTGCTGGCGCAGCTCTTCGCCCTGCAGGCCGGCAAGATCGAAAGGATCCAGCCCTTGTTCACCCTGCCGCTCGGCCGGTAGCCTGCGAGGCCGGCTTGCGGGAGGGATCGGAGTTCGGCCAATCGGGGGTCATCCATGCGCACCTTGAAGCTCACCATCGGGCCGGTGGAGCTCACCGCCGAGCTCTTCGAGACGCCCACCGCGGACGCGATCTACGAGAGCCTGCCGTTTGACTCGACGGCCCAGACCTGGGGCGAGGAAGTCTACTTCGCGGTCCCCGTGGAGGCCGACAGGGAGGCGGACGCGAAGGCCGTGGTCGAGGCCGGCGAGCTCGCCTTCTGGGTCGAGGGGCGCTGCATCGCCATCGGCTTCGGGCGCACGCCCATTTCGCGCGGCGACGAGATCCGGCTCGCCGCCGCCACCAACATCTGGGGCCGCGCCCGCGAGGACGTAAAGGCGCTCGCCCAGGTGGAGGACGGCGATCCGGTCAGCGCCGAGCGGATCGAATGAGTGGTCCGTCTGAGGCAGGCCTGCGATGACCGGGCCGTATCTGACGCGGGCCAGGTTCCGCCTCCCGGTCGATCGCGCGGCGGTGGCGGACGACTGGGGCGGGCGCGGCTACTCCTGCGACCTGTTCACGGACCCGCCGGGCCGCGAGTGGCGCGATTTCGTCCACTCCACCAACGAGCTGGTCACCGTGGTAGACGGCGCACTCGGGATGACCGTCGCCGGCGAGAGCTTCACGGCCGGTCCCGGCGACGAGGTGTTCATCCCCAAGGGCGCGGTGCACTCGGTCAAGAACGTGCACGACGCCGAGAGCCGCTGGCTCTACGGCTACGACTGAGGGGCTTGAGGCGGCGCGGGCCTGAGCGCCGCACCGCCGCCGGTGCGGCTCGGCAAGCTCAAGCCGAAGGAGTCCCGGCGGCGAGGTCGAGAGTGGACCCGGCGAGGAAATGGCGCGCCCGGCGAGATTCGAACTCACGACCTCTGGCTCCGGAGGCCAGCGCTCTATCCAACTGAGCTACGGGCGCTGAACGTCTATGCATCTATATGGGGATCGAGACACCCCCGCGCCGGAGAGGCACGTTACTGCAAGGCCCGGCCCCATGCAAACTCCCGGCGAACGGGCGACTCGAGCACCCGGCGCGGGGCCGAAGCCTGCCGCGCGTCCCAAGCTCCACGCCCGCGCCAAGCCCACGCCCGCGCCAAGCCCGCGCCCGCCAGGGGATCCCTGAACCCGACGTCACCGGTAGTTCTGGTCTACTGCTCGTTGACGGCCGTCCAGCCCTCGGATTCGAAATAGAGCTGCACGAACCCCGTCCCGGGGTCCATGCCCTCGATGCTCAAGAGGATGCCGCCCGCGGGCTCCTGCTCCCAGATGGCGCTCCACACCCCGCAGCCCTCGTAGGCGAGGCACTGGTAAAACTCGTCGTCCTGGTCGAACAGCCGGGCGCCGATGACCAGGGCCTCGTCGGTCGGCTCCCCGTAGTTCTCCACGATGAACCTGCGGGTCTCGGTATATTTTCTTCGGCCCCGCTCGCCGCTCGTGTCGGCCTCGATCTTGTTGCTCGTCCAGCGGACGTTGACGAGGCCCAGCTCGTCGTCGAACCACAGGGTCACGAGATAGGTGTCGTCCAGCGCTTCCGGCGTCTCCGTGACGGTGACGACGGCCAGGTTCCCGCTCTTGGTGGTGGACTGGATCGCGATGTCGAGGGCGGTGAGGTCGCCCACCTGCATTCCCCACTCGAGCCCGAACGGGGCCTCGGTGGCCTCCGCCCAAGAGGGCGCGGCGAGGACCACCGCGATGAAGAAACTGGGTGCGATCAGGAGCGCGCGCATTGGGTTATCCGAAGCCATGTGCCGCCGCCGTCAGCCGGCACGCGCATTCTGGCATTTTGAATTCGTGGCCGCAACCATCGCCCCTCGGCCCGGCCGCGGGTCCCCGCCCCCCGGCGGCGGCGCGGAGTCGCCCTGGCGAGAGCGGCCGAGCGGCCCCCGTTTCACTCCGCCGCCAGAGCCTCGGCTGCGTGCTCCTCGGCTTGGGAAGGAAGCGCGGCCTGCCGGTCCTCGATCCAGGCGATGATGTCCTCGAGCACGACCTCGGCCTGGAGGTCGCGCAGCAGCATGTGGAAGCCCTTTTCGTAGAAGGCCACGCGCCACCGCGGCGCGCTCGCCCCGGGTAATCGGCGCAACAACTCGTGGGTGGGGGCGGCGGGGATCACCTCGTCGTTGTCGCCGTAGAGGACGAGCGCCGGGACCGGGAGCCCCGGGGCGGACTCCATCGCCTCGTCCATGAGGTTGGCGAGGCCGTAGAGGGCGTCGATCCGGGACTCCTTGATCACCAGCGGGTCCTCGCCAAGCGCGCGCAGCATCTCGACGTTGTCCGATGCGCGGATCCTGAGGCCCCTTCCCGATACCTTGAGCCACGGCACGGTGTGGGCGGCGAGCCACAGCGCGCCCCTCTGTATCGGGTTCATGGTGTGGCGCGCCCACACCGCAGGGGCCACCAGGATGACGCCGTCGACCGGCGGCGGCTCGGCCGCCATGGCGATCAACACCACGGCCCCGCCCATGCTGTCGCCCAGAAGGAAGAGGGGCGTTTGCGGATGGCGGCGCCGCAAGGCCAGCGAAACCTCGCGCAGGTCCGCGATCAGCGCCTCCGTGCCCGGCCACAGGCCCCGGTGCGGGGCCTCCCCGAAGCCGCGTTGATCGAAGGCGTAGGCGGCGATGCCCCGCTCCGCCCAATAGCGTCCCGGGTCCAGGAAGGCGTCGGAGTAGTCGTTGAAACCGTGGAGGGCCAGGATCACGGCCTTGGGCGGGTCCTCCGGCATCCAGCGGCGAAGCGGAAGCTCCACCCCGTCGGCGGCGACGAAGCGGTCCTCCAAGAGGTGCGGGCTGACCCGACCGGCGCCCGGCGGCTGCAGGCGCGGCGCGCAGGTGCCGATCGCGACTGCCGCCGCCAGGGCAACCACGGCGGCGAGCCCGCCCCGGCGGAGAACCCGTCGGGCGGGCAGGCAACGCAGGGCCTCTGTTGCGGTCGCGGTTCGGGCGCGGCCGGTCCGCCCGGTCATGCCGGGGCGTCCTCGGGATCGTCCGGCGACCGGGTGAGCTGCAGGAACACGTCCTCGAGGTCGGACTGCTCGGTGGTGATATCCGCGATGCCGAGCCCGGCGTCATGGACGGCGGTGAGAATCTCCGCCGCCTGGGTCTGGCTGGTGCGGTAGCGGATGACGAGGCGGCGCGGCGGGTCCAACTCCACGTCGAACCGGGCGAGCGCGGCCGGCACCCCGTCCAGGTCCTGTTGCACCGTGATCGCCAGTTCCTTGAGGTCGAGCCTTTGCAGGAGCGCGGTCGTCTCCTCGCAGCAGATCAGACGCCCGTGGTTGATGATGGCGATGCGGTCGCAGAGCTGCTCGGCCTCCTCGAGGTAATGGGTGGTCAGCAGGATGGTGACCCCGCGTTCGTTCAGTTCCCGCACATGGGCCCAAAGCTGCCTTCTCAAATCCACGTCGACCCCGGCCGTGGGCTCGTCGAGCACGAGAACCGGCGGCGAGTGCACCAGCGCCTTGGCCACCAACAGCCTGCGGCGCATGCCCCCCGACAGAGTCCGGGTGTAGGCGTCGGCCTTGTCGGCCAGGTGCAGCGCCACCAGGATCTCGGCCGTGCGGCGCTCGGATTTCGGCACCCCGTACATCCCGGCCTGCACATCGAGAAGCTCGGCGGGGGTGAAGAAGGGGTCGATGTTGAGCTCCTGGGGCACCACGCCGATGGCGGCGCGGGCCTGGCGCGGCGCGCGGTCGATGTCGAACCCCCAAACCCGGGCGGTGCCGCTGGTCTTCAGCACGAGCCCTGCGAGTATGTTTATAAACGTGGACTTTCCGGCGCCGTTGGGGCCGAGAAGTCCGAACAGCGCGCCCCGCGGGATGGCGAGGTCGACGTCGACCAGGGCGCGCTGGGGCGGGTGGCCCCTTGAGGCGGGATACGTTTTCGAAAGCGCCTTGGTCTCGACGGCGTAGGCCGGCACGCGGGCCGCGGACTCGCGGTCCGTGACGGGGTCGGAAGGCGGCGCGGGGCGGTGCAATTCCATGTGCCGGTGATGGGGCCAAATTCGCCGCAACCACCGCGTGGCGGCAGTTGATTGTGCGGCGGCAATGGCTATCATCCACCACGCAGGACGGTCAACGGCTTATCTGGCCGTGACGGTTGGAGTGGCCCATGCAGCCCGTCGAAATCATCACCGTCGATGAACCGGTCGTCGCCTGTGACGGCGGCGCGATGGGCCATCCGCGCGTCTTCCTGCAGATTGGGGACAAGGGCGAGATCGACTGTCCCTACTGCGGCCGCCGCTACGTCCTCAAATCGAGGATTCCCGAGGCCGCGAGCAGTTGAGCGCCCCGCGCCACCTTTTCCTGATCGACGGTTCCGGCTTCATCTTCCGCGCGTATCATGCGCTTCCCCCCTTGACGAGGCCGGACGGCACCCCCGTGGGCGCCGTCTTCGGCTTCACCAACATGCTCATGAAGCTGATCGAGGAGACCGACGCCGACGCGCTCGCGGTGATCTTCGACGCCGGCCGCGAGACCTTCCGCAACGAGATCTATCCCGACTACAAGGCCAACCGCCCGGAGCCGCCGGAGGATCTCGTCGCCCAGTTCCCCCTCATCCGCGAGGCGACGCGCGCCTTCAACGTTCCGGCCGTGGAGATGGAGGGGTTTGAGGCCGACGACCTGATCGCCACCTACGCCCGCCGGGCCGCACGCCAGGGCACGGAGGTCACCATCGTCTCGGGCGACAAGGACCTGATGCAGCTGGTGAGCGACGGGATCAACATGATGGACCCCATCACGAGCCGCAGGATCGGCCCCGAGCAGGTCGTGGACAAGTTCGGCGTCGGGCCGGACCGCGTGGTGGACGTGCAGGCCTTGGCCGGCGATGCCACCGACAACGTGCCCGGGGTTCCGGGAATAGGGATCAAGACGGCGGCGGCGCTCATCAACGAGTACGGCGACTTCGATGCGGTGTTGGCCCGCGCCGGCGAGATCAAGCAGACCAAGCGCCGCGAGAGGCTGATCGAGAACGCCGACCAGGCCAGGCTGTCGCGCGAGCTGGTCAAGCTCAAGGACGACGTGCCGGTGGAGGCCCCCATCGAGTCCTTCCACGTCGCTCCGCCGGACCCCGACAAGCTGCTGGCGTTCTTGCGCGAGCAGGGCTTCAAGAGAACCATCGCGCGGATCGAGGCCAAGCTCGCGGCCGCGGGCCAACTCCAGGCGCCGGAGGCGCGCGAATTGGCCCCGGCGGAGACGGCCTACGAGCCGGTCCAGGACGAACGGGCGCTTCGCTCCTGGATCGAGCGCGCCGTCGCTGCCGGCACCGTGGCGGTGGACACCGAGACCACGTCGCTGGATGCGATGCGCGCCGAGCTGGTCGGGGTCTCGCTGTCGCTGGAGGCGGGCCGGGCCTGCTATATCCCCCTCGGCCACAAGCGGGCGGAGCCCCAGGGCGACCTCGATCTCGGCGGCGACCTCGATCTCGGCGGCGGCGGTGGTGGCGGCAAGGGGCCGAAGGCGGAGGGCGCCGCCGCGCCGGCACAGATCCCCATGGAAACCGCGCTCGGGCTCCTCAAGCCGCTCTTGGAGGACGACGGCGTCCTCAAGGTGGGGCACAACCTCAAGTACGACATGCTGGTGGTCGGCCGCTACGGCATCGAGGTCCGGCCGGTGGACGACACCATGGTGCTGTCCTACGTCCTAGACGGCGCGCAGCACGGCCACGGGCTCGACGAGCTGGCCGCGCTCCACCTCGGCCATACCACCATCAAGTTCGCGGACGTGGCGGGCACCGGCAAGGCCCAGGTGACCTTCGACCGCGTACCCTTGGACAAGGCGCTGGACTACGCGGCGGAGGACGCGGACGTGACCGGGCGCCTCCACCGCCTGCTCAAGCCGAGGCTCGTGGCGGAGCGCATGGTCACGGTCTACGAGACCATCGAGCGGCCGCTGATCCCGGTTCTGGTGGGGATGGAGCGGGCCGGAATCCTCGTCGACCGGGAGGAGCTCCACCGCCTGAGCCAGGACTTCGCCCGCCGGATCGGCGAGCTGGAGGAGGAAATCCACCGCCTCGCCGGGCACGAGTTCACCATCGCCTCGCCCAAGCAGCTCGGCGAGGTTCTGTTCGACGAGATGGGCTTCGAGGCCGGCAGGAGGGGCAAGAGCGGGGCCCGCAGCACCAGCGCCGGCGTGCTCGAAGCCTTGGCCGCCCAGGGCCACGAGCTTCCCGCGAAGGTGCTGGACTGGCGACAAATTTCCAAGCTCAAGAGCACCTACTCGGACGCGCTCATCGACCGGATCAACCCCGAGACGGGCCGGGTGCATACCTCTTACGCCATGACGGTGACCAACACCGGGCGGCTCGCGTCCTCGGACCCGAACCTCCAGAACATCCCCATCCGCACCGAAGAGGGGCGCAAGATCCGCCGCGCCTTCGTGGCGGCCGAGGGCTGCAAGTTCCTGTCCGTCGACTACTCCCAGATCGAGCTCAGGCTCCTGGCGCACGTGGCCGGGATCGAGGCGCTTAAAGACGCTTTCCGCGAGGGCGCCGACATCCACGCGCTCACCGCCGCCCAGGTCTTCGGGGTGCCGGCGGAGGGGATGGACCCCTCGATCCGCCGCAAGGCCAAGGCCATCAACTTCGGCATCATCTACGGGATCTCCCCCTTCGGCCTCGCCCAGCAGCTCGGCATCACCCAGGAGGAGGCGAAAGCGTACATCGAGGCCTATTTCGCGCGCTATCCCGGCATCCGCGACTACATGGAGGAGACCAAGGCCTTCTGCCGCGAGCACGGCTTCGTCAAGACGCTCTTCGGGCGCAAGTGCTTCATCCCCGGCATCAACGACAAGAACCACGCGCGCCGCAGCTTCGCCGAGCGCGCGGCCATCAACGCGCCCCTGCAGGGGGCCGCCGCCGACATCATCAAGCGCGCCATGATCCGCATGCCCGCGGCGCTCGCCGGCGACAGCTTAAGCGCGAAGATGCTGCTCCAGGTCCACGACGAGCTCCTCTTCGAGGTGCCGGAGGACGAGCTGGAGGCGACCACCGGGGTCGTGCGCGAGGTGATGGAAGGCGCGGCGCTGCCGGCCGTCGATCTGGACGTGCCCGTGGTGGCCGATACGGGGGTCGGCGACAACTGGGCCGACGCGCATTGATCCGTTAGGACCGCTTCGCCCACGTCAGTCGCGAGGACGTTTCCAGAAACAGGGTCCCGGCCCTCGGGATCATCAGGCTTTGACCTCTGCCAAGGCTCATTTCACGGCTCACGGCCGCCGTTGCGAGGAGTCCGGCCTCTTGAGCCTATAGGGCTTGATGAGCGATGCCGCTGGAATGCCGAGATTCCTGTGCAGCTTCCAGATCATCGGCAACGTCAGGTGCCGCCTGCGGTTCAGGATCTCCGAGACGCGGGCGCGCGAGCCAAGATAGCGCTCCATGTCTCTGCGCGAGAGGCTCTTCTGTTCCATGCAGAGCTTGATGGCCTCCACGGGATCGGGCGGCTCGATCGGCCAGCGCTTGCTCTCGTAATCGTCGACCAGGGTGGCGAGCACTTCGAGCCGGTCGTGCTCGGGCGTGCCGGGCCCAGAGTCCCAGAGGCTCTCGATTTCGGCGATGCCCGCCTTGTGATCTCTGTCTGTACGGATAGGCCGAATCGTTGCTTCGGCGCGCATCTAAGTCCTCCTTCAGTATCTCGCCACGGTGGCGGCATCCACCTTCTGATACTCCTTGTGGGTGCCGATGAACTTTATGAATACGATTTTCGCGGAAAACTTCACCGCCACGACAAGACGATAGTTTCCGCCGCAGATATCGAACACCACACGCTCGTTGTTGATGACGCTGGCCTTGGGATAGGTCCTCTTGATATCCGCCATGGAAGACCAGTCGGCGTCTCTGGCTGCGCTCAGCCAGTCGCGCAAGGGTTGCTCCGTTTCCCGATGCCGCCGCCAATAGTCGCCGAGCGTGTTGCGCGAAATGATCCGCATGCCGGCAGAAGATACACTGTTCCCAAATCGGGATCAATCGTAATTCCCAATATGGGAGCGCTGTGGCCCACCGTCAACGGGGTGTTCGTGAGGAAAGCGCTGGATTGAAAATCGACGTATCGAGGGCAGAAAACTTGCCAAATAGGCAGTTTCCTATTGAGGGAAGTTTCCCCCACTCGCATGAATCGGCCCTCTGCGGTCGGCTTTCGCGGAGCGTACTAAAGCGGGGGCTGAGGCGGCACGGCTGTTTGGGATGCTTACCCCGGCACCCGCTCCGTCGTCAGGCCGCCTCCTCTTCGAGGTCTTGGAGCCGCCAGACCTCGGGCGCGCGCTCCAGGCGCTCGATGAGAAGCTCGCGCTGGAGCTCCAGCTCCTTGGGCAGGTGGTGGCCGAACTGGTCGAACAGTGCGGTCTGGCCCTCGGCCTCGGCCTTGCCGGCGGCCCGGTCCACGGTCATCAGCTCGTAGAAGGTGGCCGCCTCGAACTCCAGGCCCTCCCAGTTCACGTCGCGGCGGCGTGGCATCAGGCCGAAGGGGCTTTCCACGGCGTGCGCCCGGTCGTGGGCGCGGTCGACGATCCACTTCAGGACCCGCATGTTCTCGCGGAACCCCGGCCACATGAACTTGCCGTCGTCGTCCTTGCGGAACCAGTTGACCCGGAAGATCAGCGGCGGGTCCGAGATCTTCTGTTCCATGTCCAGCCAGTGCCGCCAATACTCCGCCATGTTGTAGCCGCAGAAGGGCAGCATCGCCATGGGATCGCGCCGGATCGCCGCCTGGCCGACGGCCGCCGCGGTCGCCTCCGAGCCCATGGTCGCCGCCAGGTAGACGCCGTGGGACCAGTCGAAGGCCTGGAACACCAGCGGGAAGGTCTTGCTCAAGCGGCCGCCGAAGATGAACGCGGAGATCGGCACGCCGGCGGGGTCCTCCCAGGCCGGGTCCAGGCTCGGGCACTCGCTCGCCGGGGCCGTGAAGCGGGAGTTGGGGTGGGCCGCCGGGGTGTCTGAATCGGGGGTCCAGTCCTGGCCGCGCCAGTCGATGGCATGGGCCGGCGGATCCCCGTCCATGCCCTCCCACCACACGTCGCCGTCGTCGGTGAGCGCGACGTTGGTGAAGAGGCAGTTCTTGGCCAGCATCTTCATGGCGGTGGGGTTGGAGCCCGTGGAGGTGCCGGGGGCGACGCCGAAGTAGCCGGCCTCGGGGTTGATGGCCTTGAGCCGCCCCTCCTCGTCGGGCTTGATCCAGGCGATGTCGTCGCCGACGGTCCAGACCTTCCAGCCCTTGAATCCCCCGGGCGGGATCAGCATGGCGAAGTTGGTCTTGCCGCAGGCGCTGGGGAAGGCGGCGGCGACGTACGTCTTCTCGCCCTCGGGCGACTCGACGCCCAGGATCAGCATGTGTTCCGCGAGCCAGCCTTCGTCGCGCGCCATCACCGAGGCGATCCTGAGCGCGAAGCACTTCTTGCCCAAGAGCGCGTTGCCGCCGTAGCCGCTGCCGAAGGACCAGATGGAGCGCTCCTCGGGGAAGTGGACGATGTACTTCTCGTCGTTACACGGCCACGGCACGTCGGGCTCGCCAGGCTCGAGCGGGGCGCCCACCGAATGCAGGCAGGGCACGAAGTCGCCGTCGCCGAGCGCGTCCAGGACCTTTTGGCCCATCCGCGTCATGATCCGCATGTTGACCACCGCATAGGGCGAATCGGTGATCTGGACGCCGATGTGGGCGATGGGGGAACCGATGGGGCCCATGCTGAAGGGGACCACGTACATGGTGCGCCCGCGCATGCAGCCGGTGAAGAGCCCCTTCAGGGTCCGCTTCATCTCGTCCGGGTTCGTCCAGTTGTTGGTCGGCCCGGCGTCCTCCACGTTCTGCGAGCAAATGAAGGTGCGGTCCTCGACGCGGGCGACGTCGCTGGGATGAGACCGCGCGAGGAAGCAGTTGGGGCGCTTTTCCGGGTTCAGCCGGATGAGCGTTCCGCCCTCGACCATCTGGTTGCAGAGGCGGTCGTACTCGGCCTCGGACCCGTCGCACCAGTGGATGTGGTCGGGCTGGCACATGAGGGCGACCTCGTCCACCCAGGCGTGAAGCTTGGCGTTCCGCGTGGCGGCTTCTCCCGGATTTGTCATCAATGTCTCCCCGGACGAACGTGAAGCGATAAGGCTACGGATGACCCTATTATTCGCCCCGCCATTGCGTGGCGGCGGCGGCGGCGGCGCCCTGCATATCCCGGCGGCGCGAGCGCACCCTGATTTGCCATAATCCGGCACCGGGCGCAAGGCCGTCGGCCCGCCAATGACCCCACGCCCGTGGGGCTGGCGGATGCCCGCGCGTCACGGCTTCCCGCGCGCCAGCTCGGCGAGCCGCGCCAGCTCGGCGCGGGCGCCGGCGGGGTCCTCGATGGGGCGTTCGAAGTCCAGCCGGGCCGTTTCCGCGCCCCGTCTCAGGTCGCACCCCTCGGGGTCGAGTCCGGTCATGCGCCAGGCCGCCTCGTCCTCGGCGGCCGGGATCTCGAGGAGCCTCTCGGCGTAGAGGGCCAGCGCGTCGGCGTGATCCGCGTTCATATAGGCGACGATCCGCTCTTCGCTTTCCGCCAAGGCCTCGGTTTCCCCGCCGTAGGGGAAGTCGGCGCCCTCCACCCAGCTCACCAGGCCGAAGCCCGCCACCAGGTGCGCCCTCTCGACGGCCACCGCGTAAAGGTGAAAGTCCTTGAAGTCGGCATAGGCCTCGGCCGCGGGATGGCGCGCGAGGAAGCGCGCGCGGTGGCGGGGGGCGTCGCTTCGTCGCGCGCGCCCCAGCAGGGTGACCCGGGGCCCGGCGAGCGGATCGTCCACGCCTTCGCCGCGGCCGCCCGGGGACAGGCCGCCCGGGGACAGGCCGCCCGCGAACAGAAGGGAGAGCCGCGCGTCGCGGGCGATGTTTGCGGTGTGCTCGGCGAGTTCGGAAAGCAGCAGCAGAGGCGTGCCGTCATGATCGCACGCCGCCGTCACCAGCGACGCGTAGGGCCGGCCCACCGCCTCGCCTTCGCCGGCGAGCCGCGTCGCCAGCGCGGCGACCGGGCTCGCCCGCGCGAGGTGGCGTGCCAATCTCGCCGCTTCCTGGATCTCCAACGTGCCTCCCTCGCCGGGGTCTGGATCGCCTGCTTGTCCGCTCATTTAGGAAGGGAATAAGAAGCCTCGAACCGCAAGCCGAACACCCAGGCATCGCCCAGACCACCAGCCGCCCCCGGATCCGCGACGTACTGGATATCCGGTTGCAGAGCCAGCCAGGGTGTTACCTGAAGGCGGTAGGTCAGTTCAACGTTGATTTCGCGGCTATCCACCGATTCCCCCGCCAACCGCTGCGCCTCCTCGAAGGGGTCTCCATTATCGGCGATGGCGACGGCCAGCCCGAGCCGGTCCTCGTCCCGGCCCGGCACCAGGCCGGTGTAGACGCCACCCACCCCGAGATAACGATCGAACTGGTTCACATCATCGTCGGCGATGCCGAAGCGGCCGAAGACCGCCAGGCCCTGCTCCGGGCTTTCGGGCTCGCGGTAGAGCACCCGTTCGGCCAACACGTAGACGCCTTGATTGCCGGAACGTTGCACCGGATCGCCCGCCGAATCGGTGGCCAACACGTCATCGAACCGCGCCGTGAAATGCCAGAAGCCCAGCGCCAGCTTGGTGCCGCGATCATCGAGATAATCGGCTTCGACCGCGATCAACGCGCCCTCGGATTTGCTCAGGATAATGGCGGTGCGACGCGGGTCGTCGGGGTCGCCCGGGACACCGTCAAGCACCACAGCCTGCAACGACAATGTTTGCGTCAGCGCAAGGCGCGTGCGAAGAGCCAATGAAGTCACCGGGAATATCGATGGACCGTTCTCGCCGGCTTGAGAAAAATCGGCGCCGATGCCATGGGAGCTGTTGATGAACAACGAGCCCGTCTCGTTGGCGTCGAATTCGGAATTCAGGTTGTAAAGCCCGGTCTTGATCGAAAAACGCTCGTCCCACAACGCCTGTTCGTACCAGAACTCGAACAGGCGCACCGCGCCAATCGCATCGATGTTGCTCACCACTTGCGCATCGCCGACGATGTCTTCGCTCAGGGTGTCGTCGGTATTGGCCAGCACGTACGCGAAGAACGTCGCGCCGGTCCAACCCCAGGCCCGTTCCGCATCGATCTCCAGCATCAAATCCAGGTTGTCCAAATAGGCGGCGCCGCGCCGCATTCCGCCCGCGGCATTCCCCCAGATCTCGCCGGTGTACACGGCCTCGAAGGCATATCCCTCGCACGCCAACGGGTCTCCGTCACAACCGGCATACCCGTTCGCGCTGTAAACCAGGGCGCTCCCGAGCACCGCCAAGCCATGGACGACACGCTGCGCAAGCACCATGGCCAAGCCTTCATTCATCGGTGGTTTCGATCGCTTCGGATACCACCCGTCTCTCAACCTGGAGTTCCCGGATGCGCCCCCGCCTCGAGACATACGGTTGTCCCGGCTCGGGCCGGGGCGGCAGCAGTCCCAGCGCGCAAGCGCGGATGGGCGCCCGAATCTGGAAAGACATGAGGGGGTCCCCTTCGATATCGGAGGCGGGAACGTCCGGGAATGGCCGCGTTTGGCGCGCCAGGGTTGGAAGCGGTGGGTCCTAGGGGTGGTGGCGATCCAACCGGCTGGTGGGCCTCGGGCAAAGCCCGCGGCAGGCGGCGCGACGCGGCCGGGGCCCTGCGGCCCCGTTCCCGGTCAAGCTCCCGCGGCGAGCCTTCGGAAGAAGAATCCGGTAAGGCCACCGAGCGCGACCCAGAACGCCGCTGCGGTGACCAGCGAGGCCGCCGCGAACTCGGCCGCCAGCTCGGCCGGAACGAGGCCGCCGGGGGCTTGCGCCTCGGGCGCGCCGACGGCGTGGGGCGCCACGATCAGCACTATCCCCAGCGCCTTCACTGCCCGGCGCGGCGCGAACACGACCAGCGCAAGCCCCGCGGCCGTCGCCGCCACGGTGGCGAGCCACCATGCCTGGCGCTCGAAGAGCGGCGCCGCGCTCGTGCCCGGAAGCTCGGGCGGGAGCCCCAACGCCGGCGCCAGGTGAAACACCGCGAACCCGGCAAGTCCCCATAAGACTCCGCGCCGCCAGTCGACCGAGCGTTCAAGCGCGAAACAGGCGGCAAGCACCAGCGCGAACCCGATGGCGGTCAGAACGTTGGTGAGGACGGTATAGACCGTCCGCTCGAGCCCCTCCGCGGGCGCCCAGGCGCCCTCTCGATGCTCGGCGCCCTCTCCGACGTGGCCCGCCGCCGTGGCCGGCCCTGCGGCCTCAAAGGTCTCGGCCTCAAGAACGAGCGGGATGACCCTCACGGACTGGAACGCGGACACGAGAAAACCGCCCGCGATCCCGGCGAGGACCGCCGCGGTCAGAACCTGTCTTATCATGGCGCCCTCCCTTAATGGCAGGGGAAGGCGAAGGCGTGGCGCCCATCATGGGCCGCGTTGTGCAACGCATCCGCGTCGGCGAGCGCGACTCCATACAGGATGAACGCGCCCAGAAGCGCGGCGACCATGGCCGCGATGGCGGCCGCGACGCGTTCCTCCGCGGACCGGGAAAGGGGAAGGGCAGAGGTCGATGTGGCTGATTTGACGTGACGCATAACGGACTCTCCCAACTGAGCAGCAGTACACCGTTTTCTGCGTCACCGCGAACGGGGCCAAGAGAGGAGAGGCCCGTCCTCCACCGGGTTCACCCGCCCGATGGGTTCGCGCTGACGGACCGATGGCAGGTCTCCTGGCTCGCGGGTCGTTGTCCGTCTCCTGGCCTTCCCGGTTTCCCAGTGGCGCTCAGCGGAGACGGGCTCGCCGCCTACAGTTGCGGGAACAGCCGCGGCTTTGATCCCGGTTCGGTTCGATCCCGGACAGGGGCTCGCACCGCGTTCCCTTTTCGTCCCCCTCTGGGGAACCATCGACGCCGCCACTATATCGTCGAGGGCGGGCCCAGGCAACAAACCACCCGGGGCCACCCAGGCGACCGCGTCGCGCATCGTGCCCATCCCTCTTCGCTATGCGACCCGAGGCAGAGGTCTGAGTGTCTAGAAGTGATAGAAGATGGAGAGGGAGGCAGAGGTCTGAATGCCTAGAAGTGATAGAAGGCGGAGAGGATGGTGCGGACATCGAGCTTCTCGTCATCCGTAATCGGTACGCTCACGCCCACTCCAAGGGCAAAGCCTCTGCTGCAGCGCCCGTTTCCCATAGCGCCGAGAGCAGCTATCCACAAGCCGAAGCGAACCCATCGGGCCCGGGTGCCGCGCCGTCCGGTCCGGTCGCAAGGCGGGAAATCACAACGAGATCATGGTCTTGCCACAATCGTGGTATCGTTTAAAGTGCGCCTCGGGCAGGGCGGAGCACCCGGGGGTGGAGCCCAGTCTCGAGCGCGGGAAACGGCCGCCCGGCGGGGCGCGTCGAGGCCCGATGGCCCGGCCGCGGCCGGCAATGGATCGTGAGATCGAAGGGTTTTGGTTTTGTCGCACAGCGTCGCCCTCGTCGATGACGACAGGCACATCTTGGTCTCGGTGTCCATGGCTCTGGAGGCCGAGGGCTTCGCCGTCAGCACCTATGCGGACGGGGAAGAGGCGCTGCGGGGCCTGCGTGCGAAGCCTGTCGATGTGATCATCCTCGACATCAAGATGCCGCGCATGGACGGGATGGAGCTCCTCAACCGGCTGCGCCAGGAAAGCCAGGTGCCCGTGATCTTCCTCACCTCCAAGGACGAGGAGATCGACGAGGTCCTGGGGCTCCGGCTGGGGGCCGACGATTACATCAAGAAGCCCTTCTCGCAGCGCTTGCTCGTGGAGCGGATCCGGGCGCTCTTGCGGCGCCGCGAAATCGCCGCGGACGAAGCCTCGGCCGGCGCCGGCGGCGAGGGGATCATCCGCCGCGGGGACCTCACGCTCGATTCCGTGCGCCACGTTTGCGCCTGGAGGGGCGCCCACGTTCCCCTCACGGTGACCGAGTTCCTGATCCTGAAATCGCTCGCCGCGCGGCCCGGCCACGTCAAGAGCAGAGATCAGCTCATGGACGCCGCCTATGGCGAGCATATCTATGTCGACGACCGCACCATCGACAGCCATATCAAACGCTTGCGCAGGAAGTTCAAGGAGGCCGACGCCAAGTTCTCTCAGATCGAGACGCTTTACGGCGTCGGCTACCGTTACCGCGAGAGCTGACGTGGCCAATGGCGATAAGCGCAGAAGCGGAAACGCCGCAAGACCGCAAGGCGGAAGGCGCCGCCCCTGAGGGGTCCGCCGAGGCGGGGGTCGCGGCCGAAAGGCCGCCTTCGGCGCCGCCCCAGGCCGCCCCGGGCGGAGCCGTCAAGGCCGGCAAGGCCGGCGCCCGCGTGCGGCGGCGCGGGCCGTTCTCGTCGCTTACCAGGCGCATCCTCGCCGTCAACGTGTTGGCGTTGGCGATTCTGGTCGTGGGCGTGCTCTATCTCGACCAGTATCGCCAGGGCCTCATCCGCGCCGAGCTAGAGGCCCTGACCACCCAGGGCGAGATCTTCGCCGGCGCGCTCGGCGAAGGCGCCGTGGCGATCCCGCCCGACGGTCGGCCCCTGCTGTTGCCAGGCCTGGCGCGGCAGATGATGCGCCGCCTGGTCGCGCCCACCGAAACCCGGGCGCGGCTGTTCGACGACGACGGGTTCCTGGTCGCCGACAGCTGGGTGCTCGCGGGGCCCGGCGGGCTGGTGCTCGTCGAGGAGCTTCCCGCCCCGGGCCTCGGCGGGAACATTGCCGCTTTTCTCGGGGACCTCTACGACTGGATGTTCAACCTTCTTCCGCGGCGCCGCGATTATCCCCCCTATTCGGAGACGGCGGACCAGAAAGCCGCGGATTACGACGAAGCGGACGCCGCCCTTTGGGGCGAGATCGGCACGGCGGTCCGCTCCACCTCCGGCGGTGGCCTGATCCTGAGCGTGGCCGTCCCGGTGCAACGTTACAAGCAGATCGTAGGCGCCATTTTGTTATCGACCAGCGATGCCGACATCCAGGAGGCGCTGAGGTCCGTGCGCCTCGACATCTTCCGCGCGTTCCTCCTGGCGCTGGGCGTGACCGTTCTGCTCTCCATCTTTCTCGCCGGCACCATCGCGCGGCCGGTCCGCCGCCTGGCGCTGGCGGCGGAGAAAGTGACCCACGGCCACGGCCGCAAGGCGACCATCCCCGACTTCGCCGACCGGGGGGACGAGATCGGCGACCTGTCCGGGGCGCTGCGTGACATGACCGCGGCGCTGTGGCAACGCATGGACGCGATCGAGCGCTTCGCCGCCGATGTCGCCCACGAGATCAAGAACCCGTTGACCTCGCTGAGAAGCGCCGTGGAGACCGCCGCCCGCGTCGAGGACCCGGAGCGCCAGCGGCGCCTCATGGCCATCATTCTCGAGGATGTCCAGCGACTCGACCGGCTCATCAGCGACATCTCCAACGCCTCCCGCCTGGATGCCGAGCTCTCCCGGGCCGAGCTCACGCCGGTCGATCTCGTCGGCATGCTCACGATGCTGTCGGACCTTTACCGCAGCACCGCGGACGAACACGCCCCGCGAGTCGAGGTCGACCTTCCCGAAGGCGTGGACCTGCTCGTGCCCGGCATGGAAGGCCGGCTGGTGCAAGTCTTCAGGAACCTCATCGACAACGCCGTCTCGTTCAGCCCGCCGGGCGGCAAGATCGCCTTCAGGGTCGAGCGCGCCGCCGGCTTCGTTACCGTCACCGTGGATGACGAGGGTCCGGGGATTCCGGAAGGCATGTGCGAGGCCATCTTCAAGCGTTTCTATACGGAGCGTCCGGCGCAGGAGAAATTCGGGACCCATTCGGGGTTGGGCCTGTCCATCTCGCGGCAGATCATCGAGGCCCACGACGGAAGCGTCACCGCCGAGAACCGCCGTGACGAAAGGGGCGCAATCCTCGGCGCGCGCTTCGTCGTGCGTCTGCCCACGCATTGACACCACGCGCCGTCCGGTCCCACCCTTCCCTTCGATGATCCAAGTTCACGGCACCACCGTGGCATTGGACGGCCTCGCCGTGCTGCTCAGGGGCGAGCCCGGAAGCGGCAAATCCGACCTCGCCCTGCGCCTGATCGACGGCGGCGCGCGGCTCGTTGCCGACGACCAGACCCGCCTTGAGTTGGAGGACGGGCGGTTGATCGCCTCCTGCCCGGGGTCCATAGCCGGGCTCATCGAGGTCCGCGGCGTCGGCATCCTGCCGGTGGCGAGCCTCGAGAGGGCGCCGCTCGGCCTCGTCGCCGACCTGGTCTCGGAAGAGGCGGTCGAGCGGCTGCCGGAGCCCGCGGCGTGCGATTTCCTCGGGGTTGCGGTTCCGCTGGTGCGGCTCGCCCCCTATGCGGCCTCGGCCGCGGCCAAGCTGCGCCTTGTCGTTTCCGCAATAAGGCAAGGTATAATCCCGCGGTCATGACCAAGCCCGTGAAGAGCGGTGCCGTGGGCGCGCGCTCCGGCCTCGCGCCGGACCGAGGCGCGCCCGCGCGGGTGGTGGTTGTCACCGGGATGTCGGGCGCGGGCCGGTCTTCGGCCCTGAAGATATTCGAGGACCTCGGGTTCGAGGCGATCGACAACATGCCGCTCTCGCTGCTGTCAAGCCTGGTGCGGCCGGGCAGCGGCTTTCGCCGGCCGCTCGCCATCGGGGTCGACATCCGGACCCGCGACTTCGACGTGAGCCACTTCCTCGAGGCGATCGATCATCTCCGCGTCCAGGAGGCGCTGGACGTCCGCACCTTGTTCCTCGACTGCGACGACGAGATCCTGCGCCGGCGCTACGCCGAGACCCGCCGCCGACATCCCTTGGCCGCCGACCGGCCGGTGGAGGACGGGATTCGCCACGAGCGCCGGCTGGTCGAGCCGCTGAGAGAATATAGCGACGCGGTCGTCGACACCTCGAACCTGGGGCTGGGCACGCTGCGCGAAATGCTTCACAGCGACTTCGGCCCCGATCGTGAAGCGGGGGTGACGACCTTCGTGACCTCGTTTTCCTACCGCCACGGCCTGCCGCGCGAGGCGGACCTGGTGTTCGACGTGCGCTTCTTGGCCAATCCCCATTACGAGGCGGGTCTCCAGCCGCTTACCGGCCGCGACCCGGGTGTGGCCGACTTCATCGCCGCGGATCCCGGATTCGCCCCGTTCTTGGAGGCGATGGTGGACCTGCTGTTGCCGCTGCTACCGCGCTTCGAGCGCGAGGGGAAAAGCTATCTCACCATCGCGGTGGGATGCACCGGCGGGCGGCACCGCTCCGTCTTCGTGGCGGAAAGGCTTGCTTCCCTGTTGCGTGACCAGGGCCAGCGGGTCACTGTCCGCCATCGCGATATCGATCGGGCCACCGCACTCTAATTTGTGCTAAAGGTTCGCCCATGATTGGTATGGTTCTGGTAACCCACGGCCGTCTCGCCGCCGAGTTCGTCGCGGCGCTCGAGCACGTGGTCGGTCCGCAGCGCAACATCCGCGCCATCTGCATCGGTCCCGACGACGATATGGAGCGGCGCCGCAAGGAGATTCTCGACAGCGTCGCGAAGGCGGACGAGGGCGACGGGGTGGTGGTGCTCACCGACATGTTCGGCGGCACGCCCTCGAATCTTGCGATCTCCATCATGGACGCCGCGAACGTCGAGGTTATCGCCGGCGTCAATCTGCCGCTGCTGGTCAAGCTCGCCACGGTGCGCGAGCGCGAATCGCTGACGAAAGCGGTCGCTAACGCCCAGAAGGCCGGTCGCAAGTACATCAACGTGGCATCCAGGCTTCTGGAGGATGAGAAATAATGGTCAAGGGGGACGGCTGGCGGGGTGACGGGTCGGACGCCGGCGTCCGCAAGACCGTCACCATCGTCAATCGACGAGGTCTGCACGCCCGCGCGGCGGCGCGGTTCGTGAAAGTCGCGGCCAAGTTCGACGCCGAGGTGAGCGTCGCCAAGAACGGCACCGTGGTCTCGGGGCTCTCCATCATGGGCCTGATGATGCTCGCCGCCGGTTCGGGCAGCGATATAGAGATCCAGGCCACCGGGGCCGAGGCCAAGCGCGCCATCGCCGCCCTGGGTCGGCTCATTGCGAACAAGTTCCATGAGGAATAGAGCGAAAGCAGCGGTTCTGCCGTCCGCGCAGCGCAGACGCAAGGCCCCCTCGGGGCCGGTGGGCCAGGCCCGAGAGGGGGCCGGCAGGGGCCAGGCCAGGGCATCCGCGGCGCCGGCGAGCGCGAAGAGTCGCGACGAGCAGGTCTTCAAGGGCCTCGGCGTTTCGCACGGAATCGCCATCGGGCCCGCTTACGTGCGTGAGACCGGCGCCGTCGAGGTGCCCGAGTACCGCCTGGCGCCGTCCCATGTCAAAGCCGAGCGCGCCCGGTTCAAGGAGGCCGTGGCGCGCACCCGGCGGCAGCTCCGTTACCTCAAGGCCAAGGTGGGCGGCCTACCCGCGGCCACCGCCGAGGAAATTGGGTATCTTCTGGATGCCCATCTTCACATGCTTCTGGGCTCGCGGCTCGTGCACGGGGTCGAGCGCCGCATCGGCGAAGAGCTCGTGAACGCAGAGGCCGCGGTTCAGGCGGAAATCTCGGAGATCGCCAAGGGCTTCGCCGCCATGGACGACCCTTATCTCGCGGCGCGCATGGAGGACATTCGAGAGGTGGGCGCGCGGCTCGTGCGCAGCCTCACCAA
This sequence comes from Alphaproteobacteria bacterium, assembly GCA_036475545.1. GTDB lineage: Bacteria > Pseudomonadota > Alphaproteobacteria > DATDPM01 > DATDPM01 > JAZGAE01. The sequence continues at coordinate 26,761 of JAZGAE010000036.1, forward strand.
GACCCAGTACCGGGCCTTCACGACCCTTCCCAAAGGCAGCGTCCTGATCGCGGAGGAACTGAGCCCGGCCGACACCGCCCTGCTGGATCCGCGCCGCATCGCCGGCTTCGCCACCGTGCTCGGCGGCGCCGAGGGGCACACGGCCATCATGGCCCGCGCCCTGGAGCTCCCCGCCGTGCTGGGCGCCCCCGGAATCCTGGGCGGGGCTGCAACCGGCGACATGGTCGTCGTGGATGGCGGCACCGGCCGGGTCATCGTCAACCCGACGCCGGCGACCCTGGCCGAATACGCCCGCCGCCGCGAGATGTTGCGGCGCGAGCAGAGGCAGCTGGCGCGTCTCAGGAGGCTTCCCGCAATCACCCGCGACGGGGTCGAGATCAATCTCTTCGTCAACGTCGATCTGCCGCGGGAGATCGACATCGTGCGCCAGTCCGGGGCCGCCGGCATCGGGCTCCTGCGCAGCGAGTTCATGTACATGAACCGCAACGACCTGCCCAACGAGGAGGAACAGTACGCGGCGCTTCGCGACCTCGTCATGGCCATGGACGGGCGCCCCACGGTGGTACGCACCCTCGACGTGGGGGGCGACAAGCTCGCCTTCTCGCTGGGCGGGTACCTGAGCGAGGCGGTCAACCCGGCGCTCGGCCTGCGCGCGATTCGGCTGTCGCTCAAAGTGCGAAAGTTGCTTGAGGTCCAGCTCGCGGCGATGCTCCGGGCCGGTGCCCACGGGCCGCTCAAGATATTGCTGCCGATGATCTCCGGCCCGCCCGAGATCCGCCAGGTGCGCGAGGTTATGCGTGCCGTGGTGAGGCGGTTGAAAAGGCGTAAGGCCGCCATCGCCGATCCCTTGCCGCCGCTTGGCGCGATGATCGAGACTCCCGGCGCCGCGCTCGCCGCGGACGCGCTGGCCGAGGTCTGCGACTTCTTCGCCATCGGCACCAACGACCTCACCATGTACACGCTGGCCATCGACCGCAGCGACGACCAGGTCGCCTACCTCTACAATCCGCTGCATCCCGCGGTGCTCAGGCTCATCCAATTTGCGGTGGAAGCGGCCCACCGGGCCGGGATCCCGGTCAGCGTCTGCGGCGAGGTGGCGGGCGACCCCCGTTTCACCGCCCTGCTGCTCGGCCTTGGCGTGCGGGACCTGTCGATGGCGCCGGGGAACCTGCCGCGCGTCAAGCGGCGCATCCGCGGCCTCGACCTCGCCGAGGCGGTGCGGCGCGCGGGAGTCATCATGGAGCAGTCGGATTTGGGGCGCATCGCGACTCTCTTGGATGACTTCAACGCGCTGGCCTGAGCGGGCAGCGCGGGTAGCGGCTGCGCCTGCGGCCGGGGGATTGCCCTCACCGGTCCTCACCGCCCGATGGCTCCGTCTCCGGCCGGGGGTCTTCACATAGGGCGTGAGGCGAGGCGTTCAGAGGTTGCCCTGAAGGCGTTCTAATTGCTATACGGCGCCTTCCAGTTTTTCTCGTGAATGCCCATTGCGCCCCCGCCGGGGAGGCCGGGACGGGATGGTCAGGAGAACATCATGGGCCCATTTTCCGACTACAAGGTCGCCGATATCTCGCTCGCCGAGTGGGGCCGCCGGGAGATCGCCATCGCCGAGACGGAGATGCCCGGCCTCACGGCGCTCAGGGCGGAGTACAAGGACAAGAAGCCGCTCGAAGGCGCCCGGATCGTCGGCTGCCTGCACATGACCGTCCAGACCGCCGTGCTGATCGAGACCCTGCTCGAGCTCGGGGCCGAGGTGCGCTGGAGTTCGTGCAACATCTTCTCGACCCAGGATCATGCGGCGGCCGCCATGGCCGCGCGCGCGGTTCCCGTGTTCGCCTGGAAGGGCGAGAGCGAGGAAGAATACTGGTGGTGTATCGACCAGACCGTCGAAGGGCCCGACGGGTGGCGGCCCAACATGTTGATCGACGACGGCGGCGACATGACCCTGGTGATGCACGAGAAATATCCGGAGCTTCTGGCGGATGTCCGGGGGCTGTCCGAGGAAACGACCACGGGGGTCCACCGGCTTTATGAAATGGCCAAGGAGGGCACCCTCAGGGTCCCGGCGATCAACGTCAACGACTCGGTCACCAAATCCAAGTTCGACAACCTTTACGGCTGCCGCGAGAGCCTGATCGACGGCATCAAACGCGCCACCAACGTCATGGTTGCGGGAAAAATCGTGGTGGTCTGCGGCTACGGCGACGTGGGCAAGGGCTGCGCCGCCAGCATGCGTGGCCAAGGCGCCCGCGTGTTGATCACCGAGATCGACCCGATCTGCGCCCTCCAGGCGGCGATGGAGGGCTACCAGGTGACCACCATGGAGGAAGCCGCGCCCCAGGGCGACATCTTCGTCACCGCCACCGGCAACACCAGCGTCATCACGCTCGACCACATGCGGCGGATGAAGGACCGCGCCATCGTCTGCAACATCGGCCACTTCGACGACGAGATCGCGATCTCCTCGCTGCAGAACTTGAAATGGCACGAGGTCAAGCCGCAGGTGGACGAGGTCGAGTTCCCCGACGGCAAGCGCCTGATCGTCCTCGCCAAGGGACGTCTGGTGAATCTCGGCTGCGCCACCGGGCATCCCAGCTTCGTCATGAGCGCCTCGTTCACCAACCAGGTGCTGGCCCAGATCGAGCTATGGAACAACCGCGCCGGCTACAACAACGAGGTCTACGTTCTTCCCAAGCACCTCGACGAAAAGGTGGCGGCGCTGCACCTGTCGAAGTTGGGAGCGCAGCTCACCCGCCTGACGCAAGAGCAGGCGAAGTACATCGGCGTCCCCATCGAAGGTCCGTTCAAGGCGGACTACTACCGCTATTGATCGCTGCGGCGGCCTCGCCGTTTCCGGTGGCCCCGCGGCGTTGCGCCTCCCGGGCCAGATCCCGCGCTCCCGCCAGGCCCTCTCCGGCCACCTTGTTCCGGGGCGCGTTGACGCATAAACTCACCGAGCGTTCTCGTTATCGTCGGTGCATGCGATGATCCGGCTTGGGGACCGATGGCGGTGAGTTTCATGCCCTGGGCTCTGGCGGCGACGATTCCTCTCGGCGAGGCGGCAACCGCGTCTCCCGGTGCCGAGAGCCTGATCGCTGCGGTTCCGCTCGTCCTCCTGTTCTTCGCCGCCGTCGTTGCCGCCGTCGGTCTTGGCGCGTTGCTGGTCAAGACCCGCCGCCGGCTTTCCGCGTCTGCGCGCGAGCGGGCGGGTTTCGCCACTCTTTCGGAGCAGTTGTGGGAGTTGCTGTCGGCATCGCCGGACGGCTATTTCTGCTGGGACTTGCTCGGCGGCGGAGACAGCTGTTCGCGGCGGCTGGCCCGTATGCTCGGGCTCGAGCCCGATGGGCACCACAGCTTCGACGCGGTGCAGAGCCGGTTCAGCGAGGCCGACGCCCGCACGCTCGGTGAGGCCGTGTCGGCCCTCAGGGACCGGGGCGCCGAGTTCGACCTGTTGCTCACCCACGGCGGCGTCGAGGGCGGCATTGCCCGCACCGTAAGGGCCGTCGGGGTCCAGGCGAAGAACCGCGACGGTGAGCCGGTCGCCGCCATAGTCTGGTTCCGGAACCTGAGCGGCTTCGTCGCCGAAACGGCCCGGCTCCTGGGGGAGAAGGAATACCTCGCTGGGGAGCGCAACCAGTTGCGGGCCTTGCTCGATGCGCTTCCCATTCCGGCCTGGCTGCGCGACTCCGAGCTCACCCTCTCCTATTGCAACCGCGCTTACGCCCGCGCCGTCGAGACTGATCCCGCCACCGCGCTGCGGGAAAACCGGGAAATTGCCCGCAGCGTTATCGCCGACCATGGCCGGGAACTGGCCGAGCGGGCCCGGGTCACCGGCATGGGGCAAAGCGAAAGTCATCACGTCGTCGTCGCCGGCGAGCGGCGCGTGCTCGAGTTTACGGAAGAGCCGCTCGAGGGGGAGGGCGTCGAGAGCGGCGAGACGGTCGGCTACGCCATCGATTTCACCGACCTGGAGAAGGTCCAGATGGACCTCTCGCGCCAGATCGCCGCCCACGAGAACGTGCTGGAGCAGCTCACCACGGCGGTGGCGCTGTTCGGGGCGGACCAGACGCTCAGGTTCTTCAACACCGCTTACAAGAACCTCTGGCACCACGACGACAGCTGGCTCCGCGCCGGGCCGGACTACGGTTCGATCCTGGAGGCCCAGCGCGAGAAGCGGCGCTTGCCGGAGCACGCCGATTTCAAGGCGTTCAAGGAGGCGCAACTCAGGCTCTTCAGCTCGCTCATCGAACCGCACGAGGAACTCCTCCATCTCCCCGACGAAACGACGCTCAGGATGATCATCGTGCCGCACCCGTTCGGCGGTCTGCTCTTCACCTTCGACGACGTGTCCGACCGGCTCGCCCTCGAGACGTCTTACAACACCCTCATCGCCGTGCAGCGCGAAACCCTGGACAACCTTTACGAAGGGGTCGCCGTGTTCGGTCGAGACGGCCGTCTCAAGCTCCACAACCCGGCCTACGCCCGGCTGTGGGGCATCTCCGCCGAGGGGCTCGAAAAGGGGCCGCACATCGCCGACATCGTGGAGGCTGCCCGCAGCTACTTCGGGGTCGACGACGACGACGAATGGGCCGAGATGAAAGAGCGCATGATCGCCGAGATCATCGAAACGACCTCGCGCAGCGGCCGGTTCGAACGCAGCGACGGCTCGGTCCTGGAGTACGCCACCATGCCGCTTCCCGACGGCAACGTGCTTCTGCGCTATGTGGACGCCACCGACCGGTTCCGCGTCGAACAGGCGCTCAGAGAGCGCAACCAGGCCCTGGAAACGGCCTCCCGGCTCAAGTCCGAGTTCATCGCCAACGTCTCTTACGAGCTGCGCACGCCCTTGAACACCATCATCGGCTTTTCCGAGATCCTCAAGAAGGAATACTTCGGCACCCTCAACGCCCGCCAGAAGGAATACAGCGAAGGGATCCTCGAATCCTCACAGCGCTTGCTGGCCCTCATCAACAACATTCTCGACCTGGCGACGGTGGAGGCGGGATACATGGCGCTCGAGCTCGAGACGGTCGACGTCCACGACATGCTGGTCGGCGTGCTGAGCCTCACCCGCGAGCGGGCGCGCGCCCGGAAGCTGAAGCTGGAGCTCGATTGCCCGCCCGACATCGGCTCGCTCCACGCCGATCCCCGGCGCCTCCAGCAGGCCGTGTTCAACCTGGTCAGCAACTCGATCAAGTACACTCCGCCGGGCGGCGCCATCACGGTTTCGGCCCGACAGGCGGACGGCGAGATGCGGATCGCCGTGGCCGACACCGGCGTCGGCGTTCCCGAGGAGGATCGGGAGCGGGTCTTCGAGAAGTTCGTTCAGGGGCCGTCGGGCCGGGCGCGCCAGAGCGGGGCCGGGCTGGGCCTGTCGCTGGTCAAGAGCTTCATCGAGCTGCACGGCGGGCGCGTCGTGCTCGAGTCCGCCCCCGACGCCGGCACCCTGGTGACCTGTTACCTTCCCATCCACGCCGCCGAAGCCGAGGCGGCGTCGGCCGCCGGCACCCGCTAGAGCATCCAGATCGCGCTTGATGGGCGCCATTGCGCGCTCGAAAATCGCGAAGGCCACGAGGAGCCGGCGGCGATGACGACAACACCCCAAGTGCGTCTTGAATGCGTGGCGAAGGCGCGGGTGACCCCGCGCGGCGGCGGCGCCCCGGTAGCGGCCGCCGCCCGCGCCCCGATCGAACGCCCGCCGCCGCCTCGCGGCGGTTGCGGGTCCAGGCGGGCGGGGCTACAACAGCCGGCAATGGCCGTACCCTCGATGCGCCCGGCGGTCGTGGAGATCGACCTGCCCGACCTCGCCGCGACGGCGGCTTTGGCCCGCGCGCTGGCGGAGCGGGTGCGGCCCGGAGACGTCATCGGCCTCGCGGGCGAGCTGGGGACGGGCAAGACCACCTTCGCCCGTGCTTTCATCCACGCCATGGCGGAGCTCGAGGGGGCCGCCGCCGAGGAGGTTCCGAGCCCCACCTTCACCCTGGTGCAGGCGTATGACTTCGCGGGCGTCTCGGTCTGGCACTTCGACCTCTACCGCGTGGAGCGCCCGGAGGACGCCTACGAGCTCGGAATCGAGGAAGCCTTCGCCGCCGCCGTCTCGCTCGTCGAGTGGCCGGAGCGGCTGGGGCCCTTGTTACCGGCGGAGCGGCTGGAGCTGCACCTGGCCATGGGGGCGGGGCCCGAGACGCGCCGCGCGACGCTCACGGCCTATGGCGAGTGGGCCAAGCGGCTCCGGGGGCTGAAGCTCCGTGGCTGAGCGCGAGGCCCTTATCCGCGATTTCCTCGAGGCCCAGGAATGGGATCGGGCCGAGCGCGCGCCGTTGGCGGGCGACGCCTCCTTCCGGCGCTACCAGCGCGTCGCCCTCGCCGGCAAGCGTGCGGTGCTCATGGACGCGCCGCCGGACCACGAGGACATCCGCCCCTACATCGCCGTAGCCAAGATCCTGCGCCGGCTCGGCTACAGCGCTCCCGAGATCTACGCCGAGGATCCCGACAACGGCTTGTTGCTGCTTGAGGACCTGGGCGACGACACCTACACCCGGATTCTCGACCAGGACGCGGACGGCGTGCGGGAGCGGGCGCTCTACGAGCTCGCCGTGGATCTCCTGATCGACCTCCACCGCCGCCGCGTCCAGGAGGTGACGCCCGGCCTGCCCCCCTACGACGACACGAGGCTTCTGGACGAAGCCGCGCTCCTGGTCGACTGGTACCTGCCGGCGATGCGCGGGAAGTCGACGCCGGCGGAGGTGCGGGAGTCCTATCTCGAGACCTGGAGGGAGCTGTTGCCTGCGGCGCGGGGGGTCGCGGAGACGCTGGTCTTGCGCGATTATCACGTCGACAACCTGATGTGGCTGCCGGGGCGCGCCGGCGTCGCCGCTTGCGGTCTCCTCGACTTCCAGGACGCGGTGCGGGGGCCGCTGGCCTACGACCTGGTCTCGCTGTTGGAGGACGCCCGGCGCGACATCCCGGCCGCGCTGATCCAGGATTTGAAGGCCAGATACATGGAGGCCTCGCCCGGGCTCGATTCCGAGGCCTTCTGGACGTCCTACGCCATCCTCGGGGCCCAGAGGAACTGCAAGATCATCGGCATCTTCACGCGGCTCTGGCTGCGCGACGAAAAACCCGCCTATCTCGCCCACATCCCGCGGGTTTGGCGGCTGCTGGAGGGTGACCTCGCACATGGCGCGCTGAAGCCGGTCAAGGATTGGCTCGACCGGCACATCCCGCGACCCGGGCGCGGGGCGCCGCCGGCAGGCGGCGCCTCGTGAGGGCGCCGGACCAGGCCATCGTGCTGGCCGCGGGCCTGGGCACGCGGCTGCGCCCGGTCACCGAGGAATTGCCCAAGCCCCTGGTCGCGGTGGCCGGCGAGACCTTGATCGACCGCATCCTCGACCGTCTGGTCGCCGCCGGCATCACGAGGGCGGTGGTGAATACCCACCATATGGCGGAACGGCTCGAGGCACATCTGGCCGCCCGGCCCGCGCCGCGCATCGAGATCAGCCGCGAGGACGAGTTGCTCGAGACCGGCGGTGGCGTCGCCAAGGCGATGGCGAAACTCAAGCCCGCGCCCTTCTACGCGATCAACGGCGACGTTCTGTGGCTGGACGGCACCCGCAGCGCGCTCAAGCGCCTGGCGGAGGCCTGGAGGGAGGGCGACATGGACGCTCTGCTCCTGGTCCATCCCGTCGCCCGCGCCGGCGACTATCGGGGAACGGGCGATTTCTTGCTCGACCAGCTCGGGCGCATGAGGCGTCGCAAGGAGAAGGAGATCGCGCCCTTCGTCTTCACCGGCATCCAGCTCCTTCACCCGCGCCTCTTCGAGGATGCCCCGCAGGGGCCATTTTCGCTCAACCGTCTTTACGACCGCGCGGAGGCCGCCGGCCGGCTCCATGGGATCGTCCACGGCGGCGAATGGTTCCACGTCGGAACGCCCGAGAACCTGGCGTGGGCCGAGGCGGAGCTCGCCGGCGGCAACGGCCCGGGGAAGCCATGACGCCCCGGCGCGCCGTCTTCACGATTCCCCCGGGCAAGCCCTTCGTCGATGCGCTTGCCGCGGGCGTATTGGCGGGGGCCCTGGGAATCGACGCCGAGGACCCTCTCGCGCTCGCGCGCGCGACCATCCTGCTTCCCACCCGGCGCGCCTGCCGGGCGCTGGTCGAGGCGTTCCTGCGCCAGGGCGGGGGGCGGGCGATGCTGCTGCCGAGGGTCATGGCCCTGGGCGACATCGACGAGGACGAGCTCGAACTCGGCGCCGGCGAGTCGCTCGGCGCCGCCGCACACGTGCCGCCCGCCATCCCCGAGCTTCGCCGGCAGCTTTTGCTGGCCGCGAGCGTCATGCGCTGGGCCGCGGAGCTTCGACAGGAACCGGTGCCGGCCGATCAGGCGGCCCGGCTCGCGCGCGAGCTGGCGCGGCTCCTCGATCGGGTGCAGACCGAACAGCTCTCCTTCGACCGCCTCGCCGATCTGGTCCCCGAGGACTACGCCGCGCACTGGCAGCTGACCCTCGATTTCCTGAAGATCCTCACCCGGGACTGGCCCGAAATCCTGGCCGCGGAGGGCTGCATCGACCCCGCCCAGCGGCGCAACGAGCTCCTGGCGGCGCAGGCGAAGGCCTGGGAGGCGGATCCCCCCACCGATCCCGTGATCGCCGCCGGCACCACCGGCAGCATCCCCGCCACCGCCGCCCTGCTAGAGCGGATCGTGCGGCTGCCGCGCGGCGCGCTGGTGCTTCCCGGGCTCGACCTCCGGCTCGACGAGGAGAGCTGGCAAGCCCTCGACGAAACGCACCCCCAGTTCGCCATGGCGCGGCTGCTCGAGCGGCTGGAGGTGCCGCGCGAGGCGGTCCGCGAGTGGGACGCTGGCGAGGTCGAGTCCGCCAGCCCCGCCCGCGCGGCGCTCGTCTCCGAGGCCTTGCGTCCCGCCGAGACCACCGACGCCTGGCGGTCCCGCGCGTCCCGCGCGCGCGGCTCCGCCCGGGGCGCGCTCGAGGGCGTGGTGCGCATCGACTGCCCGAGCCCGCGGGAGGAGGCGGGAGCGATCGCGCTCCTCATGCGCGAGGCGCTCGAGACCCCGGGCAAGCGCGCCGCCCTCGTGACCCCAGACCGGGGACTCGCGCGCCGGGTGGCGGCGGAGCTGCGCCGCTGGGGGATCGATGTGGACGATTCCGCCGGGACGCCGCTTTGCGACACGCCGCCCGGGTCGTATTTGCGGCTCACCGCCGCCCTGGTCGCGGAAGGCTGGGCGCCGCTGCCCCTGCTTTCGGCGCTCAAGCATCCATTGGCGGCCGGAGGGGCGCGGCCGGCTTCGTTCCGGGCGACGGTGCGGGCGCTGGAGCGCGCCGTGCTGCGCGGCCCCCGCCCGGGCGAGGGCCTTGCCGGGCTCCGCGCCGCGCTCAGGGCCAGCGGCGCGCTCGACGCGCGGCGCCGCAAGCGGCTGGAGGCCTGGCTGGAGCGCTTGCACGAGGCCGCGCGCCCCTTCACCGATCAGATGACGCGGGACCGCGCGGAGCTGGCGGAGCTCGTCCGCGCCCATGTCACCTTCGCCGAGGCGCTCGCCGCCAGCGCCGCGGACGAGGGACACGAGCGGTTGTGGGCCGGCGACGCCGGAGAGGCGGCGGCCGCCTTCGTCGCCAAGCTCCTTCAGGCCGCGGCGGGCTTCCCTTCCCTCCCCGGGGTCTCGTATCCGGGGCTCCTGGAGGCGGTGATGGCGGGCCGCGTCGTGCGTCCGCGCTACGGGCGCCACCCGCGGCTCTTCATCTGGGGTCCCCTGGAGGCCAGGCTCCAGCACGTCGATCTGATGATCCTGGGCGCGTTCAACGAGGGCACCTGGCCACCTGAATCCAGGGCGGACCCGTGGATGAGCCGGCCCATGCGCGCCGAGTTCGGCCTGCCCCTGCCGGAGCGGCGAATCGGGCTCAGCGCCCACGATTTCGCCCAGGCCTTCTCGGCGCCCGAGGTGGCGCTCACCCGCGCCACCCGGGTCGAGGGCAGCCCCACGGTCGAGTCGCGGTGGTTGCTCCGGCTCGAGAACCTTTTGCCTGAGGGCGGGAAGATCCCGCGGGGCGAGAGGTACCTGCACTGGCACGCCCAGCTCGACAAGCCGGCGCGGCTTCATCCCCTGGAGCCGCCGGCGCCCAAGCCGCCCGTCTCCGCCCGTCCCCGCAAGATCCGGGTCACCGAGGTCGAGACCCTTATCCGCGACCCCTACGCCGTCTACGCGCGCCGCGTGCTGGGCCTCGAGCCCCTGGACCCGATCGACGCCGATCCCGGCGCCGCCGAGAGGGGAAGCTTCATCCACCTCGCCCTCGAGCGCTTCGTGCAAGAATTCCCGGGCGATCTGCCCGAGGACGCGGTGGAACGGCTGCTGGCCCTGGGCCGCGAGGCCTTCGGCGACGCCCTCGCTAGGCCCGGGGTGCGCGCCTTCTGGTGGCCCAGGTTCGAGCGCGTCGCGCACTGGTTCATAGGCTACGAGCGCAAGCGCCGCGCCGAGGGCGTAACGCCGCTCGAGATCGAGGTGCGCGGGGAGCTCGAGCTTTCCGGGCCCGCGGGCCCGGTGGCGCTGGTGGCCAAGGCCGACCGCATCGACCGGCTTCCCGACTCGGGGCTCGCCATCCTGGACTACAAGACCGGCGCCGTGCCGAGCGGACCGCAGGTGACGAGCGGCCTCGCCCCGCAACTGCCCTTGGAGGCGGCCATCGCCGCCGCCGGGGGCTTCGACGGCGTGCCTTCGGAGACCGTGGCGGAACTCGCTTACGTGCGCCTTACCGGCCGCGGCGCGGGCGGAGAGGTGCGCGTGCTCGCCGACGACCCGACGCAAATGGCGGCCGAGGCCCTGGCCGGACTGGAACGGCTCATGGCCGCCTTCGACCGGCCGGCGACCCCCTATCGCTCGCGGCCCCGCCCCATGTTCGAGCGCCGCTTCGGCGAATACGACCATCTCGCCCGGGTCAAGGAGTGGTCGTCCGGCCTGGGAGAGGGCGAATGACGGCGGCCGCCGCGGACCTGCGCCGCGCGGTGGAGGCCAACCAGCGCGCCGCCGCCGATCCCTCCACCTCGGTCTGGGTGGCGGCCAACGCAGGCTCGGGCAAGACCCGCGTGCTGGTGGACCGGGTCGTGCGCCTGATGCTGGAGGGTACGCCGCCCGCGAGAATCCTGTGCCTCACCTTCACCCGGGCGGCGGCGGCGGAGATGGAGGGCCGTCTCTACAAGCACCTGGGGAAATGGGCGGTCGTGCCCGACAACGAGCTCAAGAAGGAGTTGCGCCACCTCGTGGGCCGCCCGGTCGCCGCCGACGAGCTGGCCCCCGCCCGCCGGCTCTTCGCCCGGGCCCTGGATACTCCGGGGGGCCTCAAGATCCAGACCATCCACGCCTTCTGCGAATCCCTCATCGGGCGGTTCCCGCTCGAGGCCGGCGTCGCCCCCCATTTCGCGGTCATGGACGAACGGACCGCGGCGGAACTGCTGGAGGACGCCCGCGACCGCGTCTTCGTCGAGTGCCAGGCGGGCCGGAACCCCAGCCTCGCCGCGGCGCTCAATGAGGTCGTCGGGCTCGTCGACGAGGCCGCGTTCGCCGAGGTGATGCGCGACGTCGGCGGCAAGCGCGGGCGGTTCCGCCAGATGCGCGACGGCGCCGGCGGCGTCGAGGGCCTGATCGGGGCGATCCGCGCCGCTCTCGGGCTCGACGAGGGCCAGACGGCCGCCTCGGTGGTCGCGGACGCCTGCGAGAACAGCGCATTCGACGCGCAAGCGCTGCGGCGCGCCTGCGCCGCTCTCGATCTAGGCACGGACAAGGACAGGGCCCGGGCCGCGCGGATGCGCGCCTGGCTCGACCGCCCCAAGGCTCGGGCGGACGGCTTCGATACGTACAAGGCCGTGTTTCTCACCGCCAAGGACGAGCCCCGCGCCGAGACCGGCCTGATCACCAAGGCGGCGCGGCAGGCGGACGGCGAGGCGGCGGCGGCCCTGCTCGAGGAGCAGGCGCGCGTTCACCGCGTCATCGAGCGGCTCAAGGCGGTCGCCGTGGCCGAGTCCACCGCCGCGCTCGTCCGCCTCGCCCAGGCGGTCCTCGACGCCTACGAGGCGCGCAAGGCGGCCCGCGCGCTGCTCGACTACGACGACCTCATCCTCAAGGCCCAGGCCCTTTTGGACGCCGGTGGCGGGGCCTCCTGGGTCCTGTTCAAGCTCGACGGCGGCATCGACCACATCCTCATCGACGAGGCCCAGGATACGAGCCCCGAGCAATGGGAGGTGGTCGCAGCCCTCGCCGACGAGTTCTTCGCCGGCCTCGGGGCGCGGCACGAGGGCCTGGGCCCGCGCACCGTGTTCGCCGTGGGCGACGAGAAACAGTCGATCTACAGCTTCCAGGGGGTCGATCCCGAGGCGTTCGAGCGGATGCGCGCCTATTTCAGCCGGCGCGTGGCCGAGGCGGGCGAAGCCTGGCGCGACGTCGACATGGAGCTTTCCTTCCGCTCGGCCCCCAGCGTCCTCGAGGCCGTCGACCTGGTCTTCGCGCGGGAGCTGGCACGCGACGGCGTCACCGCCGCGAACCGGGAGATACGCCATGATACGGACCGCGCGGGCCACGCCGGGCTCGTCGAGCTGTGGCCGACCGTAACGCCGAGGGAGCGAAGCGAGCCTCAGCCGTGGGACGCGCCGCTCGACCAGCTTCCGGTGGACAGCCCGGCGGCGCGCCTGGCCGAGCGCATCGCCGGCCAGATTCAGCGCTGGATGGAGAAGGGGGAGATCCTGGAGTCCCAGGGCCGGCCGATGCGGCCCGGCGACGTCATGATCCTGGTGCGCCGGCGCGACGCCTTCTTCGACGAGATGGTGCGCTGCCTCAAACACCGTGGCGTGTCGGTGGCCGGCACCGACCGCATGATCTTGACCGAGCAGATGGCGGTGATGGACCTCGCGGCGATCGGCGAGTTTCTCCTGCTCCCCGAGGACGACCTCACGCTTGCCGTGGTGCTGAAGGGGCCGCTCTTCGGCTTCGACGACGATGACCTGTTCGAGTTGGCCCATGACCGCCCGCGCAAGGAAAGACTATGGAGCGCGCTCAAGCGCCGGCGCCGTGATCGGCCGCTCTTCAACGAGGCCTACGGGCGGCTTCTTGGCCTGTTGGCCAAGGCGGACACCATGCCGCCCTTCGATCTGTTCGCCGAGCTCCTGGGCCGCGGCCGCGGCCGCGAACGCCTGCTCGCCCGGCTTGGCCCCGACGCCGGCGATCCCATCGACGAGTTCCTGTCGCTGACGCTTGAGTACGGGCGGGCCCACGCGCCGTCGCTGCAGGGATTTCTCCACTGGCTGGGGGCGGCCCCAACCGAGGTCAAGCGCGACCTGGAGCGGGGGCGCGACGAGGTGCGCGTGATGACCGTCCACGGGGCCAAGGGGCTCGAGGCCGACGTGGTGTTCCTGCCCGACACCTGCACGGTCCCGGATTACAGGCACGACGAACGGCTCCTGTGGGTTGCCGGCGGCGGATCGCGGATCATGCTGTGGTCGGTGCCGAGCGGCAACGACGAGGAAGTCTGCGGCGCGGCGCGCGCGAAGGCCCGGCTGCGGCGGCAGCAGGAGTACCGCCGGCTGCTCTATGTGGCGATGACGCGGGCGCGCGACCGTCTCTACGTTTGCGGCTGGGAGCGGAGCCGAGGCCGCCAGGAAGGCTGCTGGTACGACCTGATCGCGGACGCGATCCGCGATCGCGCGGACGAGGTGCCGCTCGAATTCGGAGAAACGGGCTGGCGGCTCGCCAACCCGCAGAGGGTGGACCCCGAGGGCCGGCCCGGTTCCGAGGGCGGGGCCGCGCCGCGCCGACTGCCGCCCTGGGCGCGCGCGACGCCGACGCCGGAGCCGGCCCCGCCGAAGCCGCTGGCGCCGTCCCGTCCCCGCGACGAGGAGCCGCCGGCGATCTCGCCCTTGGCCACGGGCACCGGTGCGCGGGAGACGCGGCTGCTGCGCGGCCAGCTCGTGCACAGCCTGCTTCAGTTCCTGCCCGGTCTGCCGCCCGTGGCGCGGGATGCGGCCTGCCGCCGGTACCTGTCGCGGCCCCTCCATGGGCTCGATGCGCGCGCCCAGGACGCGATCGCCCGCGAGACCCTCGCGATCCTCGAGGACCCGGCGTTTTCGGCCCTGTTCGGGCCGGGCTCGAAGGCCGAAGTGCCGCTCGCCGGGCTCGCCGGGGGCGTCGCGGTCTCGGGGCAGGTGGACCGGCTCCTGGTCGGTGAAGACGGCGTCCAGGTGATCGACTACAAGACCAACCGGCCGGTGCCCGAAGCCCCCGAGGCGGTGCCGACGGTCTATCTCAAGCAGATGGCCGCCTACCGGGCGGTCCTTGCCACCATCTATCCGAGGCGGCCCGTGACATGCGCGCTGTTGTGGACTCACGGGCCGCGGCTGATGCCGCTCGCGGACGAGCTTCTCGACCGTTACGCGCCTTGACGGGGCACTGGCCGGTCCCTAGATTCAGGCGAGCGTTGGCGGCGGGAAATCGCGCGGGAAGACCGCCTCGCGGCCCTAGGGAGGCCCCCCCGCAACGCCTGAGCCTTGGGGAGCATAATGACGCCGACACATGTCACGGACGAGACGTTCGAGGCGGAGGTCCTCAAGGCGAAGGGCCCCGTTCTCGTCGACTTCTGGGCGGAATGGTGCGCCCCCTGCCTGCAGATCGCGCCGATCCTCGAGGAGATCGCCAGGGAGTTGAACGGCAAGATCAAGGTGGCGAAGGTGAACATCGACCACAGCCCCGCGACGCCCACCAAATACGGCGTGCGCGGCATCCCTACGCTGATAGTGTTCAAGGACGGCCAGGTCGCCGCCACCAAGGTCGGAAGCCTCCCCCGGAGCAAGCTCTACGCATGGGTCGAATCGATCCTGTGACGGCGCCCGGCCCGCGCCAAGGTGGACCCCCGCCCCCGGGCGGGTTTTTCATGCCCTAGAGATCAGGCCCCGGTGACAGGGAGTAGCGCCGTGCGCGCACCCCTACCGGTTCTTGGCCAGCACCTTGCCGACCAGGTAAAGCGAGCCGCAGATCAGAATGCGCGCCGGCCCGGGCGAGTCCTCGGCGATGGCCGCAATCGCCTCGTCGAAGCTTGCCGCGGGCTCGGCGGAAAGCCCCGCGCGGCGGGCGACCTCGGCCGCCTCGTCGGCTGACAGGCTTGCCTGTTCGCCGGCGATGGCGATGGTGCGCACGGAACTCACGAGAGGCGCCAGCGGCTTCAAGAAGCCGACGCCGTCCTTGGAGGCCAGGATGCCGAACACCAGATGCAGCGGCCGGTCGCGCCAGCCGCCCGCGATCGCGGCCAGCGCGGATCCTGCCGCCGGATTGTGGCCTCCGTCCAGCCACACTTCCCAGCCGCCGCCGCCGAGACCGAGAAGCCCGTCGATCGGGGTGCCCCGGGTCAGCCGCTGCATCCGGCCCGGCCACTCGACCGCACGCAGCCCCTCCCGGATCGCGGCCTCGCCGACCCGGAAACCGGAAAGCTCTTCGAGACACGCGATGGCGAGGCCGGCGTTGTCCACCTGATGGGCCCCGGCGAGTGACGGGGCAGGGAGCTCCAGCGCCCGGGCCGCTCCTCGCCAGACCATGCCGCCGTCCACGGCCTCGGCCCACCAGTCCGCGCCGTGACGGACCAGCGGCGCGCCGATCGCCTCCGCCCGCGCCGCGATGGCTTCCGCAGCCTCAGGGTGCTGGGGCCCGATCACCGCCGGGACTCCGGGCTTGAGGATGCCCGCCTTCTCGCCCGCGATCTCACTCAAGGTTTCGCCCAGGAACTGGACGTGATCGACGGAGACGGGGGTGATGGCGGTAATGAGCGGGCGCGCCACCATATTGGTGGCATCCAGCCTTCCGCCGAGCCCGGTCTCGATGAGCACGATGTCGGCCGGCGTCCTCGAGAAAGCGAGGAAGGCCGCGGCGGTGGTGATCTCGAAGAAGGTTATGGGCGCGCCTTCGTTCGCCGCCTCGCACTCCTCTAAGACCGCGATGAGCTCCCCGTCGCCGATGAGGCGGCCCGCGACCCGATAGCGTTCGTTGACGCGCACCAGGTGCGGCGAGGTATAGCCATGCACCCGGTAGCCGGCCGCCTCGAAGAAGGCGCGCAGGAAGGCGATCACCGAGCCTTTGCCGTTGGTCCCCGCCACGTGGATCACCGGCGGAAGCCGCGCCTCGGGATTGCCCAGGGCGGCGAGCAGACGCTCGATCCTCTCGAGCGACAGGTCGATGATCTTGGGGTGCAGCCCCCACAGCCGCTGCAGCAGCGACTCAGTCTTTTCGGGGGCGATCTTCTCCGCCAGGCTGGCTTGTGCGGTCATAGCGTGCTGTGCTCGTCGGTATTTCCAATCCTGGTCGCGGCAGGGTCACCACGTCCCCCGCCGGGGCCGGGTTCTTGAGCAGGCTCAAGATGCGAATCAACGTGTCCTTCAGGTCGCGCCGGTGGACGACCATGTCGACCATCCCGTGTTCCAAAAGGTACTCGGCCCGTTGGAACCCCTCGGGCAGCCTTTCCCCGATGGTCTCCTCGATCACGCGGGAGCCGGCGAAGCAGATCACCGCCCCCGGCTCGGCCACGGCGATGTCGCCGAGCATGGCGAACGAGGCCGAAACCCCGCCACTGGTGGGGTCCGTCAGCACCACGACATAGGGAAGGCCCGCGTCCTTGACCTCGTTGACGGCGATCGTGGTGCGGGGCAATTGCATGAGCGAGAGGGCGCCTTCCTGCATGCGCGCGCCCCCCGAGGCCGGGATCGCGATGAGCGGCGCGTCTTGCAAGACCGCGAGCCGGGCGGCGGCCAGGAACGCCTCGCCCACGGCCACCCCCATCGAGCCGCCCAGGAAGGCGAAATCGAACGCCACTGCCACCACGGGCATGCCGCCCATGTTGCCATGAGCAACGAGAACGGCGTCCCGCCCCCCGGTGTTGCGATGGGCCTCCTTGAGCCGCTCGGTGTACCGCCTGAGATCCCGGAATTTGAGGGGGTCGACGGCCACCTTGGGCAGCTCGATGGTCTGGTACTTGCCGTCGTCGAACAACAGCGCGCACCGCCGTTCGGCGTCGAGCCGCATGTGATGGTCGCAGTGCGGGCAGACGTTCAGGTTCGCATCGAGGTCGCGGCGAAAGATCATCTGCGCGCATTTGGGGCACTTTTCCCATAGGTTCTCGGGCACCTCCTTCTTGGCGACGAGGGCCCGGAGCTTGGGACGCACGAGTTTGGTGAGCCAGTTCACGAGCCTTGACCCGAGCCTCTGGCGCCGTGCACGCCCTCGGCCAGGGTGCGGGCGAAGGCGACCACCTCGTCCACCAGGCCGGGGCGCGGGGCGCCCTTGTCGTCGAGGCCCTCGGCGATCCGTTGCACCAGCGCCGAGCCGACCACGGCGGCGTCCGCCACCCGGGCGACGGCGGCCGCCTGTTCCGGCGACTTGATGCCGAAGCCCACGGCGATGGGTAGCTCGGTGTGGCGGCGCAGCCGCTCGACCGCCTCCGTCACGGCCTCGATCGAGGCGCTGCGCGTGCCGGTGATGCCGGTAATCGAGACGTAGTAGAGAAAGCCGCTGGTGTGGCTGAGGACCGTGGGCAAGCGCTCGTCGTCCGTCGTCGGCGTCGCCAGGCGGATGAAGTTGAGCCCCGCCGCGATCGCAGGAAGGCAAAGCTCCTCGTCCTCCTCCGGCGGCAGGTCCACCACGATGAGCCCGTCCACGCCCGCCTCGAGCGCGTCCCGGATGAAAGACTCGACGCCATAAATGTAGATCGGGTTGTAGTAGCCCATGAGGATCACGGGCGTCTCGTTGTCGCCCTCGCGAAAGGCGCGCACCTGGTCCACGGTCTTGGCGAGCGTCATGCCCGATTTTAGCGCCCGCGTGCTGCTCCACTGGATGGCGGGGCCGTCGGCCATGGGGTCGGAAAACGGCATGCCCAGCTCGATCAGGTCGGCGCCCGCCGCCGGCAGGCGGGTCATCAGCTCGAGCGAGGCCTCGGGATCGGGGTCGCCCGCGGTGATGAAGGTGACGAAGCCCGCGCGCCCTTGCCGGCGCAGCGCCTCGAACCGCCCGCGGATGCGCCCCGAATCCGGGGCCGTGGCGGCCACTGCCGAGCTCACCGGCATTTCCCGGACGTTCAAAGCTCCATCTCCAGCGCCTTGGCGACGGTGAAGATGTCCTTGTCGCCGCGCCCGCTCAAGTTGATGACCATGATGTGGTCGCGTGGGAGATCGCCGGCGATCTTGGCGACATGGGCGACCGCGTGGCTGGATTCCAGCGCCGGAATGATGCCCTCGAGCCGGGTCGTGAGCTGGAACGCGTCGAGCGCCTCCTGATCCGTGACGGAGACGTACTCGACGCGGCCCACATCGAGGAGCCAGGAGTGCTCCGGCCCGACCCCGGGATAGTCGAGCCCGGCGGAGATCGAATGGGCCTCCTTGATCTGGCCATCCTCGTCCTGAAGCAGGTACGTCCGGTTCCCGTGCAGGATCCCCGGCCGCCCGCCGGTCAGCGTCGCCGCGTGTTGGCCGGTCTCGATCCCTAGACCCGCCGCCTCGACGCCGATGAAGCGGATCTGGCTCTCGTCGAGAAAGGGATAGAAGAGCCCCAGCGCGTTGGAGCCGCCGCCCACGCAGGCGACCAGCGTATCCGGAAACCGGCCTTCGGCCTCCATGATTTGCGCGCGCACCTCCTCGCCGATCACCGACTGGAAATCCCGGACCATGGCCGGATAGGGATGCGGCCCCGCCACCGAGCCGATGATGTAGAAGGTGGTCTCCACGTTGGCGACCCAGTCGCGCAGCGCCTCGTTGAGCGCGTCCTTGAGCGTGGCCGAGCCCGATTTCACCGCCACCACCTCGGCGCCCAAGAGCTTCATGCGGAACACGTTGGGGGACTGCCGCTCGATGTCCACCTCGCCCATGTAGATCGTGCACGGCAGGTCGAAGAGCGCGGCGACGGTGGCGGTCGCGACCCCGTGCTGGCCGGCGCCCGTCTCGGCGATGATGCGGGTCTTGCCCATGCGGCGGGCCAGCAGGATCTGGCCGAGGCAGTTGTTGATCTTGTGCGCGCCGGTGTGGTTGAGGTCCTCGCGCTTGAGGTAGATCTTGGCGCCGCCGCAGTGCGCGGTGAGCCGCTCGGCGAAGTAAAGCGGGCTCGGCCGGCCGGCGTACTGCTTGAGGTAATAATCCAACTCGGAGCGGAAGGCGGGATCCTCCTTCGCCTCGCCGTAGGCGCGTTCCAGCGCCAGGACGAGCGGCATCAGGGTCTCGGCCACGTAGCGGCCGCCGTACACGCCGAAATGGCCGTGTTCGTCCGGCCCGGCGCGATAGGTGTTGATCTTTTCCATGGTCGGATTATGTGCCGAATGCCGCGCCGAATGAACCATAAGCCCGCGAATTCGTCAAAACCTTGCTGACGCGGCCGTCGCCGCCCGGCTCTCGTAGATGTGGGCGATCACGGAGCCGGCGGGCCGGTGCACGGGGACCAGGATTCTCCGGTACAGCCCGCCCTCGAACCCGTCGATTCGGTGCCAGTGCTTGGGGAGCGCCTCGGAGGTCAGCACGCGAACCCTGACGGTGCCTTTTCCCTTCTTCCAGGTGAAGGCGGGGTAGCCCGCGACCGCGCGCACGACTCCGTCCACGTGACCGTCGCTCCAAGAGCCCTCGATGCCGGCGATGACGGGGTGGTTGCGTTCCCCGGGAGCCAGGGTTCCGTAGACCGCGAGCCTGCGCGAGGGGAAACCGAACAGGGCTTCGAAGACGTCCTCCAGCACCGGGATGGTGACCGCCGCCACCTCACGGTCCCGCCCGGCCCCGCCGGGACCAGGCCCGTTCGCGGTCTTTTCCCCCTCGGCCATGGTCGATCGGACCATCGAGAGCAGCGCCGCGAGGCTCTCCAGTAGCTTCCCCTGCGCTGTGCTGGAAGAAGCCTCACGCCACCGCCTGGGATGGTTCTTCTGGCGGCGGCGCTTCTCGCTCGCCGTTTCCTCGAGTTCCCGAGGCAGGGGCTGGAAGGGGCTGTTCGCTGTTGATCTTCTCAATGCGTCATGGTCCTGAATGGAGGGACCAGACTCGGCCACGGCGCGGATGGACGGGCAGCCGCACAACCACGTTCGGCGTTCCGCCGGTATACCCTCGGCGAGCAACCGCCTGATCGCGTCGGCGTCTGCTGCATGGGGCCTGTTGGTGGCGGCGCGATACGCACTCCAGCACTGGTTTAGGCCGTCGAACAGCCCGCGGCACCTCGTGACCTCGTCAGGCGTGGCAGCGTCGTTCGCCATATTGATGTGGTTGAGCGCCTGATCGAGGCAGCCGGTTAGCTCGCGTTCTTGCCACCATTCGCCCGTCACGACTGGGGACCCCCTGGTCGCGTGGGCACCGGAAGCGTGGGGCTGCGGCACGGCTAAAGCTTCGCCGCGGCCGAAAGAAAGGCGGTGATGCGGGCCGGGTCCTTGTGGCCGCGCCGGTCCTCGACGCCCGAAGAGACGTCGACCGCGCGGGCGCCGCTCACCCGCACGGCCTCGGCGAGATTGTCGGCAGTGAGCCCGCCCGAGAGCATCCAGGGCACCGGCCATTCGCGGCCCTTGAGCAAGGTCCAGTCGAAGGCCAGCGCGTTTCCGCCGGGGAGCGCCCCCTTGAGGCCGTCGGGCGGCTTGGCGTCGAACAGCAGCCGGTCGGCGACCGCGGCGAAGGCATGGGTCGCCAAAAGGTCCTCCTCGATTTCCAGCTTGATCGCCTTCATGACGGGAAGGCCGAACCGGGCGGAGATTTCGGCCACCCGCTCGGGGCTTTCGTTTCCGTGGAGCTGGAGCATGTCCAGGGACACGCGGGTAAGCACGCCTTCGATCGTGCCGTCGTCCACGTCGACGAACAGGCCGACCTTGGAGACGTGTTCTTCGGGAATCGCGTGGGCGAGCTCGGCCGCCTCGGCCGCCGTCACGTAGCGCGGCGAGGGGGCATAGAAGACGAATCCGACCAGGTCCGCCCCGCCATCGGCCGCGGCCCGGGCCGCGGTCCGCGAGTTGATGCCGCAGATCTTGACCTCGAGGGCCATCACGCGCCGGCCGCTTCCCGCACGATGCGGCGCGCGGCGTCCGCCGGGTCGCGCGCCTCGCTGATGGGCCGCCCGATGATGAGATAGTCTGCGCCGCGGGCCAGGGCCTCGGCCGGGCTCATCACGCGCTTCTGGTCCTGCTCCGCGGCCCAGGAGGGGCGAATCCCGGGCACCACCAGCTTGAAATCCGGGCCACACTCGGCGCGCACCATCTCCACCTCCCGGGGCGAGCACACGACCCCGTCGAGCCCTGTGTCCTGGGCCAGCTTGGCCAGGCGCAGCACCTGATCTTGAAGTGTTCCGGCCATGCCGATCTCGGACAGATCCTCGGGCCCGAGGCTGGTGAGCACGGTGACGGCCACCACCAAAGGCCGCTTGAGCCCATGCCGCTCGGCCGCCGCGGCGGCCGCGTCGACCGCCCCGTGCAGCATCCTCGCCCCGCCCGCCGCATGCACCGTCAACATGAAGGGGGCGAGCTCCACCGCCGCCGCCACGGCCCGGACCACGGTGTGGGGGATGTCGTGGAACTTGAGGTCCAGGAGCACGGGCAGCCCCGCCTCCGCCATGGCGTGCACGCCCTGCGGCCCGTTGGCGGTGAAAAACTCCTTGCCCAGCTTGATGCCGCCGACCAGGCCCTCGAGCTTCCGGGCGAGCTCGAGCGCCGCCGTGAGGTCGTTCGTGTCGATGGCACAAAAGATTCGGCGCCGCGCGTCGGTGACGGCCTTGGACGCAAGGTCCTGCATGGCATCGGCCCTGGATCGATGAAGCCGCTGGCGGCCGCCGCTGGCGGCGGCTCTCCGCCGCCGGTTGTATAGCAGATCGGAGGTCCGCGCGCATATGCGCAGGTGGTTGCGGCCGCCTGCCGGCACCGCCGGATGGGGTGCCCCGCAAGGCGGGCCCAACCTCGGTGCACCCGGCCGCGGGAGCGAAACCGGGCGGCGGTTCCCGTTTCGCAACCAACAGACCCGCGGCATCACCTTGGAGGCACGACTTCCCGGTAGGGCACCGCCTGCGCGCCGTGGGCCTCGGCGCAGGCTTCTTCACTTCGCCTCGCGTTTGCTTATGATAGCCGCGTCATGACTCGGCGAGCCGGGATAGGCAGGGAAAGCGGACCCGGGTTGGGCTCCGGACGCGGCGCTCCGCGGGAGACCGCATGACGGCGCGCGGCGTGGTCGCGGCGGGCCATGTCGAGACGGCCCGCGCCGCCCAGATCGTGCTCGCGGATGGGGGGAACGCCTTCGACGCCGCGCTCGCCGCGATGTGCGCCGCCTGCGTCGCCGAGCCGGTCCTCTCTTCGCTCGGGGGCGGAGGGTTTCTTTTGGCTCACGATGTCTCGGGCCGGACCGTCCTTTTCGACTTTTTCGTGCAGACCCCGCGCCGGTCGCCAACGGGCGAGCTGGACTTCTGCCCGATTCTCGCCGACTTCGGCGCGGCGCAGCAGGAGTTCCACATCGGCTTCGGCTCCATCGCCACCCCCGGCGTGGTGAAGGGGCTGTTCCAGGTCCACCGGGAACTCGGTTTCATGCCGCTCGCCAGAATCGTCGAGCCGGCCGCCGCCCTCGCGCGCGAGGGCGTCGAGATTAACCGCTTCCAGGCGTATCTGTTCCAGATCATCGGCCCGATCTTGAGCGCCAGCAAGGCGTCCCGCGCGGTCTTTCACAGCCCCGAGGATTCAAGCCGGCTTCTGGGAGAGGGCGAAATCTTCCGCTTGCCGGACTTCGCCGACGCCCTCGAAGCCTTGGCGCGCGAAGGCGCGGACCTGTTCTATCGGGGCGAGATCGCACGAACCATCGAGCGCGACTTGGGCCAGAACGGGGGGGCTCTCACGCGCGACGACCTCGAGGCTTATCGGGTGGAGGATCGCACGCCGCTGGAGCTCCGCTACCGCGGGGCGCGGCTCTTCATGAATCCGCCGCCCGCCTCTGGCGGGATCCTGATCGCGTTTGCGCTCGAGTTGCTCAAGGATTTCGAGATCCACGAGCTCGGCTTCGGTTCGGCCGCGTGCCTAAGTCTGCTCGCGCGCGTCATGGAGCAGACCAACAAGGCACGTCTGGAGAGCCGCTTCCAAGAGGAGGCGGGAGGCGAGGCGCAACTCCTCGAGCCTGAGTTGGTCGAGGCCTACCGCCGCGCGCTCCGCGGCCGCCCCTCGGCGAGTCGCGGGACCACCCAAATCAGCGTCATCGACGCCGAGGGAAACGCCGCGAGCCTGACGCTCTCCAACGGCGAGGGCTGCGGCTACCTCGTGCCGGATACGGGAATCATGCTCAACAACATGCTCGGCGAGGAAGACATCAACCCTCTCGGGTTCCACCGCTGGCCGCCGGGGATCCGGATGTGCTCGATGATGTCCCCGACCCTGATCTTCGGCCCTGAGACGCGCATCGCCGCCACGGGTTCCGGCGGCTCGAACCGGATTCGCACGGCCATCCTCCAGGTGCTGGTCGATTTGCTCGACTTCGGCATGGCGGTGGAGGAGGCGGTGGAGAGCCCGCGCATTCATTTCGAGCGCGGCCTTCTCAGCGTCGAGCCGGGGTTCGAGGAGAGGGAGCTGGCGAAGCTTCTGGCCGAGTTCCCCGAACACAGGCTGTGGCAGGAGCGCAACCTGTTCTTCGGCGGCACCCACACGGCGGCCTTCGACGCGGCCCGCGGCACCTTTGCGGGCGCGGGCGATTCGCGGCGCGGCGGCGCCGTCCTCATGGCTTAGAGCATAATCCGGTCAGGTTGAGCTGGCTGCGCCGGAGGAATTTTGTGCCGCGGGCAGGAGCGGGGCGAAGCACGTAGCGGTGCCTACGCGCGAGTTCCGCGACGAACCCGTGGCCGCAAAAGACCCCGGCCCTTCGGGTTGCGCCGGGGCGGGTGCCCGCGGCGTTGCGCCGGTGCGGGCGATGCCCCCGCATCGCCCTTCGCGCCGCGCCTGGCGGATCGCCGCGCCACGGCGCAACGCAGCCGACTCCACCTGACCGGATTATGCTCTAGGGGCGCGGCCCGATTCCGAGGGTCCGTTTGGCCGCCCCGGCGGTCTCAGGGCGGCGTTGCGCCTTATGATTGAGCGTTGGGAAATACATACAATTTTATGTTTGAGGAATTCGTAATTGTTGCCCGTTAGATTGCCACCAACGCAACTGCCTTACGGGCTCGGGAAAGAGTAAAACCCGGACCGCAACGGGCCTCCTGGAGGGTCCGTGAGGCCAGAGGGGCGGTGTGACCCCGGCGGGGTCAACGAGAGCAACGGAGGCATAGAGGCATGGATATCAACTCGGGCGGTGCCAGCACCGCCGCCACTCCGGTCACCGTGGGCGTTTCGGGCGTGAGGAGGGCGCTCGACCTCGAGGACAGCGTCGCCGAGACCGAGCTTGATTCGGCGGTCAAAGAGGCCGAAAGGGCGGCCCAAGCCGACCTTACTTCCCATCGCGGCCAGAAGGTGGACATCACCGCGTAAGGCAGGCGGCGGTTCACCCCGCCGCTCATCCACACTCACGCGGATCTCGCAACCAGCCGGACCGGCCGCTAGGGCCGGACCTTTTTTCGCATAAGACGGCCATATCATCGTCGCGCAGGCCAGCGCTTGGCGCCTGGCCCGCGCGACGGTCTTCCACGCCCCGCTCCTGCCCGCGGCACAAAATTCCTCCGGCGCAGTCAGTTCAACTTGACCGGATTATGCTCTAGGCCGAGGGCGGCGTGAGTCCAGGGTTGCGCGTCGAGGGGCTGGCCCACGAGGCTCCGTGCTGGCGCCGGAAGACGGCGACCGGCGCCCGGCGCTTAGGGCTGGCCGGTCCCGCCGGGACGGACCTGCGGGCTCGGCGCAGCCTCGGCGGCGCCCTC
This sequence comes from Alphaproteobacteria bacterium, assembly GCA_036475545.1. Lineage (GTDB taxonomy): Bacteria > Pseudomonadota > Alphaproteobacteria > DATDPM01 > DATDPM01 > JAZGAE01. The sequence goes on from JAZGAE010000036.1 coordinate 51,604, forward strand.
GGTTCCCTCTCCGGCCCGGATGTCGGAGCCGTGGGCGCCGAGCGCGGAAATTTCGCGCTCCAGGGCTTGCATCCGCCGCGACCGCTGGCGTGCCCGCCGCCGCCACCTGCCTTGGGTGGACCAAGTGATGGCCGAGCCGATCAGCAAGCCGATCAACAAGGTGGCCAGGAGAACCAGGTAAAGCCGAATTTCAGGCTGAAACGGAAAGGGCCAGAAATCCACCGTCACGGGGTCGCGATTGAAGATGGCGAATACGACCGTGACGGCGACGGCGGCGAGCAGGAGGATCCGGAAGAGGAGTTTCACGACGTCCGACCGCGACGGGGCGCGGATCGGCGCGGGCGGGCAAGCCGGTGCCTGGGTCTACCTCTTGCCGTTCAGCCGCTCGCGCAGTTCCTTTCCCGTCTTGAAGAAGGGGATGTATTTTTCGGCGACGTTCACGGTGTCGCCGGTTCGGGGGTTCCGGCCGACGCGGGCGGTCCGGTGTTTGACCGAAAAGGCACCGAAGCCTCTGAGCTCGACCCGGTCGCCGCGGGCGAGCGCGCCAGAAATCTCCTCGAAGATCGCCGCGACGATTCGCTCGACGTCGCGTAGGTATAGATGCGGATTCCGTTCCGCGAGCCGCGCGATCAGTTCCGACTTCGTCATGGCGGGGCGTCCCCTCTCAATCGTGTTTCCCTCGAGCGCCCACACCTGACCCCACCGCGGCGCGGCTGCGGTTCCGTTAGGGGCTGGGACAAAAAGCCGCGAAAGGGTGCAGCTAACGAAAATCAGGGTGCCAAAGCGAAATCAGGCCGTCAAGGGTAACCCTCTCAGAAAACGGAGTTTTTCCGGCCACGGCCGAAAGGATTCGGTCCCAGATCAGCTCCTCCCTCTCTACTTCGATCTCGTATACCGGCAGCGTCTCGTCGATCTCGTGGACTGCGGCGAGCCAGGCCAGGGCCTCCCCTTCACCTCCGATTTCATCGATGAGGCCGTTGGAGGCCGCCTGGCGTCCGGTGTAGACCCGGCCGTCGGAAAGCCTCAAGGCCTGCTCGCGGGTCATGTGGCGGCGTTCGATCACCAATCCGACGAACATGTCGAACATGTCCTGGACCACCACCATGGCCGCCTCGCGGCCCTCGGCGGTCAACGGCTCCAACGGAGAGGGGACCGCCTTGAGGGGCCCGCTCTTCACCGCTTCCGTCGTGATGCCCAGCTTCTCGAGCATGCCCGTCAGATCGGTGGCCTGGAGCAAGACGCCGATCGATCCGGTGATCGAGCCCTTCTGGGCGAAGATGCGGTCGGTGCCCAGCGCGATCATGTATCCGGCAGAGGCCGCCACCTCCCGCATGACGGCCACCACGGGCTTGTTTTCAGCCACCCTGCGCAGGTCGTGATACAGCGTCTCGCCGCCCACGACCGTGCCGCCGGGGCTGTTGACATGCACGATGAGGGCCTGAACGTTGGGGTCCGACGCGGTCTCCGCGAGCAGCTCGCTACGGTCTCGGTCGTCCAGGATCAGCCCGGACACGGTGAGCCGGGCGATGTGATCTCCGCGGGGCAACAGGCCCTCGCGCCCCAAAAGAAGCACCGCCGCCGCCACCAGAGCGACGATGGCGAGCGCGCGCCAAAGATGCAGGCGCCGTTTCAGGCGCCGCCGGTCCAGTTGAATGTCGGCGTCAATCGACACGGCGGTGGCGCGCGCACGGGCCGCTCACGCCTGCGGCCCGGGTGGGGTCAGGATTCGGCGGAGCCCTCATCGTCTTCCGGCGTATCGGTCTTTTGCGCCTTTTGCGTCTTCTGCGTCTTCTGCGTCTTTTTCTTTTCGCGCTTGGCCTTGTCCAGGGCCGCACCGAGGATTTCGCCGAGGCTGGCGCCGGCGTCGGAGGAACCGTATTGGTCCATCATCTTCTTCTCCTCCTCGGTCTCGCGGGCCTTGATCGAGAGGAACAGCTTGCGCTCCTTGCGGTCGACGCTGGTCACCTTGGCGTCCAACCGTTCGCCCACCGCAAATCGGTCCGGCCGCTGTTCGTTGCGAACGCGGGAGAGCTCGGTCTTGCGGATGAAGCCCATGAGCCCCTCCGCCAGCGTGACCCGGACGCCAGTGTCCTGAACGGAGGCGACGGTGCAGGTGACGACGTCGCCTTTCTTGAACTTCTTGATTCCGGAGTCGAACGGATCCTCGGCGACCTGCTTGATGCCGAGGCTGATGCGCTCCTTGCCGATGTCGATGTCCAGGATCTTGACCTTGATGACGTCGCCCTTCTTGTGGTCCTTCACCGCTTCATCGCCGGGCCGGTCCCAAGAGATGTCCGAAAGGTGAACCATGCCGTCGATGTCTCCAGGAAGGCCCACGAAGAGACCGAATTCGGTGATGTTCTTGATCTCGCCCTCGATGACCGAATCCTTGGGGTGCGCCGCCTGGAACTCATCCCACGGATTCTCCAGGCATTGCTTGAGGCCGAGGCTGATGCGGCGCTTTTCCGGATCGACGTCGAGGACCATCACCTCGACCTCCTGGCTGGTGGAGACGATCTTGCCGGGATGGGCGTTCTTCTTGGTCCAAGTCATCTCGGAAACGTGGACCAGACCCTCGATCCCCGGCTCCAGCTCCACGAAGGCGCCGTAATCGGTGATGTTGGTGACGCGGCCCTTGAATTTCGTCCCGACCGGGTACTTGGCCTCCACGCCGTCCCAGGGGTCGGGCTCCAGTTGCTTCATGCCGAGGCTGATGCGCTGGGTCTCGGGATTGAAACGGATGATCTTGACCTTGACGGTCTGTCCGATACTCAGCACCTCCGAGGGGTGGCTGGTGCGCTTCCAGGCCATGTCGGTGACGTGTAACAGGCCGTCGATCCCGCCCAGGTCCACGAAGGCCCCGTAATCAGTGATGTTCTTGACCACGCCCTCGAGGACTTGGCCCTCCTTGAGCCCGGCGATGAGCTCGCTGCGGGCCTCGGCACGGGATTCCTCGAGCACGGCGCGGCGGGACACGACGATGTTTCCCCGCCGGCGGTCCATCTTCAGGATTTGGAAGGGCTGTGGCGTGCCCATGAGCGGCGCAATGTCCCGCACGGGGCGAATGTCGACCTGGCTGCCCGGCAGGAAGGCGACGGCGCCGCTCAAATCGACGATGAATCCGCCCTTGACGCGGCCGAAGATGCTACCGGTCACGTGCTCGTTGTCTTTGAACGCCTTCTCCAGCTGCGCCCAGGCCTCTTCGCGGCGCGCCTTTTCGCGGGAAAGCACGGTCTCGCCGCTTCGGTCCTCGAGGCGCTCCACGAACACTTCGACCTCGTCGCCCGGCTCGATTTCGGGTTGCTGCCCCGGGATGGCGAATTCCTTGAGAGGGATGCGGCCCTCGGACTTCAAGCCGACATCCACGATCACCGTATCGTTCTCGATGGAGACCACCTTGCCCTTGACGACGGTGCCCTCGTACCGCTTCGTCGCGGCGAAGGACTCGTCGAGAAGCGCGGCGAAATCCTCATCCGTCGAAACCTTGGCCGGACCTCCGGTGGTTTGCGCCTCAGCCATCACCTCTTGAGCCATTCGTTCTCCTAAGCAATCCAGTCATGCGGTCCAGTCATGCGGTCCAGTCATGCGGTCCCCAGTCATGTGGTCCCTGGGCAACAGACCCCTGGGGCCCGGAAAAGCAACGACCGCGCCGCCGTGCTGCGGCGCAGCCGGGAAACCGGATCGTGCTCGCCGGGCCCGGTAATCAAGGCCCGGATCAAAAATCAAGGCCCGGATCAAACGTCTCCGGCACGGTTACGCGAGTCGACAAGCTTAAGAGCTGCGGCGAAGACTTCGTCCGCATCGAGCTCCGTCGTATCGATCAGGAAGGCATCCTCCGCCTTCCGCAACGGAGCCACGTCGCGCTGGCTGTCCCGGGCGTCGCGATCCTTCAAGTCCTTAAGGACGCGGGTATATATACGCGTGATACCACGCTCCCGCAACTCCTTAAGGCGGCGCTTGGCGCGGACTTCGACGTTGGCGGTGACGAACAGCTTGCAGTCTGCCCCGGGGTAGACGACGGTGCCAATGTCGCGCCCGTCGATCACCGCGCCCGCGGCGCCGCCAGGCGGGTGGGTGGCGAAGTGGCGCTGGAAGTCCACCAGGGCCCGGCGCACCTCAGGGATTGCGGCGACCAGCGAGGCCGCCTCCGCGGCCTCGTCGCTCCTGAGTTCCGGGTCCTCGAGGTCGTGGTAGCGCAGCGACTTGGCCGCCGCGACGGCGGCGGTCCCGTCCGTTGGATCGCCGCCCGCCCTTATGACCTTCGTTCCGACCGCCCGGTAGAGCAGCCCGGTGTCGAGGCAGGCGAGCCCGAAATGGTTCGCCAAGCGCTTGGCAAGAGTTCCCTTGCCGGCGGCCGACGGTCCATCTATGGCGATCACCTCGGGGACGGCGCGGCGCGCGCTCACGCCTCGTCCTCGCAACCGGCGATCCCGGCGCCGAGGTCGTTGAGGAGCTCGGCAAAGCCGGGGAAGCTGGTGGCGATCATGGTTCCGTCGTCGACCCGAACCGGGGCGCCCGCCGCCGTTCCCATGACGAGGAACGCCATGGCGATGCGGTGGTCCATCCGCGTGGCGACGGTGGCGCCGCCCTTGGGCCGCCCGCCGCAGCCGTGGACGGTGAGCCCGTCCTCGTATTCCTCGACCTCGACGCCGCACGCCGCCAGCCCTTCGGCGATGGCGCGCAACCGGTCGCTTTCCTTGACTCTGAGCTCCTGGATCCCGCGCATGGTCGTGTCTCCCTCGGCGAAGGCGGCGGCGACGGCGAGAACCGGATATTCGTCGATCATCGTCGGGGCGCGCTCTGCGGGAACCTCGACGCCCCGCAGCGCGGAGGTTTTCACGGTGATGTCGGCGACGGGCTCCGCGCCCTCTTCGCGGGTCTTCGAAAACACCAGATCCGCGCCCATTTCCCCCAGCGTCTCGTAGAGGCCAAGGCGCAGCGGGTTCGCGCCGACCCCCTCTATGGTCACCTCCGAGTCCGGAGCAAGCAGGGCCGCCACCGCGGGGAAGGCGGCCGAGCTGGCGTCGCCCGGCACGGCCACTTGGCGGCCCGTGATCTCGGCGTGCCCCGTAATCGTGATCGCCTTGGCCGCGCCCCCTTGCGTGCCGTTGGTTGCCTCGATCCTGAGCTCGACGCCGAAATGGCGCATCATCAGCTCGGTATGGTCGCGGGTGGCCAAGGGCTCGATCACGGTGGTCTCGCCGGGGGCGTTGAGGCCGGCAAGCAGCACGGCCGACTTCACCTGGGCCGACGGCACCGGCAGGCGGTAGGTGATCGGCAACGGCTCGGGCGCGCCGATCAGCGCCAGGGGCAAGCGGCAGCCGTCGCGGGCGACGACCCGCGCGCCCATGCGCTCCAAGGGGTCGGCGACCCGCGCCATGGGACGGCGGCGGAGTGACTCGTCCCCGGTGAAGAGCGCGGTCATGGGATGGGTCGCGACGAGGCCCATAAGCAGCCGCGCGCCGGTCGCCGAATTGCCGAGATCCAGCACCCGATCGGGCTCGGCCAGTCCTCCGACGCCAACACCGTCGACCAGCCAGAGCCCGTCGTCTGTGCGCGAGATCTCGGCGCCCAGGGCGCCGAGCGCGCCCGCCGTGCGCAGCACGTCGTCCGATTCCAGCAGGCCGCGGATCGCCGTGCGGCCCACCGCCACCGCCCCGAGCAGCAGGGCCCGGTGCGAGATCGACTTGTCGCCCGGCACACGAAGGCGTCCGCGCAGGCCCCCCTTGGGCTTGGAAATCAGCGGATTCACCTCAACCTTCCCACATCGACCGGGTGGCGCCGGCCAAGCGCCCAACGGCGCTTAGACGCGGCTGTCTCTAGCACAACTCGGCGTGGCGAGGGTAGAGAGGGTTTTGTCACGCCGTGACATCCATTTTTCGTTTTGACAGGCGACGGCGATCGTGGCAATTGGCAGAGAAACGGCATCGAACGACTGGCCACTCCGGAGGTTTGCCGTTGGCCAAGCCGGTATGGGGACAGAAACGGGCCTGCCAGAACTGCGGCGCAAGCTATTACGATCTGCGCCGCACTCCGATCGTTTGCCCGAAATGCGGCACCGTGTTCAATCTCGAGCCCGTCTCGAGGGCCCGCCGCACCAGGGTTGCGGCCAGCACCGTGGAAAAGGCGCCGCCGCCCCCGCCCCGACGCAAGGAGGCGGAGGAGCGCCACGAGGGGAAGGAGTCCCCCGAGGAAGGCAAAGACGCCGACGACTTGGAAGAGGAAGGCGGGTCGGCCGACGAGGAAGACCCGATCGAGGACCCCTCGGAGCTCGGCGAAGACAAGGATGACATGGCCGAGATCATGGACCACGTGGACAAGGACGACAAAAAGCCATAGGCGTTGACCTTTTTTTCTGTTGCCCCCACGGTGGCGAAATCATTAATTTTACGGTGCCTCTCCGGGCGGCGCGACTAGGCATCGCCCCCGGGGAAGGCGCTGCGGGGCCATAGCTCAGTTGGGAGAGCGCTACAATGGCATTGTAGAGGTCGTCGGTTCGATTCCGACTGGCTCCACCAATCAGATCGAGGGCCTGGCCGGAGACGGCCGGGCCCTTCTTGGTTTACCCGTTGGGCGCGGGCGGCGCCGGGCGGCGGCGTTTCCGGGTGTCGAAGGACGCGGTTCCCCGGCCTTTTCGGCGGATTGGCGGTGCCAAGGATAGGTTGGCGAGGCAGCCCTGATAGCGCGGGCCGGCCTTTCTCGGGGCGCCGCGCCGCGCACCGATTCGCATGACCGCCTTCGACCTCGAGACCGCGGCGCTCGACTCCGGCCAGGGTCCCCCGGGACGCGGGCCTCTACAGGAAGAAAAAGATCTTCAGGATGACGTCTCGGACGACGTCGATTTGGCGTAGGAAAAAGAAATACACTTCCCGCACAAAGCCGCCGACGGCGGGGCCGTAGGCCAGCGTCAGGAGCCCCAGCCCCGAGAAGAGAACGCCGAAGGCGGCGATGTTTGCGAGCACCCAGAGCGGATGGTTTTCCCGCTCCTCCTCGCGTCGCTCCGTAGAGCGTCGTTCCGGACCGATCAGCAGGATGAAGTAAAAGCGCCGCCAGAGGGGGATCGAAACCCGTATGTTGATCGGGTGGGTGCCACGCCAAGGCCTGAGCACGGACTCGATGAGTGCGATTTGCGCGTCGGAGAACGTCACTTCGCTCTCGGGAGGAACGCGAGCCAAGATCTGTTGCACCAACGGATGAGCCTCGTAGCCCTGATTTCTCTGCATATTGTCAATCCATCAGAAAGATCACACGGTCGGCGAAGCACGCGGTTCTAGACGGGCGAGCCCTGGCGCGCCCGTTCACCGCTTCTCTTGGCCGGCTTCCCCACATCGGCCATTCTATTTCGATAGAGCCGCTTAGAGAAAGTCGCGCGTTTCGGGCATGCGAAGGCGCCGCCCGCGCCAGTGGCGCGCAGTTCCCGGAATGTCGCGTGAAACCGGGTCTCGCCCGCGCGACCGGAATCCAATGATTTCAGTATGTTGGCGAACCGCTCCGACCGGCAAGCCCTTCCCGGTCCGGGGCCGCCGCACGAAAACCGAAGGACAGTGCTCCGCCCCGCGCGGCGAAGGACCGAAGGCACTGGGCCACCGTTGCGAGGGCCACGCCAAGGTCTTGCCCGCTTATCCGTGCGCGCCGCGGTCGTCCAGAAGTTGCCGCAACGCGTGGGCCAGCCCCTGCTTGCGATAGGGCTTCCCGATCAGGGCGGTTCGCCCGTCGCTTTCCTGGTCTGCGGGAAGATGCTTATCCCTGCTGTCCCCCGTGGTGAACAGCACCTTGAGGCCGGCGAGCTCGCGCCGGCGGCGGCCCTTGAAAAACGCGGCTGACCCCGCATATCTGGTGTGCATCCCGGCGGTGCCGAGTGGACCGCCGGGCCGGGTGCCGGTATCGGGCCCTACGCAAGCATCTCGCTCAACGAAGGAGGAGGTTGCGACATGTCACGTGTATCCCTGTTCTCCAGCCCACTTCTCTTGGGCTTCGACCATTTCGAGCGGGCCCTCGACCGCATCTCCAAGGCGTCTTCCGACGGTTACCCGCCGTACAACATCGAGCGTATCAGCGAGATTGGCCTTCGCATCACGCTCGCCGTGGCCGGGTTCACCAAGGACGACCTGAGCGTGTCGATCGAGGACAACCAGCTCGTCATCCGCGGCAAGCATCCCGACGATTCCGACCGTGTATATCTACACCGCGGCATCGCCTTCCGGCAGTTCCAGCGCAGCTTCATGCTCGCCGAGGGCATCAAGGTGGTGGAGGCGAGCCTCGATGATGGCCTGCTTCACGTCGACCTGGCGCGCCCCATGCTGGAAGCCAAGGTGCGCAACATCGAGATCCGCGACACCGGCTCCGCCGACGATGACGAGTCGCAGCAGGTGAGAGTGGACGCCGAAGGCGGCAAGAAGGCCTCGTGATCCCCGCTTTGAGCCGGGTTGGCCGCGGCGCCGCGGCCACCCGGCCTCGCAGGTGTCGCCGAGGACATTCTTGAAGGAGAGGGAACGATGACTGATCTAGAGAAAACCCAGCCCCTGACCGTGAGGGATCTGGCGATTCTGGGCATGCAGGACGTCGCCTACATCCGCCGAGTGGAGCAAACGGACGGACCCGGCTACATGATCCATGCCGCCGACGGCACGCCCATGGCCGTGGTAGAGGACCGGGATCTCGCCTTCGCCGCCGTGCGCCAGCACGGGCTGGAACCGGTCAGCGTCCACTGACCCCGGCGGCGACGCGTCTGGCGCCCCTCGCGTCCGATATAGAATTTTCTGAATGACGCACTAGAGCCGCGGCGGCTGGTCCGGCGCCGGCGTTGAGGCAAGGCTGGGCCGCGGCTAGGCGGCGTGGCTCGTCGCCTCCTCGGTCAGCAGCGCGTAGATCGCCTCCGCGCTGTCCGACTCGCGTAGCTTCTGGCAGATC
>JAZGAE010000037.1:0-6485 GCA_036475545.1 Alphaproteobacteria bacterium
CGCCCGCGGCGTTGCGCCGCTCGGCCGACCCGTCCTCCGCAGCAGCGGCGGCCCACTCCGCCGAAGCAGCCCCTTCGGCTGCGAAGGCCGGGCTGCCGCTGCGGAGGGTGGATGCCCCCGCATCGCCCTTCGCGCCGCGCCTGGCGGATCGCCTCGCCACGGCGCAACGCAGCCGATTCCACCTGACCGGATTATGTTCCAGACCTTTTGTTTGCGTGGCCTTCGCTTGATTGTGCCTGGTGGCCCGACCCGGGCCGATCCCTGGCGCCGGCCGCGCTGCGGTCGAAAAATGGGGCTGCGGCCTCTGGCTCTTAAGACCCGGTAAACCGAGGCCCTGGTACGGTGGCTCCGAAAGTAGGGGCTTTCATCGGGCCTCGGTGATCCAATATTATGGGTGGTCTGCGGATCAAGAGAATCAAGAGCGCGCATCGGTCATGAGCGACTCCGACAAGCGCCCGGGCGTGCCGGCGACCGGGGTGGTGGTCAAGACCCGGCCGAAGACGACGAAGCCGTCGATGTACAAGGTCGTCCTGCTCAACGACGACTACACGCCGATGGATTTCGTCATTGACGTGTTGGAGCGCTTTTTCGACAAGCCCTATGACGAGGCGACCCAGATCATGCTACACGTCCATCGCCGGGGTGTCGGGATCTGTGGCGTCTACACCTTCGAGGTCGCGGAGACCAAGGTGAACCAAGTGGTGGAGTACGCCCGCCACAACCAACACCCGTTGCAGTGCACTCTTGAGAAAGAATAGGTAGCGGGCCGCCGCCCATGTTGTCGCATCATATCGAGCAAAGCCTTCACCGGGCACTGGCCTACGCCAACGAGCGGCGCCACGAATATGCGACGCTCGAGCACTTGTTGCTCGCGCTTGTGGACGATCGCGACGCGGTGGCCGTGCTGCGCGCCTGCGGCGTGGACACCGAGCAGCTGCGCCGCGACCTCATCCATTACCTCGACCATGACCTTGCGGGCTTGGTCACGAACCACCGCGAAGACGCCAAGCCGACCTCGGGGTTTCAACGCGTGCTTCAGCGCGCCGCAGTCCACGTGCAATCTTCGGGACGCGAGGAGGTCACCGGCGCCAATGTTCTGGTGGCGCTGTTCTCGGAGCGCGAGTCCCACGCAGTCTATTACCTGCAAGAGCAGGAGGTGACCCGGCTCGACGTGGTCAACTACATCTCCCACGGCATCGCCAAGGTGCCGGGCCTTTCCGAAAGCCATACCATCCATGGGATCGAAGAGGACGCCACCGCCGAGGAGGTGGTGCGAAAGGGAAGCGAGGCGCTGGACGCCTATTGCGTCAACCTCAACGACAAGGCCAGCAAGGGGAAGATCGATCCGCTCATAGGCCGCGAACGCGAGATCGAGCGCACCATCCAGATCCTGTGCCGGCGGACCAAGAACAACCCGCTCTACGTCGGCGAATCCGGCGTAGGCAAGACGGCCATCGCCGAGGGACTGGCGCGCCGCATCGTTTACGGCGAGGTACCGGAGGTCCTGAAGGACGTCAACATCTACGCGCTGGACCTGGGGGCACTGCTCGCCGGCACTCGCTACCGCGGCGACTTCGAGGAGCGGCTCAAGGCCGTGATCGGAGAGCTCGAGGCGGAGGCGGGCGCGGTGTTGTTCATAGACGAGATCCACACGGTGATCGGCGCAGGCGCCACTAGCGGCGGCTCCATGGACGCCTCTAATATCCTCAAGCCGGTATTGGCGAGCGGCACGCTGCGCTGCATCGGCTCCACGACCTACAAGGAGTTCCGCAACTACTTCGAGAAGGACCGCGCGCTGGTGCGCCGGTTCCAGAAGATCGACATCAACGAGCCGTCGATCGAGGACACGGTGAAGATCATGCGCGGCCTGAAACCCTATTACGAGCGCCACCACAAGGTCCGGTACACCGCGGAGGCGATCCGCAGCGCGGTGGAGCTATCGGACCGTTACATCAGCGACCGCAAGTTGCCTGACAAGGCGATCGACGTGATCGACGAGGTGGGCGCGGCACAGATGCTGGTGCCGCCGAAGAAGCGCAAGAAGTTGATCTCGGTCAAGGACATCGAGGCGGTGGTGGCGATGATCGCCCGCATTCCGCCCAAGCGGGTGTCGCGCGACGACAAGGAGGGCCTGCGAAACCTGGAACGCGACCTCAAGACCATGGTCTTCGGCCAAGGCGCGGCGATCGGGGCCCTGGCGAGCGCCATCAAGCTCGCGCGCGCTGGCCTGCGCGAGCCCGAAAAGCCGATCGGCAACTATTTGTTCTCAGGCCCGACGGGGGTCGGAAAGACCGAAGTCGCCCGCCAGCTCGCGCGGGTGCTGGGCATCGAGCTGATCCGCTTCGACATGTCCGAGTACATGGAGCGCCACAGCATCTCGCGGCTCATCGGCACGCCGCCGGGCTATGTCGGCTTCGACCAGGGCGGGCTCTTGACCGACGCCATCGACCAGCATCCCCATGCCGTCCTGCTGCTGGACGAGATCGAGAAGGCGCATCCCGACCTGTTCAACATCCTGCTGCAGGTGATGGATTACGGGAAGCTCACCGACCACAACGGCAAGAGCATCGATTTCCGCAACGTGATACTCATCATGACCACCAACGCCGGGGCGGCGGAACTGGCCAAGCCCGCCATCGGCTTCGAGCGGAGCGATCGTGTGGGCGAGGACGAGGAGGCCATCAACCGCTTCTTCACGCCCGAGTTCCGCAACCGGCTGGACGCGATCATCTCGTTCAAGAGCCTCAGCCCCGAGATCGTCGCCCGCGTCGTCGACAAGTTCCTCATGGAGCTTGAGGAGCAGCTCGCCGACCGGGGCGTCACCATCGAGATCGAGGAGAACGCGCGGGATTGGTTGGCGAAGCGGGGTTACGACCAAATCTACGGCGCCCGGCCCCTGGCCCGCCTCATCCAGGAGCACGTCAAGATGCCACTCTCGGAGGAACTCCTCTTCGGAAAGTTGGCCAACGGCGGCATCGTCCACGTGAAGGCCGAGGCGGACAAGCTTACCTTCGAGTTCCGGAAAGGATCCTCCAACAAGGGATCGGCGAAACGGCCGGCGCTCGTGGAATAGGCGCAGCCGCCCCGTCGCCGGGCGGCCGTGGCGGACTCACCAAATACCGGTATTCGGGACCCGCGCAGTGCGGCCCGGGAACGAACAACCGCCCTTGCCAAACGCGGCGCGGTGTGTCCTCACCGAGTGTGCGCCCGCCGCGGCCGGATCGTGGGCTCTCGCCGCCGCGGCGCTCGGGGGCGTCCCGAAAGCCAATGGGTTACTCTTCTTGAATCGACTCGAGATAGTGGGTGAGGACTAGGATGCGCAGGTAGGCGGCCGGGTAACCTGGTTTCCTTTCGTCCTCACCGAACCGGTTTCTCCAGACGGGCATTGGAAAGAAGAGGTGACCCCTCACGGGTTCCGCGAGCTCGATGACCCTGTAAATGCGCCAGAAGGGGAAGACGCCGCCGCTCTTCTTGCTGATCTGGGTCACGTCGGAAGGCTGCACGATCAGGATCTCGGCCATGCGCCCGTCGCCCTTGCCCGCCTCCCCGTGGCATGCCATGCAATTTTCTTCGTATTCCATACGGCCCTCGGCGAGGACCTCGTCTTGTTGCGCCTGGCTTGTAGCCGGTGTCGTCATCAAGACCGCCGCGGCGAGGAAGCCGATTCCCGCCAGGTTGCCGATCTTGGGAAAGCCGTCTTTCATGGATTGTGCCTTTCGGGGTTGGTCAAGCGATCCCGATCGGGGGAGTTCGCGGTACCGCGGCCGTGTCTGCCATAACTTCGCCCCCGAGGCCCGCACCCGCCCTGATGATCGCCCAACGGCTCCGGCAAGTCTACGCCCGCGCGGACGGGATAGCTCCGCCGACCCGCCTTCTGCCGGTGAACCGTGGATCGTGCTAGGGTCGCGGCCGGGACCCCGACCTTCGCGAGAAGCCCCCGCGCCTGTTCGGCGGGATCATTACGGCGAAGGAGGGCCGGTCGGGGCGCGCCAGGCGCCTGGCCTCGCGGCCTGCGGCGACCCGCCCGCCACGGGCGGACTGGAGGATGGGATCGGGGTGGAACGGGCGTCGGAATTGAGGGGACCGACTGCCGAAACCCTTGGCCAGAACGGCCGGGCCACTGCGCCACTGCGGTTTTGGTTGGCCGCCGCCCTGGCTGTTCTCCTGAGTTTCGCCGGCCCGGCGTGGGGTCAAGCCGACCCCGGGCGGGCGGCCTTCGAGCGGGGAGATTACGCCGCCGCATTGCGCCTGTGGAAACCCCGTGCCGAGGAGGGCATTGCCGCCGCGCAGTACAACCTCGGCGTCCTTTACCGGTACGGGCTGGGCGTCGAGGAGAGCTTCGCCGAGGCGGCGAAATGGTTCGAGCGGGCGGCGGCCCAGGGCGACGCGGACTCGCAGCTCGCCCTCGGTGACCTATACGCCAAACAGTCCTCAAGCGCCGAAGACGACCTGGCGGCCGCAGGCTGGTACCGGCGCGCCGCCGAACAGGGCCTTGCCGAGGCCCAGCGGAAACTGGGGCTTTTCTACGTCCAGGGGCGTGGCGTCCCGCAGGACCGTGCGGAAGCCTCCAGATGGCTCGCCGAGGCCGCCGAGCAGGGCGATGCCGACGCTCAGGCGTGGCTGGCCAAGATGCCCTGGCAGGGGCCGAAAGAACAGGCCACGGCGGAGCAGCAAGTCACGGGCACGGACTGTCCCGGGGATCTGGATGATTCCTACAAACTGAAAATGCATCTGGACATCCCGCGCCCGCGCCTTCATGAAGACCACAGCATCGCCGAGCTAGGCGAGATGTCGTTCCACGGGCCCAGGAGTCGTGTCCTCGGGCTCGCGAGCACCAATCTGGAATTCGGCTGGCACGTCCAGTTCGCCGCCAAGCCCTTCGGCGACGGGCACTGCTTCTGGGTCACCCGTGCCGATCTGTCGCTGCGCTATGCGGCTCCGGACATCTACGTCGCGCGTGAGTATCGCCCCGGTTCGTGCCCCTACAGGGCGGTCCTGCAACACGAGGAGGAGCACGTGGCCATCACCCGCGGAATCCTGGAACACTACGCCCCCAGGCTGGAGACGGCGCTGACGTCGCTCCTCGTCCCCACGGGGACGAGGCCGATCGTGGTCGACTCGCCCGAGGCCGCCAAGCACGAGACGAGCGAGCTGATGAAGGAGCTCGTCAAGCCGATCTACCAGGAAATGGTGACGAAGCTCCGCGAAGCCCACCGCGAGCTGGATTCGCCGCGCGGTTACCGGAACACCTTCAGGCGCTGTCCGAGCTGGTGAGCCCCGCGTGCCGGGCGGGCTGAGCGGCGCTGGCGAAAACAACGGCCCGGCTTGCCACCTTCGGTTCAAGCCGGCGGCGATCCATGGTCGCGGTGGAAGGGGGAGTGCTCGGCGAGCATGCGCATGTCCGCCTCGATCTCGACGCGCTCGTGCGCGAGGAAGTTGCGCACCGCGTCGCCGAGCGCCGGGTCGCGGATCCAGTGGGCGCTGTAAGTGCGCCGCGGCAGATAGCCCCGCTGGATCTTGTGGGGGCCTTGAGCCCCGGCCTCGACGCGGGCGAGGCCGTTCGCGATGGCGAAGTCGATGGCGCGGTAGTAGCACAACTCGAAGTGCAGGAACTTGTGGTCCCCGTGGCAGCCCCAGTAGCGCCCGTAGAGCGTGTCGCGGCCCATCAGGTGAAGCGCGCCCGCCACCGGGATCCCGTCGCGTTCGGCCAGGATCAGCACAATGCGCTCGGGCATGGCGGCGCCAAGCCTCGAGAAGAAGGCGCGGGTGAGATAGGGGTCGCCCCACTTGCGGTCGCTGGTCTCCTGGTAGAACCGGAAGAAGGCGTCCCAGTGGAGTTCGCCCACCTCAGGGCCCATGAGCACGCGCACCACGAGGCCGGAGCGCTCGGCCGCCCGTCTTTCCTTGCGGATGGCCTTGCGCTTGCGCGAGGCGAGCGCGCCCAGGAAATCATCGAAGCTGCCATATCCCCTGTTTTGCCAGTGGAACTGGTATCCGGTGCGCAATAGCCAGCCGGCATCGCCCAGGCCGCGCCACTGGGGCTCGGGGAGAAAGGTGGCGTGGACCGAAGAGGCGCCGTGGCGGCGCGCCAGCTCTTCGACGGCCGCGATCAGGGCGCGCTCCACGCCGCCCGCCGTCGCCCCGAGGCCGGGCCTCGAGAGCAGGCGCGGGCCGGTCACCGGCGTGAAGGGAACGGAGACTTGCAGCTTCGGATAGTACCTGCCGCCGGCCTGTTCGTAGGCCGCGGCCCAGCCGTGGTCGAAGACGTACTCGCCGTAGGAGTGGGACTTGAGGTACAGGGGCACCGCGCCCAGGACGCCGCCGGTTCCGTCGTCCAAGACCAGGTGCTGCGCCACCCAGCCGGTCTCCGGCGTGGCGGAGCCGCTTTCCTCAAGCGCGTTCAGGAAGGCGTGGCTCACGAAGGGATTGTCGGAGCCCGCGCAGGCGTCCCAGGCCGCGGGCTCGATGTCGCGGAGTCGGGGAAT
>JAZGAE010000038.1:0-27807 GCA_036475545.1 Alphaproteobacteria bacterium
GGGTCCTGCCTGCGGGGGCAGATTGGCGAGCCCGGCGGGTTGGGTGCCGGCGGCGAGCGCGGGAAGAAAGCTAAGGAGGACGAGGTAGAGGAAAAGGAGAACGATGGTGCCGAGTGCGGCCTGTGGGCCGAACCGGAGGCGTGGTCTCAAGGCCATTACCGACCCCCCTGTTGGGGGGCGGCGGGCCCGGGACCGGATACCCCGCCGCCCCTGATTGACGAAGGGCGCCAGTCTGGCCGCCCAATTGGGCGGCAATCCGGTGTAATCAAGGCAAAGTCGTGAAACATTGCGGCGACATTGGGGCGGGACCCCGCCGGCGTCCGCCCCGGCGCGGTCTTGCGGCCGGCGGTAGGCCCGCGTAGGGTGTCGCGGTTTCTTGAGACCTCCGACAGGATCATGGGAACCTCATGTCTTTGATCGCCTCCAGGCTTGCCCGCATCAAGCCTTCGCCGACGCTCGCCGTCACCACCAAGGCCGCCGAGCTCCGGGCCCAGGGCCGCGACGTCATCGGCCTCGGCGCCGGAGAGCCCGACTTCGACACGCCCGAGAACGTCAAGGAGGCGGCTCGCCTAGCCATGGCGCGGGGGCAGACCAAGTACACCCCCGTCAACGGCACGCCGGAGCTGAGGCAAGCCATCGCCGACAAGTTCAAGCGCGACAACGGGCTCACCTACGGGCTCGACCAGATCACGGTCGGGTGCGGCGCCAAGCAGGTGATCTACAACGCCATGATGGCGACGTTGGGGCCGGGCGACGAGGTCATCATCCCGGCGCCCTACTGGGTCTCCTATCCCGACATCGTGCTGCTGGCGGAAGGCACGCCGGCAATCGTCGAATGCCCGGAGGCGGGGGGCTTCAAGCTCACGCCCGAGGCCCTGGAGGCGGCGATCGGCCCCAAGACCAAGTGGCTGATCCTGAACTCGCCCGGCAATCCCACCGGCGCCGCCTATAGCCGCGGCGAGATAGAGGCGCTGGCCGAGGTGTTGATGCGCCAACCCCAGGTCTGGGTGATGAGCGACGACATCTACGAGCACCTGGTCTACGACGGGTTCGAGTTCGCCACCGCCGCCCAGGCAGAGCCGGGGCTGTATGAGCGGACGCTGACCGTGAACGGGGTCTCGAAGGCGTACGCCATGACCGGCTGGCGGCTGGGCTATGCCGGGGGGCCGAAGGAGCTGATCCAGGCGATGACCAAGATTCAGTCCCACAGCAGCACCCACGCCTGCTCGATTACCCAGGCGGCCACGGTGGAGGCCTTGAACGGCCCGCAGGGCTTCATCGCCGAGCGCAACGCCGTCTTCGCCGAGCGCCGCGACAGGGTGGTGGAGCTGTTGAACGGGATCGAAGGGCTGGCCTGCCGCAAGCCGGAGGGGGCGTTCTACGTCTACCCGTCGTGCTCCGGCGTCATCGGCAAGACGACGCCCGCGGGCGCGCGCATCAGCTCGGACGGCGAGTATGTCAGCTACCTGTTGGAGGCCGAGGGCGTGGCCGTGGTCCAGGGCGAGGCCTTCGGGCTGTCGCCCTATTTCCGCATCTCCTACGCCACCTCGACGGAGGCGCTCGAAGAGGCCTGCGCCCGCATCAAGCGCGCCACCGAGGCGCTCGGCTAGGACTCACGCGGGGGGAACGCAGGAGGCGGGCGGCCGTGAGGCTCGCGGTCATGGGGACGGGCGGCGTCGGCGGCTACTTCGGCGCCAGGCTGGCGCAAGGGGGCCTGGACGTCGCCTTCATCGCCCGCGGGGCACAGCTTTCCGCCATCCAGGAGCGCGGCCTCACACTCGAGAGCGAGCTCGGCGATGCCCTCATCCATCCCGCCCGGGCGAGCGACGACCCGGGCCAAGTGGGGCCCGTGGACGTCGTGCTCTTTTGCGTCAAGCTGTGGGACGTGGCGGCGGCGGGGGAGGCGATCCGGCCCATGGTCGGGCCCGGGACCGCGGTGATCCCGTTGCAGAACGGGGTCGACGCCGAGGAGCGCCTGGTCCGCATCCTCGGGCCCGAGGCGGTGATGGGGGGCGTCGCCCATATCTCGGCCGTCGTCCACGAGCCCGGCGTCATCCGCCACACGGGCACGTTGGCCACGCTCTTCTTCGGCGAGCTGGGCGGGGAGGGAAGCCCCAGGGGCGAGGCGTTCCTGGCGGCGTGCCGCGAGTGCGGGATCGCCGCCAGGCTGAGCCCGGACATCGAGCGGGTGATTTGGGAGAAGTTCATCTTCCTGGTTGCCTTCAGCGGGATGACGGCCTTGACCCGCAAACCCATCGGCCCGTTGCGCGAGGACCCCGAGCATTGGGCCATGTTCACCGGCGCGATGCGCGAGGCCGCAAGCCTCGCCGCCGCCAAGGGGATCGCCTTCAAGAAGGACCCGGTGGAGGTCTGGCTCGAAATGGCCAGGGACATGCCCGACGGCTACCGCGCCTCCATGCTCGAGGACCTGGAGCATGGCCGGCGGCTCGAGCTCCCGTGGCTGTCCGGGGCGGTCCAGCGCATGGGCCGCGAGCTGGGAGTCGCAACGCCCATCAACGGTTTCATCGCCGCCACCCTCGATCCTTACGCCGATCCCTGACTAGAGCATAACCCGGTCAGGTGGAGTCGGCTGCGTTGCGCCGTGGCGAGGCGATCCGCCAGGCGCGGCGCGAAGGGCGATGCGGGGGCATCGGCCGAGCGGCGCAACGCCGCGGGCGCCCGCCCCAGCGCAACCCGAAGGGCCGGGGTCTTTTGCGGCCACGGGTTCGTCGCGGAGCTCGCGCGTAGGCACCGCTTCGTGCTTCGCCCCGCTCCTGCCCGCGGCACAAAATTCCTCCGGCGCAGTCAGTTCAACTTGACCGGATCATGCTCTAGCGTTCCCACGATGCCCGCTTGCATGCCCGAGGAGGGGCGCTTTTTTCGTTGCATAGCGGCGAGCGGCTTGAAACCATAAGCGGAGAGGTGAGGATTGCTCGCCGGCCTCGTCCCTCGTCGTCGGGCCGGATACGGGTTGGCGCGCGAAACGATAACGAGAACAAAGGAGGCGCCAGTGACCAGCCAGCCGCCGACAGCGCCGCGCTGCGTGGCCCTCATCGGGCCCTATTTGAGTGGCAAGACGACGCTTTTCGAGAGCCTTCTCTATGTCACCGGGGCGGTACACCGCAAGGGCTCGGTGAAGGACGGCACCACGGTTGGCGACAGCGCGCCCGAGGCCCGCGCCCGCCAGATGAGCATCGAGCTTTCGGCGGCCACCACCGAATATCTCGGGAACGAGTGGACCATCCTCGACTGCCCGGGCTCCATCGAGTTCGTCCAGGAAGCCAAGAACGTGTGCATGGCGGTGGACGCCGCCGTGGTGGTGTGCGAGCCGGTCTCCGAGCGCGCGCTCACCGTCGCCCCGATCCTCAAGTTTCTGGACCGGAATAAGATCCCGCACATGCTGTTCATCAACAAGATGGACATGGCCCACGAGCGCGTCCGCGACGTGATGCAAGCTTTCCAGGCGATCTCGGACCGGCCCCTGGTCTTGCGCCAGGTCCCCATTCAGGAGAGCGACACGATCACCGGCTACGTCGATCTGGTGAGCGAGCGCGCCTATCACTATCGCCCCGGGGAGGCTTCCGACCTCATCCCGATCCCGGACTCCATCAAGGACATCGAGCAGGAGGCGCGGACGGAAATGCTCGAGTCCCTCGCCGACTTCGACGACACCCTGCTGGAAGAGCTTCTGGAGGACGTCGTTCCCTCGAAGGAGGAGATTTACGGCAACCTCACCAAGGACCTGCGCGGCGACTTGATCGTGTCGGTGTTCCTGGGCGCCGCCGAGCACGACCACGGCACGCGCCGGCTCTTGAAGGCGCTTCGCCACGAGGTCCCGTCGCACGAGGAAACGTGTAAGCGGATGGGCGTCGAGGCGGGCGCCGGGCCCCTGGTCGGCGTGTTCAAGACCTACCACGCGCCGCATACGGGCAAGCTCTCGCTCGCCCGCGTCTGGGCGGGCGAGGTCAGCGACGGCATGACGCTCGCCGGCGAGCGCGTGAGCGGCCTGTTCCGGCTGATGGGGGCGAACCAGACCAAGCTGTCCAAGGCCGGCGCCGGCGAGGTGGTGGCCTTGGGCCGCATGGAAAAAACCCATACGGGCGACGTGTTGACGCCGTCTGCCCGCAACGACGTCGAGTTCCCGTCCGTGGAAAAGTTCACGCCGGTCTACAGCGCCGCGGTCTCGGTCGAGAAACACAGCGACGAGGTCAAGCTCATGGGCGCCCTCAACAGGTTGATCGAGGAAGACCGGTCGCTGTCGGTGGAACAGAACCCGGACACCCATGAGCTCCTGCTATGGGGCCAAGGCGAGATCCACCTGCGGATCGCCCTCGACCGGCTGCAGAGCAAGTACAACCTCGCCGCCAACATGCAGCCGCCCCAGGTGCCGTACAAGGAGACCATCCGCAAGTCGACGTCCCAGCATGGTCGCTACAAGCGCCAGACCGGCGGCCACGGCCAGTTCGGCGACGTGCACCTCGACATCAAGCCGCTGCCGCGGGGTTCGGGCTTCGACTTCTCGTCCAAGATCGTCGGCGGGGCGGTCCCGAAGCAATACATCCCGGCCGTCGGGACCGGCGTGCGGGAGTACATGGTGCGGGGCCCTCTCGGCTTTCCCGTGGTGGACATCGCGGTGACGCTGACGGACGGCCAGTACCACTCGGTGGACAGCTCGGAGCTGGCGTTCAAGATGGCGGCCCGGATCGCCATGACGGAAGGACTGCCGTCCTGCGCCCCGGTGTTGCTCGAGCCCATTTTCCAGGTCGCCATCAGCGCTCCCAACGAATTCACGGCGAAGCTGCAGCGGCTGATCAGCGGCCGCCGCGGCCAGATTCTGGGCTTCGGGCCGAAGGAGGGCTGGTCGGGATGGGACGAATTGTCGGCCCACTTTCCCCAGTCGGAGATGCGCGACCTCATCGTCGAGTTGCGCTCGCTCACCCTCGGGGTGGGGACCTTCGACTGGAGCTTCGACCACCTGCAGGAACTGACAGGCAGGCTCGCGGACCAGGTGATCGCAGGCCGCAAGGAGGAAGCCGAGGCTTCGTGACCTCCGCCGTCACGCACCGCCCGATCACGAGGGAGTGTCCGTCAGAAAATAGGGAGTGTCCAATGGCTCAGAAAATGAAGATCGACATCGGGATCGCACAGAAGGATCGCCGCCAGATCGCCAAGGGGCTGTCCAAAGTACTGGCCGACACCTACACGCTTTATCTCAAGACCCACAATTTTCACTGGAACGTCAAGGGGCCGCTGTTCAACACCCTGCATCTGATGTTCGAGCAACAGTACAACGAGCTGGCCTTGGCGGTGGACCAAATCGCGGAGCGCATCCGCGCTCTCGGCGAACCGGCGCCGGGGAGCTACGCCGAGTTCGCGAAGCTGGCCTCGGTCAAGGAGGCGAAGGGCGTGCCCAAGGCGGAGGAGATGATCCGCCAGCTCGTCCAAGGCAACGAAGCCGTGGTCAAGACCGCGCGCAAGGTGTTCCCGGCGGCCGAGCGCGCCAACGATGAATCCACCGCCGATTTGCTCACCCAGCGCATGCAGACCCACGAAAAGACCGCGTGGATGCTCCGCAGCATGCTCGAATAGCCCACGGCGCGGCCCGGATCGCTACCCGTGGCAACGGGGGCGTCGCTCTCTTCCCGACTCACGTACATGTGACTTGTCCGGGCGGACCCGCGCATTACGTTTCCAGCCAGCGCCGCCTGGAGAGGTTCGACCATGCTGATCAGGAAGAGGAAGGGCTGGGAGCTCCCGGAGTCCGCCGCCACGCCGGAATCCGTGTTCCTCGACCGCCGCCGGCTCATTCAGGCCGCCGCCGCGGGGCCGCTCATCCTGGCCGCGGGGCCGCTCGCCAGGGTCGCCTGGGCCGCGGGCGAAACGGGGGAGGACCCGACCGCCCACCTCTATCCGGCGCCGCGCAACACGAGGTACGCCCTGGAGAGGCCGCTCACGGACGAGATGTGGGTAACCACCTACAACAACTTCTATGAGTTCGGGTCCCACAAGGAGATCTCGAAGGCCGCGCAGGCGTTGCCGATCCGCCCCTGGACGGTTTCCATCGACGGCCTGGTGGAGAAGCCGGCCACCATCGGCATCGACGAGCTGATCGCCAAGATGCCGCTGGAGGAGCGCCTCTACCGTCACCGCTGCGTCGAGGCCTGGTCGATGGCGGTCCCGTGGAGCGGGTTCCCGCTCAAGGCCCTCGTCGACTTCGCGCGGCCCCTGGGCTCGGCCAAGTATCTCGAGATGCAGACGTTCATGGACAAGCACGTGGCGCCGGGCCAGAAGCAGTTCTGGTACCCCTGGCCCTACGTCGAGGGCCTCACGATCGAGGAGGCGACGAACGAGCTCGCCTTCATCGCCACGGGGCTTTACGGCAAGCCCATCCCCAGGCAGAACGGGGCGCCGCTCAGGCTTGCGGTGCCGTGGAAGTACGGCTTCAAGTCGATCAAGTCGATCGTCCGCTTCACCTTCACGAACGAGCGCCCAAAGACCTTCTGGGAGATCGTTCAGCCGCGCGAGTACGGCTTCTGGGCGAACGTGAATCCTAAGGTGCCGCACCCGCGCTGGAGCCAGGCCCGCGAGAGGGTGCTGGGCACGACCGAGAAGGTGCCGACCCGGCTCTTCAACGGCTACGGGGAATTCGTCGCCCACCTGTATACGGGCCTCGACGGCGAACGCCTCTACGTGTGAGCGCCGGCGGCGCGGCCGCACCGGCCGGGCGGGACAAGCCCTCAGGCCCGGGCCTCGGCCACCTTCCGGATCAGGAAATCGCGGAACACGGCGATGCGCTTGGCGGTGCGCAGCCCCTTGGGGTAGACGAAGTAGGCCTCCACGCTGCGTCCCTCGAGCGATGGCAAGATGCGCACCAGGTTGTGGTCCGTCTCTCCGAGATAGTCGGGCAAGGTCGCGATGCCGAGCCCACCTTGGACGGCGCGGAAGACGCCGTAGACGGTGTTCAACGTCAGCGCCGGCCGGCGCGGCGCGTCCGCGTCCGCACCCTCCTCCAGCAGCCATCGGGCATTGGGCAGGGGCGGGCGCGAGATCGCTTCCTCGTAGATGACCAGCCGGTGACCGTCCAGATCCTCGGGCGTTTCGGGCCGTCCGAACTTCTTGAGATAGCCCTTGGAGGCGTAAACATAGAACCGCACCGTAAGCAGGCGGCGCTGGATGAGCTCGGGCTGGCGCGGCGGCGCCATGCGGATGGCGATGTCCGCCTGGCCGATGGCCAGATCCAGCTCGCGGTCGTCGAGCAGCAGCGTCACCGCGATATCCGGATACAGGTCCAGAAACTCCGTGATCCGCGGGGTCAGCCAGATGGAGCCGAACCCTACCGTGGTGGTGATCCTGAGCGGCCCCGACGGGCGGACCCGGCTTTCGTAGAGTTTCGCCTCGGCGACGGTGAGTTTGGCCAGTACCTCCCGCGCGGTCTCGAAAAGGAGCCGGCCCTGATCGGTCAGCCTAAGCCCCCGCGCGTGGCGATGGAAAAGGGTCACCTTGAGGCTGTCCTCGAGGGCGCTCACCTGGCGGCTGACGGCGGACTGGCTGAGTTTGAGGGTCTCGCCTGCGTGGGTGAAGCTGCCGGCCTCCGCCACGGCGTGGAAGATTCTGAGCTTGTCCCAATTCATCGGCCGATCCTCCAGGGCCAGCGGGGCGAAGCGGGAGCACCCGTTCCGCCGCGGGCCCGCCGGGGCCGGCGGTCAACGCCTCAGCCGGCCTCCCGCCGGGCCGCGGCCGCCTCGGCCTCGGCTTGAGTCTCGGCGAGGAACCTCTCCGCGTCGAGCGCAGCCATGCAACCCGTGCCGGCGGCGGTAACGGCTTGGCGGTAGACCTTGTCGCGGACGTCGCCGGCCGCGAAGACGCCGGGGACGCTGGTCGCCGTGCCGTCGGGCGCGGCGACGATGTAGCCCCCTTCGTCCATCTCGAGTTGGCCCCTGAACAGCTCGGTGGCCGGGGTGTGGCCGATGGCGACGAACACGCCCTCAACCTCGATCTCGGATGCCTTCCCGGTCTCGACGTTCTTGAGCCTGAGCCCGGTGACGCCCGGCGGCTCGTCGGTTCCCAAGATCTCTTCGACCACGTTGTCCCAGACGACCTCGATCTTGTCGTTGGCGAACAGGCGGCCCTGGAGGATCTTCTCGGCCCTGAGTTCGTCGCGGCGGTGGATGACCTTCACCTTGGTGGCGAAGTTGGTGAGGAACATGGCTTCCTCGACCGCCGTGTTGCCGCCGCCGACAACGGCCACCTCCTTGTCGCGGAAGAAGAAGCCGTCGCAGGTGGCGCAGGCGGACACCCCGAAGCCCTTGAACTTCTCCTCGCTCTCGAGCCCGAGCCACCGCGCCTGCGCGCCGGTGCAGATGATGAGCGTGTCGCCGGTATAGACGTCGCCGCTGTCGCCGGTGCAGGCGAAGGGGCGGCGGCTCAAGTCGGCCTCGACGATGACGTCGTTGACGATGCGCGTTCCGACCTTTTCGGCCTGCTGGCGCATCTGCTCCATCAGCCAGGGCCCCTGCACGACGTCGGCGAAGCCGGGATAGTTCTCGACGTCGGTGGTGATGGTGAGCTGCCCGCCGGGCTGGAGCCCGGTGATCAGGAGAGGCTCCAGGTTGGCGCGGGAGGCGTAAATGCCGGCCGTGTAGCCGGCCGATCCGGAGCCCAGAATCAGGATCTTGCTGTGGTGTCGTTCGGCCATCTCAAACGGAATCCCGCTCGTGCGCCTTGGGCGCTAAACATAGAAACGTGCGCCTTGGGCGCTAAACATAGAAACGTGGCAGGCCCCAGGCAAGGGGAGGGGGCCTCAGAACCCGAACATGTGGTCGAAGCTGAAGGCGGCCTCGCCGTTGACCAGGCCGTGGAAGCCGAACAGCCGGCAGGTGGGATCGCGCACCTGCACATAGGCCCCATCGCCGGCCCGGGCGCGCGCCTTCTGATCGAACATCTCGGAGTAGCGCCAAAACAGGCTTCCGCCGCACGCGATCTCGACGCGCCGAGAGGCGACCTCGCCGCCGCCGCCGTCGAAGAGCGTCAGCTCGGTCGAGGACTTTGGGTGCCAGGGCGACGAAGCCGGGTAGATGAGATGGCACATGGTATCCAAGGGCGCCGCGCCCAAGCGCAGGAACAGCCGCGTGCTGAGGCCCGGCGGCTGGGAGGCGTAGGACTGCGGCTCGTCCTTGTACACCACGGCCGTGTTGTAGATGTGGGCGCCGAAGATGGTCTCGGCGACATGGGTGCTCGCTATTTGCTCGTAACGGCCGAAGCCGTGGAGCCAGCCGTCCGCCTCGCCGCCCTCGCGGAAGTCGTAAAGGAACTCGATATGGCCGAACCCCGAGGGAAGGGCCTTGCCGGTCTCGGCGAGCCAGTCGTTGACGTCGATGGCGACGCTGTCGCGCCTTGATATGCGCCCGAGATAGCGGCGCGCGACCTCCCCGCCCGAATCGTCGAACAGGACCACGCTCAGGGGCAGCTCGTTCTGACAGGTGGACATGGGCATGGGAACGACGGTGCTGCGGAAGCTATCCGTGGGAAGCACCGGCAGCGGCATGACGTAGCCCTTTCCCATTACCGCGGAAAGCTCCGGAATCTTGGGATCGGGGGCGAGGTCGGTGCGCTCGACGTTGGCGTGCGCGATGCGCCTGCGCCCGTCCGCCTTGACGATCTCGTAGCGCGGACGGACGAAGTAGCGGCCGGCTTGGATCTCCACCTGGTTCGGCCACTTGGCCTGCGGCAACAGTTCGCCCACGTCCATCGCGTAGGTGCCGAACGCGGGGATTTCCACCTCCAGCGGGCTCACATCTTGCGAGCCCATGATGTTGACGCCGACTGCCCCGGGCGGGATCGCCACGGGGTGGCTGTTCTGGATCCAGAGGATCACCGTCTCGCCGTCCTTGGGCGCCGGCAGCCCGGCGTAGAGATCCGCCGGCCAGGCGTTCGCGTCGTGGGTGCAAGACAGCACCGTGTCGTCGTCCCCGTAAGTATCCACGGCGTATTTGACGACATCGTGGCCCGCGATCCGCACCGCATGGATGAAGAGGGAGCCGGC
Organism: Alphaproteobacteria bacterium; assembly: GCA_036475545.1. GTDB lineage: Bacteria > Pseudomonadota > Alphaproteobacteria > DATDPM01 > DATDPM01 > JAZGAE01. Next base: position 10,043 of record JAZGAE010000038.1, read on the forward strand.
GAACTCGCCGAGTCCGAAACGGTCGCGGAGCTCGCGGCTGTCGATGCGAAAAGTGGCGCCCGCGCCGGGGAGCGGCTCGCGCCAGGTTGCCAGGGCCTCGCCGCCTTCGCCGAAAAGGCGCAACCACAGTTCCGGGTCTTCGGCGCCGTAGGTCGACCAGTAGTTGGCCGACGCGATGGCGGTGTGGTGGCCGTTCACGTCGCGCAAGAAGCCGAAGTTGGTGGCGAAGTTGAGGGGATCGAGGTAGCGGCGCGGGTTGGTCAGCATGTCGTCCGGCAGACGCAGCTCGTCGAAGCTGACGATCTCGGCGCCGTCCGGGACGAGGTGACGGACGTGGTCGATGAGCTGGCCGGCGTCGAAAGCGGTCACGAACAGCGTCCGGGCTTCGACGCCCGGAAGGTCGGTCACCAGCCGGACCTCCCGGCCGAGCGAGGTTTGGCCCAGCTCCGCCACCTTCTGGACGAAGACCCCGGCGATGTCGAGGGAGGCCAAGTCGTAAAGCGCGTCGAAACATGACGCCTGGCCGAGGGGGTCGTAGACGGCCAGCGCGCCCTTTGCCGCCAGCCTGTCGCGCAGCGCCCCCGCCATTTCCGCCGCGAGAGGGTGGCCGAGCGCCTTGAAGAGCGTGGTGCCGCCGAGGTTTCCCCCGGGGCGCCAGGCTCTCGCCTTCTTGGTGTCGTAGGTCTCGATCCTGAGGGCCATAGGCCTGCGATCCTCTCCGTTCGGTCCCGCCGCCGCGGGCGAGCCGGCGCCGCCGCGGACGAGCCTTCGCGCCCCGTCCCCGATCCCCGGCTAGGCGACCGGCAGCAGCCGCTTGAGCCGTGCCGAGAAGCGGTGCCGCGCCTGCTCGCGGAGGACCACCTTTGCATCCGTGACCCAGTTGAACTGGACCACGTGCCGCTCGCCGACGAAGGGCTTGTGCCCGTGATAGGAGCTGTCGCTGCGGCGGAAGGCAAGGAGCGTTCCGTTCTCGGGCGGCACCTCGGCGGCATAGTCCTCGATGTCGTCGGCGGAGCGCAACAGGCGCAGGTTTGCGATGCCGTCGTCCCCCTTGGGGTTCAGGTAGATCAGGACCGTGATGATCTTGGTCTTGCTATCGGTGTGGATGCGCCCGTCCTTTTGCCGGCAGCGACCGCGCACCGTCACCATGAGGGGCCGGTCGGAAAGATCGATCCCGAACTTTCGCTCGAAGGCTCCGCGCACCTCCGGCGTGGCGAACTCGTCGAGCAGCGCCCTGAACGCCGGCCCGTAGCTCGCCTCGCCGACCGGAAAGCTGCCGGGCTTGTCGATCTGCGGGAAATCGACCCCGATGCCCGCCAGCGCCGCGCTCGGCACGAAGCCAGGCACGACCACGTAGTCGAATGGATCGCGCTGGAGCGGGCTGGCCTCGAAGGCGGCCAGGTCGATTGCGGGCATCTCAATTCCTCAGGCCGGATGGCGGCCGCGAAAAGCTCTCCAATTAAAGGGAGGGCGGCCCCATTAAAGGGAGGGCGGCCCCATTAAAGGGAGGGCGGCCCCAAATATCAACACGGATGAGCCCTTATGACGCGCGGCCGGCCATGCGCCGGTGGATCTCCTCGGCGACGCGGGCGGTGTCGTCGAGCGGCGTATAACGCCACTCCGCGAGAACCCCGTCGAAGGGGCGCGTCAGCCCGTCGCGGCGCAGGCGCTCATGGAAACGGCTGAACTTCTCCGAGCCACCGTCGAGGTCGAAGACGTACACGGGCTTGCCGGTGGCGCACGCCTCCGAGACCATGTTGACCGAATCGCAGGTCACGACGATCGCGTCGGCGAGCGCGAGATATCCGAGGTAGGGATTCGCCCCGGTGCCGTCCCAGACCACAGCGGGAAGAGACCGGAGCGCCTCGCGCAGGACGGCCTCGTTCTCCGCCCCGGTGCGGCGCGAGGGGGTGACCGCGAGCCCGGCGCGGTAACGCGCCACCAGCTCCGCGAGGCGCGCGGCGAGGTCCCGCATGCGCCCGGCGCTCAGGCGGTAGACCTTGTTGTCGCCGCCGATCAGCACGGCGACCAGCGGCCGGGGCAGGTGGGAGAGCTCGGGCCCGAAACGCTCGGCCGCAGCCGCGAGCTTCTCCGGCGTCACGCCGTTCAGTGCGCCGCGGGTGGCGACGACGTTCGCGCCCGAGAGCCCGTCGTGGGCCGGCGCCACGACCAGGTCGAAGTTCCCCAAGGCCGCCGCGGGATTTTGAATCTGGACCGTGAATGTCTTTCCGCCGCTGCGGCGCCGGACGGCAATGGACAACGCCACGCTCTGGCGTCCCGTGGCGATGAGCAGGTCCGGCCAGGGCGGGTCCAGCCGGTCGCTCGTCGAAGAGAGCGCCATCATCGGCGCCAGCCACAGCCGAGGCGGCAGATATCTCCAGGGGGGGCGCGTGCGGAGCCGCTTGACCACGGGCTCGATCCCCAGCGCCTCGGCCAATCCGAGGCACTGGACCTCCATCCCCAGCGTTCCGTCGGTCACCACCCAGCAGGTCAAGGAACCCATTGCCGTCCACCCTGACGAATCGGCCTCGGACTATGGCAAGGGCGATCCCGCCGATGCAAGAGCGCATGCGGGCGCGCGGACCACCTGCGGCGCTTGGTCGCGGTGGCGGGCCAAGCCGGCCCCCCGGGGGACCGGAAGCCCGGCGAAGGCTGGCGCTCACGATGCATTGTAATATTATTTCACCTTGTAATATAATTTCGATTCATTCGTGGTCATCAGTGGCGTGGGAAGAAAGACATGGAGAAGGTCAAGCGCGACCGGGTCGACCTCAGCATCCTCAAGGACCTTCAGGAAAACGGCCGCATGACGAACGTGGAGCTTGCGCAGCGCGCCGGCATCACGCCGCCGCCCTGCCTGCGACGCGTCCGCGCGCTCGAGAAGGCCGGGTACATCCGCGGCTACCACGCCGACATCAACCCCGAAGCGCTGGGCTTCGGCATCACGGTCTACGCCCATGTCGGGCTCAGAAGCCAGGCGGAAGCCGACCTTACCGCCTTCGAGAATCTGGTGCGCGGATGGCCGGAGGTGCGCGAGTGCCATATGCTGGCGGGCGAGACCGACTTCCTGCTCAAGGTCGTCGCCGCCGACTGGGACTCCTATCAGCGTTTCGTGACTACCCGGTTGATCACGGCGCCCAGCGTCGCCCACGTCAAATCGGCACTCGCCATCCGCACGTCCAAGATGCTGCCGGGCGTCCCCATCGGCGCGGACAGCGCTCCCCCCGAGGAGCCGGAGCCGGCCTCAGGCGCGGAAGCCTGACACGCGCGCCGGCCCGCCGCGGGCGACGGTCAACGATATTTTACGGAGAGGATCTCGAAGGCCTTGGTGCCGCCGGGAGTGGACACCTCCACGCTGTCACCCTTTTCCTTGCCGATGAGCGCCCGCGCCAGAGGCGACGTGATCGAGAGCAGTCCCTCGCTGATGTCGGCCTCGTCGGCGCCCACGATCTTGTACGTCGTCCGCTCATCGGTATCCTCGTCTGCAAGGGTCACCTTGGCGCCGAATTTGACCGCCTTGCCCGAGAGCTTGCTCACGTCGATCACCTCGGCGCGGCGGATCTTGTCCTCGATATCGGCCACGCGCCCCTCGATGAAGCTCTGCCGATCGCGGGCGGCGTGATACTCGGCGTTTTCCGCCAAGTCCCCGTGGTCACGCGCCGCGGCGATGGCGCGAATGACGTTTGGCCGCTCCTCCGTCTTGAGGCGCTCGAGCTCGGACCTCAAACGGTTCAGGCCCTCTTCGGTCATCGGAATCTTGTTCATTTCAACCGCTGAGACTACCGGCGAATCGTAGGCGTTCGGTCAACATATTCTCGGTTGTTTGGGCGCATCCGTCAAACCGGCGCGCCTCAGAAGGAACCCGAAAAGTACGACTGCAGCGGGGCAACATCGAGAGTTCCGCTCCTCAGCGTGGCGATGGCCTCGACGGTGGCGCAGACGCCGGCGACGGTGGTGCAGTACGAAATGTGATTGACCAAGGCCGTGCGCCGCAGCGAGAAACTGTCGGCGAGAGCCTGAGCGCCCTCGGTCGTGTTGAAGACGAGATCGACGGCGCCGCTCTTGAGCGCGTCGACGATGTGGGGCCTGCCCTCCAGCACCTTGTTGATCACGCTCACCTCGAGACCGTGCGCCTTGAGGTAGGCGGCGGTGCCGCGGGTTGCCATGATCCTGAAACCCATTTCCAAGAGCCGTCGGCCGGGCTCCACCATGGCGGCTTTGTCCCGGTCTTTGACCGAAATGAAGACGGTGCCCGAAAGCGGCAGCAGGTAGCCGCTTCCCAATTGCGACTTGGCGAAGGCACGGCTGAAGTCGGAATCCAGGCCCATGACCTCGCCGGTCGACTTCATCTCCGGGCCGAGGATGATGTCGACGCCGGGGAAGCGGGCGAAGGGGAACACGGCCTCCTTGACCGCCACGTGACCCAGCACTCTGGGGACGGCATCAGCCCCAAGCCCGAAGTCGGCCAACTTCTCGCCGGCCATGACGCGGGCCGCGATCTTGGCGATCGGCACGCCGGTGGCCTTGGCGACGAAGGGCACGGTACGGCTTGCCCGCGGATTGACCTCGAAGATGTACACGTCCCCGTCCTTTACCGCGACTTGGACGTTCATGAGGCCGACGACGTTGAGGCCATGTGCAAGGGTCGCCGTTTGGCTCCGGATGTCGTCGATGATCGCATCGCTCAACGAATGCGGCGGCAGGGCGCAGGCCGAATCGCCGGAATGTACCCCGGCCTCCTCGATATGCTCCATGATCCCCGCGATATAAACGTCCTCGCCGTCGGCGAGCGCGTCGACGTCGACCTCGATGGCGTCCTGCAGGTAGGAGTCGATCAGCACCGGGCTGTCGCCGGAAACCTTCACCGCCTCCGTCATGTAGGTCACGAGCGAGGCTTCGTCATGGACGATCTCCATGGCGCGGCCGCCAAGCACGTAGGAGGGGCGCACCAGCATGGGGTAGCCGATCCTCTCGGCCGCCGCGATGGAGGCCTCCACCGAGAAGACGGTCTCGTTTGCGGTCTGGCGAAGGCCAAGGTCGGTGATCAGTTTCTGGAAGCGCTCGCGGTCCTCGGCGAGGTCGATCGCGTCGGGCGAGGTCCCCAGAATGGGAATCCCCGCGGCCTCCAGGGCCTGGCTGAGCTTGAGTGGGGTTTGCCCGCCGAACTGAACGATCATGCCCAACAACGTGCCCTTGGACCGCTCGACGCGGGCGATCTCGATCACGTCTTCGGCCGTCAGGGGCTCGAAGTAGAGGCGGTCGGAGGTGTCGTAGTCGGTGGACACGGTCTCCGGGTTGCAATTGACCATGATCGTCTCGATGCCGGCCTCGCGGAGCGCATAGGCGGCGTGGACGCAGCAGTAGTCGAACTCGATACCCTGGCCGATGCGGTTCGGCCCGCCGCCCAGGATGATGACCTTTCGCCGCTCGCTGGGGTCGGCCTCGCACTCGGGCGTGGCGAGAACGCCGTCGGCGCCGTGCGTCTCGTAGGTCGAATACATGTACGGGGTGCGCGACGGAAACTCGGCGGCGCAGGTGTCGATTCGCTTGTACACCGGGCGCACGCTCAACGATTCGCGCCGGGCCGCGACCTCCGCCTCGCCGAGCCCCGAAAGCTCTGCGAGCCGGGTGTCGGAAAAGCCCATTTGCTTGAGCCGCAGCAAACCGGCGCCGTCACCGGGCAGGCCGCCGGAGCGGATTTCCGCCTCCGTCTCCACCACGTTCTTGATCTGGGCCAGGAACCAGGGATCGTACTTGCAGGCGTCGTGGACGTCCTCGATCGAGACGCCGAAGCGAAACGCCTGGGCGATCACGAGCAACCGATCCGGGGTGGGGCGCACCAACGCCGCGTGGATGGCCTTGCGGTCTTGACCGCCGGCGGCGCCGGGAATGGCCACCTCGTTGAACCCGGTGAGCCCCGTCTCCATGGAGCGCAGGGCCTTCTGGATCGACTCCGCGAAGGTGCGGCCGATCGCCATCGCTTCGCCCACCGACTTCATCGAGGTGGTCAGAATGCGCTCGGTGCCGGGGAACTTCTCGAAGGTGAAGCGGGGCATCTTGGTGACCACGTAGTCGATGGTCGGCTCGAACGAGGCCGGCGTGACGCCCGTGATGTCGTTGCTGAGCTCGTCCAGCGTGTAGCCGACCGCAAGCTTGGCCGCGACCTTGGCGATCGGAAACCCGGTGGCCTTGGAGGCAAGGGCGGACGAGCGCGACACCCGCGGGTTCATCTCGATGACGACCATCCGCCCGGTCTCGGGGTCTATCGCGAACTGGACGTTCGATCCACCGGTGTCCACCCCGATCTCCCGCAGCACCGCGATCGAGGCGTCGCGCAGGAGCTGGTACTCCTTGTCGGTGAGGGTGAGGGCGGGCGCCACGGTGATGGAATCGCCGGTGTGAATCCCCATGGGATCCACGTTTTCGATGGAGCAGACGATGATGCAGTTGTCGTTCTTGTCCCGCACCACCTCGGTCTCGAACTCCTTCCAGCCCAGCACCGACTCCTCGATCAGCACCTCGTCGGTGGGCGAGGCGTCGAACCCGCCGGCGACGATCTCCTCGAACTCGCCCCGGTTGTAGGCGATGCCGCCGCCGGTGCCCCCCAGCGTGAAGGACGGGCGGATGATGGCCGGGAGCCCGACTTCGTCCAGGATCTCCCAGGCCTGGTCGATGTCGTGGGCGAGGCCGCTCTTGGGGCACTCGAGCCCGATCCGCGTCATGGCTTCGCGGAAGCGCTCGCGGTCCTCGGCCTTGTCGATGGCTTCGCGCTTGGCGCCGATCATCTCGACTCCGAAGTCGGCCAGCGTCCCGTTCCTGGCGAGCGTCAGCGAAGTATTGAGCGCGGTCTGCCCGCCCATGGTGGGAATGAGCGCGTCGGGGCGCTCCTTCTCGATGATCTTGGCGACGATCTCGGGCGTGATGGGCTCGATGTAGGTGGCGTGCGCCAGGTCCGGGTCGGTCATGATGGTGGCGGGGTTGGAGTTGACGAGAATCACCCGATAGCCCTCTTCTTTGAGGGCCTTGCACGCCTGGGCCCCTGAATAGTCGAACTCGCAGGCCTGGCCGATGACGATCGGCCCGGCCCCGATGATCAGGATCGACTCGATGTCGGTGCGCTTAGGCATGTTCGTCCATCATCCCCATGAACCGCTCGAACAGATACCGGCTGTCGTGGGGGCCGGGGGAGGCCTCGGGGTGGTACTGGACGGAAAAGATCGGCTTGCCCTCCACCTCGAGGCCCTCGAGGGTGCCGTCGAAGAGGGAAACATGGGTCGCCGCGACCCCCGCCGGCAGGCCGTCGTCCGACACCACGAAGCCGTGATTCTGGCTGGTGATCTCGACCTTGCCGGTGCCTAAATCCTTGACCGGGTGGTTGGCGCCGCGGTGGCCGTGGTGCATCTTCTCAGTTCTCGCGCCCAAGGCCAGTGCCAGCATCTGGTGGCCGAGGCAGATGCCGAACAGCGGGATCCCGCTTTCCACCAGCTCGCGGATCGCCGGCACCGCGTAAACCCCCGTTGCGGCCGGGTCGCCGGGCCCGTTGGAGAGGAACACCCCGTCGGGCCTGCGCGCCAGGATGTCGCTCGCGGGCGTTGCGGCCGGCACCACCGTGACCCGGCACCCGCAAGAGGCCAGGCAACGCAGGATGTTGCGTTTGGCGCCGTAATCGATCGCGACGACGTGGTGCTTGGGCGCCTTCAACCGCCCGTATCCGGAGGCGAGCCGCCAACGGGTCTCGTCCCACTCGTAAACTTGAAGGCAGGTCACCTCCTTGGCGAGGTCGAGGCCCTCCATGCTCGGGCAGGCCACCGCCTCGGCCTTCAGACTTGCGATGTCCATCTCGCCGGACGGCTCATGACGGATCACCCCGTTCACCGCGCCCAGGTCCCGCAGCCGCCTCGTCAAGCGGCGCGTATCCACGCCCGAGATGCCGACGAGCCCGTAAGCCCTCAGCCACTCGTCCAGGTGCCGGGTGCTGCGGAAGTTGGAGGGCTCGGTGATGTCCGCGCGCAGGATCAGCCCGCGCGCCGCAGGCGTCGTGGTCTCGATGTCTTGCGCGTTGGTGCCGACGTTTCCGATATGGGGGAACGTGAAGGTGATGAGCTGGCCGGCGTACGACGGGTCCGTGAGGATCTCCTGATAGCCGGTGATCGAGGTATTGAAACAGACCTCGCCGACGGCCGTGCCGGTGGCCCCGACGCCGCGGCCCCGGAACACGCTGCCGTCGGCAAGAACCAGCGCGCCGGTCGCCCCGGCGGTGTGTCCGGGCGCGTCGGGCGCAGGCGGAGTCAAGGTCTCGCTCGTCACGGGTCGTTTCTCATTTCGGCGGCGACGGCCGGCCGGGCCCGCGGCCGCACGGCAGGGCCGCCACGAGCGCCGCGCGGCCGTTCCGGCCTCGCACCCCTTGACGCGCCAGCCGCTTGGCGCAAGATGGCGAGGCCAAGGGCCAAGCCGGCAGGCAAATTGCCGGTTAGATAAGCAAATCCCGTGCCGGCGTCAAGGCGGTTCAGAGTAAAAATTTTATTCTATTTCAAAAGGTTAATGGAGGGCGAGAATTTGCCCTGGGCACGGCTTTCCTGTAACGTGGCATTTTTTTCGATTATTTAAAACCGCGTTTTGAGAGCATGTTGCGAGACGAAATCAACGACGCGCTCAAGACCGCCATCAAGGCGAAGGAGGCGCGCAGGACAGGCACGCTGCGCCTCGTGCTCGCGGCGCTCAAGGATCGCGACATCGCCGACCGGGCGAAGGAGCGGGCCGAGGGGATCAGCGACGACGAGATCCTGCAGATGCTCCAGACCATGGTGCGCCAGCGCCGCGAGAGCATCGAGATGTACGAGAAGGGGCGGCGCGAGGACTTGGCCCGGCAGGAGGCCGAGGAGATCGGGGTCATCGAGGAATTCCTGCCCCGGCAGATGTCGGAGGCCGAGATCGAGGGGGCGGTCAAGGAGGCCATCGCCGAGATCGGCGCGACCGGCCTCAAGGACATGGGCCGCACCATGGCGGCGCTCAAGGAGCGGTGCGCCGGCCGGATGGACTTTGCGAAGGCGAGCAGCATCGTCAAAGGGCAGTTGAGCTGAGCCATCTCCCCGGGCCGCGGGGTGGCCGCCGCCGGCGCCGCCCGGGCCATCTCCCGGGCCGCTCTTCGGCGCGCCGAGGCCGGGCCGGCAGTGCTGGGCGCAGGTGTTGGATTAGGCTGGGAATGGGGTTTTCGCCTGACTTTCTCGAGGAGGTTCGCGGCCGCGTGGCGCTCGCCGGCGTCATCTCCCGCAGGGTCCAGCTCAAGAAACGGGGGCGCGAATACCTGGGCCTGTGCCCGTTTCACAGCGAGAAGACGCCCTCCTTCACGGTCAGCGAGGAGAAGGGCTTCTTCCACTGCTTCGGCTGCGGCGCCCACGGCGACGTCATCGAATTCGTGATGCGCGCCGAGGGGCTCGCCTTTCCTGAGGCGGTGGAACGCCTGGCGGGCGAGGCCGGCATGCCGCTTCCGGTCCAGTCCGAGGAAGAGCGCGAGCGCGAGCGAGAGCGCCAATCCCTTTACGACGTGGTCGAGGCCGCCTGCGCCTGGTTCGAACGCCGCCTCGAAGGCGCGCCCGGCAGGGCCGCGCTCGAGTACCTGAAGCGGCGTGGCCTGGATGAGGCGATCATCGCCCGGTTCCGTCTGGGCTTCGCCCCGGACTCGCGCCGGGCCCTCAAGGCCGCGCTGTGCGCGGAGGGGGCCGCGGCGGACGGAAGGAGTACGGGCGCCGGCAAGGCCCAACGGATTCCCGAGGCTGCGCTGATCGCCGCCGGCCTCCTCATCAGGCCCGAAGATGGCGGGGCCAGCTACGACCGCTTCCGCGGCCGCGTGATCTTCCCGATCACGGATAGGCGCGGCCGGGTGATCGCCTTCGGCGGGCGGGCTCTCGGTGACGGGACGCCGAAGTACCTGAACTCGCCGGACACGCCGCTGTTTCACAAGGGCCGCGTGCTGTACGGCTTCGCCGCGGCGCGCAAGGCGGCGTTCGAGGCGGGGGAGATCATCGTCACCGAAGGCTACATGGACGTGATCGCGCTGCATCGCGCCGGCTTCGCCAACGCGGTGGCGCCCCTTGGCACTGCCTTGACCGAGGAGCAGATCAAGGAGCTGTGGCGCGCCGCTCCGGAGCCGACCCTCTGTTTCGACGGCGACGAGGCCGGCGTCCGCGCCGCCGCCGCCGCGGCCGAACGGGTGCTGCCGCTCTTGAAGCCGGGCCTGTCGTTGCGCTTCGCGAGCCTTCCCGCGGGCGAGGATCCGGACAGCTTGATCGGGGCCGGCAGGGCCCCGGCCATGCGGGAGATCCTGGACCGCGCGCGGCCGCTCGCCGACATCGTATGGGAGATCCAGACCGCGGGCCGCGCCTTGGATACGCCCGAGCGGCGCGCGAGCTTGCGCAAACGCCTGAACGATCTGGCCCGCGGGATCCCGGACGCCGGGGTGCGCGACGAGTATTTCCGCGACTTCAGGAAGAGGATCGACGCGGCCTTCGGGCCGGGGCCGAGGCGCGGCACGGCCCGGCGCCATCCCGCCCCCCAGGACGCGGGACGGGGCACGAAAACGCGGCTGGACACGGAGGCGCTGCTACAGAAGGCGCTGCTCGCCACCCTCATCAGCCACCCGGGGCTCCTCGACGAGGTGGGCGAGGAGCTGGGGAGCGTTGAATTCGGCGCCCCCGAGCTCGACCGGCTTCGCCAGGACATCTTGGAGGTTGCAGCCAATCCGGCACTTGACACCGCCGGCTTGAAAAGCCACCTGATTGCGAAGGGACATTCCGGGGCGTTGCAGGCGCTCCGGCAGCCGGATGTGCGCTTGCATTCGGAGTTTGCGCGCCCCGGCGCATCGATCGAGAGCGTTCGCGCTTGGTGGACCCAGGCCTTTGGCAGGTGCCGGCTCTCGACGGTCCACGCCCAGGTGCAGGAGGCCCAAAAGGCCTGTGGTGAGAACCCGACGTCGGAGAACGCGGAGCGGCTGAAGAATTTGAAGAAATACCTTCATGAGGTTCAGGCCGCGGTTTCGGGGACGGACGAGGTTGTCGTCCCATAATACGGGGGGAATGGCGTAACTGGTTGGGGTGATTGGGGCCGCGGCGCCGGCGTGCGCCGGCGGGCCGTGGATTCGCTTTATGCGGGGGCAAGAAGCGCATGACGAGCAAGGCGTCGAGCACGGCTGAGGTTACGGAAACGTCGACGGAGTCCGGCGAAGGCCCGCTGATGGACGGCGTGGTAGCCGCCGTCAAGAAGATGGTGCAGCGCGGCAAGGAGCGTGGATACGTCACCTATGACGAGATCAACGCGGCGATGCCATCGGACAAGATGTCCTCGGAGCAGATCGAGGACACGCTGGCCATGCTGTCGGAGATGGGCATCAACGTGATCGAGAACGAAGACGGCGAGGAGGCCTCGAGCGAGACCCGGGTCGAGGTGGAACCCCGCGCGGTGGCCACCGTGGAAGAGGAGGACCTCGGCCGCACCGACGACCCGGTGCGCATGTATCTGCGCGAGATGGGCAGCGTCGAACTCCTGTCCCGCGAGGGCGAGATCGCCATCGCCAAGCGCATCGAGGCGGGGCGCGAGAAGATGATCAGTGCGATCTGCGAAAGCCCGATCGCCATCGCGGCCATCGTCGGTTGGCGGGACGCCCTCAAGGAGGCAAGGATTCTGCTTCGCGACGTCATCGACCTGGACGCCACCTATGGCGGCGGGCCGGAAGGGGACGGCGCGGATGAAGAGGGTGAAGGCGAGCCCCAGGTCGAAGAGGCCGAGGGCGCGGGCGACCAGGCGGCGGCCGGGGAAAAGGAGAGCAAGCCCGACGGCGCCGGCGAGGCGGCGGCGGAGGAGGGCGACGACGACCCCGAGGCCACCATCTCGCTGGCGACGATGGAAGAGACGCTGATGCCAGGCGTCCTCGAGACCTTCGACACGATCGCCAAGAAATACAAGAGCCTGCATCGCCTCCAGGACCAGCGCCACGCCGCCGCCCGGGCGGGCCAGGAACTCAGCCGCGCCCAGCAACGCCGCTACGAGAAGCTCAACCATGAGCTCGTGGAGCTCATGGAGAACGTGCATCTCAACAATTCGTGCATCGAGCGGCTCGTCGACCATCTCTACGGCCTCTACCGCAGGCTGGTGCAGCTCGAGGGGCAGCTCTTGCGCATGGCCACGTCGTGCGGGGTCAAGCGCGAGGACTTCCTCGAGCGTTATCTCGGCCGCGAGGTCGACCCCAATTGGTTTAGGCGAATCTCCAGGCTCACGGGCAAGGGCTGGAAGAAGTTCGCCACCAAGCACAACAAGCAGATCAAGGAGCTGCGCGAGCGGGTCGCCGAGGTCGCGGTGCTGTCGGAGCTGTCCATCCCCGAGTTTCGGCGCATCGTCAGCACCATCCAGGAGGGCGAGCGCGAGGCCAACAGGGCGAAGAAGGAGATGGTGGAGGCGAACCTGCGCCTCGTCATCTCCATCGCCAAGAAGTACACCAACCGCGGGCTGCAGTTCCTGGACCTGATCCAGGAGGGCAACATCGGCCTGATGAAGGCGGTGGACAAGTTCGAGTACCGCCGCGGCTACAAGTTCTCGACCTACGCCACCTGGTGGATCCGCCAGGCCATCACGCGCTCCATCGCCGACCAGGCGCGCACCATCCGCATCCCGGTGCACATGATCGAGACCATCTCCAAGCTGGTGCGCACCTCGCGCCAGATGCTGCATGAGATCGGCCGCGAGCCGACGCCGGAGGAGCTGGCGGTGAAGCTCGGCATGCAGCTCGAGAAGGTGCGCAAGGTCTTGAAGATCGCCAAGGAGCCGATCAGCCTCGAGACCCCGATCGGGGACGAGGAGGACAGCCACCTCGGCGACTTCATCGAGGACAAGAACGCCGTGCAGCCGCTGGACGCGGCGATCCAGGCCAACCTGAGGGAGACCACCACCCGGGTGCTGGCGAGCCTGACCGCGCGCGAAGAGCGGGTGCTCAGGATGCGATTCGGCATCGGCATGAACACCGACCACACCCTGGAAGAGGTCGGCCGGCAGTTCTCGGTCACCCGCGAGCGCATCCGCCAGATCGAGGCCAAGGCGCTGCGCAAGCTCAAGCACCCGTCGCGCTCGCGCAAGCTCAGAAGCTTCCTCGACACCTGAATCCAGAGAGACCGCACGGCCCCGGTGCGCCGCTTGCAGCGCCTGAGAAGAAGTTGATATAGAGGGCGCACGGGCCCGTAGCTCAACTGGTTAGAGCAGGCCGCTCATAACGGTCTGGTTGCAGGTTCGAGTCCTGCCGGGCCCACCACCCTACGCCTCCCGCCTTCGCGAAGCCCGCTTCGGCGGGCGAAGGTAAGGTCGGCTTCGGGTGGCGAGCCACGCGAAGGCGGTTAGGCGTAGGAGTGTCCGCCGAAGCTCCTGCCTGCGCGAAGCCGGAGCTTCGGCGAAGGCAGGTTAGCGAAGGCGGACTGAAACCGGCTGGGCGCGCCGGGCGGGCAGGGGCTAGCCTCCGCCGCGCAAGGCCCGCAACCCCTCTTCGATGAGCCAGGGCGCCGCGCGGGCGCCGGTGGCCGCCTACTTGTCGAACGCGACCGAGCTGCGGGATGTGGGCTCGACGAGGCCGGCGCAGTCCTTTGCGGCCAGGCTCGCGCTCTTGCAGGCGAGCACGCCGTTCAAGAGCAGGCGGGCGACGTCCGCGCAGATCGTGCCCTGGATGTCGAACAACTTGACCCGGGTCTTGGCCGCCGGCAGCGGCGCGGCCTCGATGGCGAGGCGCTTGGCGATGGCGCCGGCTGCATCGAAGATCACGAGATCGAGGGTCAGGGTCTCGAACTCGGCCCCGGTCTTGTTCTCGAAGACGAAGTACGCGCGGCAGGCCCCCTCGCGGTCCTCGAGCTTGTTCAATTGAACGGAGAGCGGGCCCTGGGCGCGGGCCGCGCCGGGCGCGATCGCGGCGCCCGTGGCGAGGCAGCAGAGGGCGATGAGCAGCCTCCGGCGGAGCGGGCGTTCGATGAGCCGCGGGAAAGTCATCCGGTCCCTCCCTGAAATCCCCTATTATCGTTGTGGGCGAAGAGTCTAGGCCAACGCGGCCCGCTTTGTAACCGCGAAACCGTGCGCCCCGCAGACGGGCGCGGCGCTTGCGAACCGGGCCAAGGGGCCGGGGCCGGGCAAGCGGCGCGCGGGATCGCGGAAACGTGTGGCCGCGTGAGCTTTGAATCGCGGGATTCGAACCTACATGTCGGTCAAGGGCCCTGCGGGATCGAACGAGGCCGGTGATGCGCGGACAGAGATGGCGTGAGATTCGGGGAACGGCCCTTCTTCTCGCACTCGCCGGGCTGGGGCTGGGGGCGTGCGAAACCTACGGCGAGCGGTACTCGTCCACCTTCGAGGAGGCGCTGGGCCCGGCCGACCGGCGGCAGATGATAGAGACCGCTCAAACGGCGCTGGAGAACAACAAGAGCGGCGAGAGCGCCAACTGGTCGAATCCCGACACCGACCATCTCGGCACGGTCATGCCGGTCCGCACCTTCGACGCGGACTCAGGTGCTCCCTGCCGCGAGTACCAGCAGACGGTGACCGTCGAGGGCAAGACCGGCGTCGCCCACGAGACGGCCTGCCGGGAGCCGGACGGCACCTGGAAGATCAGAGGCTCCCCCAATCCCGCCGGGGTCGCCGTCACCTGGAAGCAGCCCGGCTACCGCGCCGCCGACTATGACTACGGCTATCCCTACTACGGCCACGGCTACCTGTACGGGGGCTACCCCTACCCGTACTACGGCCACCGCTACCCCTATTACGGGCACCACACTCCCTACTCCGTTCATCTCGGCTACCGCCATTACTTCGGCTATTGACGCCCGCGACGGCGCCAACTCGCCGCATTGCCGCTCTAAGCCTGTCGCGCCCGCGGGGCGCGGGCTTGCGTCGGGCGCGGGGACGCGATAAGGAGCGCACGCCCGGTCGCTGCCCGCAGCGCCGCACGGGTCACCCTCTTCCAACGCGCGCGCAGAGAGATTCCATGGCCTCGTATCAGTACATCTACGTGATGAAAGAGCTCACCAAGGCCTTCCCGGGCGGCCGGTCCGTGCTCAAGGACATCTGGCTGTCGTTCTTTCCGGGGGCCAAGATCGGGGTCTTGGGCGTGAACGGCGCCGGCAAGTCCACGCTCTTGCGCATCATGGCCGGGCTGGAGACCGAGTTCTCCGGCGAGGCCGGGTGCGCCGAGGGCGCGACCGTCGGCTTCCTCCCCCAGGAGCCGGCGCTGGACGAGTCCAAGGACGTGCAGGGCAACGTCCTCGAAGGGCTCGGCGAGATGCAGGCGCTGGTCGAGAGGTTCGAGAGCTTGAGCGCCCGCTTCGCGGACGAGCTGAGCGATGACGAGATGAGCGCCCTCATGGCCGAGCAGGCGGAGCTCCAGGAGAGGATCGAGGCGGGAAGAGGTTGGGAGCTCGAGCGCACGGTCGAGATCGCCATGGACGCGCTCCGCTGCCCGCCGGGCGATGCGCAGGTCGCCACCCTTTCGGGCGGCGAGAGGCGCCGCGTGGCGCTGGCGAGGCTGTTGGTGCAACAGCCCGACCTGTTGCTGCTGGATGAGCCCACGAACCATCTCGACGCCGAATCGGTCGCGTGGCTGGAGCGGCACCTGCAGGAGTATCCGGGCACCGTCGTGGCGGTCACCCACGACCGCTATTTCCTCGACAACGTGGCGGGCTGGATCCTCGAGCTCGACCGCGGCCGCGGCATCCCGTTCGAGGGCAACTATTCCGCCTGGCTGGAGCAGAAGGAGAAGCGCCTCGCCCAGGAGGAGAAGCAGGAGAGCGCCCGCCGGCGCACCCTGAAGGGCGAGCTGGAGTGGATCCGGCAGTCCCCGCGCGCCCGCCACGCCAAGGCCAAGGCCCGGATCACGGCGTACGAGACCCTGTTGGCCGAGGCCCAAGCGCAGGCGCCCGATCGCGCCCAGATCATGATCCCGCCGGGACCGCGCCTGGGATCGCTGGTCATCGAGGCCAAGGGCGTGGCGAAGGCGATCGCGGACAACCTCCTCATCGAAGACTTGAGTTTCAAGCTTCCGCCCGGCGGCATCATCGGCGTGATCGGGCCCAACGGGGCGGGCAAGACCACGCTGCTGCGCATGATCACGGGCGAGGTCGAGCCGGACGGCGGCGAGCTCAGGCTCGGCGAGACCGTCAAGCTCGGTTGCGTCGACCAATCGCGCGACGCGCTCGCGCCTGAGAACACCGTCTGGGAGGAAATCTCGGGCCGGAATGACGTGATCCAGCTCGGCAAGCGCGAGGTCAAGAGCCGCGCCTTCGTGGCCGCCTTCAACTTCACCGGGCCGGACCAGCAGAAGAAGGTGGGCCAGCTCTCGGGCGGCGAGCGCAACCGGGTGCATCTCGCCAAGATGCTGAAGTCCGGGGCCAACGTGATCCTGCTGGACGAGCCCACCAACGACCTCGACGTGGAGACCTTGAGGGCGCTGGAGGAGGCGCTGGCCTCGTTCGCCGGCTCGGCCGTGCTGGTCAGCCACGACCGCTGGTTCCTGGACCGGCTCGCCACCCACATCCTCGCCTTCGAGGGCGAAGCCAAAGTCGTGTGGTTCGACGGGAACTACGCCGAGTACGAGGCCGACCGCAGGCGGCGCCTCGGCGCGCAAGCCGACCAGCCGCACCGGATCAAGTACAAGCGCCTCGTGCGGGGCTGAGGAAAGGCGGCGCAGCGAGGCGGCGGACCGAATGGCCCGCCGCCTTCACGCCGATCGGTTTGTCGAGCCCGGCTAGTCCCCGCTGGGCCCGCTCCTGAGCTCTTTCGTCTTTTCCCGCAGCACGTCGAGAAGGCCCTGGACCGTTCCGCCCCGTTGCCCGATGACGGAGGAGAACTCGGACCGCTGGGTGACGACCATGCTCACGCCCTCGATGACGACGTCGTGGATCTTGTAGGCGTCGTTGGTGTTCACCACCAGCCAGTCGACCCGAATCGGCGGCGCGCTCGAATCCGGCGTCGCGACCTGCGAGCCGACGATGAGGAAGTCGGCGGAGCCGCGGCGAACGTCCTGGGCCTCGAAGGTTTCTCCCGAGTACTGACGGAACCGCGACGCGTAGATGAGCACGACATAGTCCTCGAAGAGGGACAGGTATTCCTCGTCCAACCCGTCCTTCACGGCCCGCGGCCAATAGCGGCCCAGCACCCGGCGCGCAATCGCGGGAATGTCGAAGCCTTCGCTGAAGAGCGTCCGGAACCGACTGTTGAGCTGGTGGTTCGTCAGCTCGTCGATGGCCAGCACCTCGACGGCCCGATTGCCGAAATCCTGGATCCATACCGCCGCGCCATCCGCCGACGCGGGCGCGCCGGCCCGGGCGGGCACCGCCGCGAACGCCAGCGTCACGAGAGCGACCGAGACAAGGAACGGACGGGAAAACATGGCCTTCTTGCTTCTTATGATTGGTTTTAGAGTTCCGCCCTATCCGGCGTGAACTCGAGCGGCTCGTCGCCGTCCTCGCTCAAGATGCTCGGACCCGGTATCTCGGGCCCGATCATGCCGTCGTTGACTTCGTCCACGCGGCGCTGGCGATAGAGGCTGCGAATCGTGGCGTAGAAATCGAGCGAGGTGCGCTCGATCTCGTCGAGCACGTCGAGCACCCGCGAGCGCTTGTCGATCCCGTCGACGAAGCCGCGGATGGCGGGGGCGTACGCAGCGTCGTTATTGGCGGCCAAGTAGTTCAGGGGATCGAGGAAACCGTCCACGACCAGCCCGACCGTGTCGCGCGGATTCGACGGGCCGA
>JAZGAE010000039.1:0-14452 GCA_036475545.1 Alphaproteobacteria bacterium
ACGCCGCCGGCAGGCGCATCACCTCTTTGACCACGCCGGCCAATTGCTCGAGGCTGAAGGGCTTGGCCAGGAAGTGGATGTCGGAGGCGCCGTCGAGGCGCTTGCGGAAGGTCTCCTCGGCGTAGCCGGAGATGCAGATCACCCGCATGCCCGGCCTATTTTCGCGCACCCATTGCACCAGCGCGGGCCCGTCCATGTTGGGCATGACCACGTCGGTGATCAGCACGTCGATGGGCCCGTCCGCGTTTCTGAAGAGCTCGATCGCCGCCTCGCCGCCCTTGGCCTCGAGCACCTTGTAGCCTTTGTTCCTGAGCGCCCGCGCCGAGAACAGCCGGACCGCGTCCTCGTCCTCGACCAGCATCACCGTGCTCTCGCCGGTGAGGTCGCCGACGACCACGGGCTTCGCCGCCTCGCCGGCCCGCGCGTCGCCCACCTCTTCCCCCTTGTACACCGGCAGGAAGACGCTGAACTTGGTCCCTTCGCCGACCACGCTGTCGACGAAGACGTAACCCTCGGCCTGCTTGACGATGCCGTGGACCGTGGACAGGCCCAGCCCGGTCCCTTCGCCGACCTCCTTGGTCGTGAAGAAGGGCTCGAACACGCGGTCGACATCCTCCGTGGGAATGCCGGTGCCGGTATCGGCGACCTCGATCAGGACGTACTCGCCCGGCGGGATCTCCTCGAGGCCGCGGCGCATGGGCTCGACGTTGGTGACGTTGCTGGTCCGGATGGTAAGGTCGCCGCCCTCCGGCATGGCGTCGCGGGCGTTGACCGCGAGGTTCACGATGACCTGTTCCAACTGCCCCTGGTCCGCCCTGATGGACATCAGGTCGCGGCCGTGGACCATCTTGAGCTCGATCTTCTCGCCGATCAGCCGTCTCAGCAGGTTGGAGAGCTCCGCCAACACGTCGGTCACGTTCAACACCTTGGGCAGCATCGTCTGCTGGCGCGTGAAGGCGAGGAGCTGGCGCACCAGGTTGGCGGCGCGGTTGGCGTTCTGCTTGATCTGCATGATGTCGGCGAAGGACTGCTCGCCGGGCCGGTGGCGCAGCAGCAGCAGGTCGCAGAACCCGATCATGGCGGTCAGCAGGTTGTTGAAGTCGTGGGCGATGCCGCCCGCCAGCTGGCCCACCGCCTGCATCTTCTGGGACTGCGTGAACTGCATCTCCAGTTTCCTGAGCTCCGTGGTGTCCAGGAAATGCAGAATCAGCCCGGAAGACCCGCCCTCGCTGTCCTCCATGCGGCTCACGAACAGCGAGGCCACCCGCTCGGACTCGCCGTGCAAGCGAACCTGAAGGGGGACGCCGGGGTCGGTGCCGGTGGCAACCGTTGCCAGCCGTTCCTCGGCCCGCGACCGGTCCTCCTCGGCGATGAGCTCGACGAGGGGCAGGCCGATGAGCTCCGCCCGATCCGGCGCCGCCATCTGCCCGAGCGCCTGGTTGCACTCCGCTATGCGTCCCTGGGAATCAACCAGCGCGATGCCCACCGGGGCGTCCTCGAAGAAGCGCCCGAAGCGGCTCTCGGATTGGCGCAGCGCCTGTTCCCATTCCCGCTCCGATGTGAGGTCCCGCACCACGGACCGGGTTCTCAAGCCCGCGCCGTCCTTGCCCTCGACGACGCTCTGGCTGACGTGGGCGTGGATTTCCCGCCCCTGGCGCCCCATCAGCGTCACCTCGCCGTGCAGCTGCTCCGACGTGCCGGCCGGGGGCCGATGCAGCGAGGCGCCGGGGGCAGAGGTGCCCTTGACGAAATCCTCGAGCCGCATGTTGCCGCCGAGGATCTCCTCGGGCGTACAGCCGAGCCACTCGGCAAGCGTGTTGTTGACGAACAGGAACCGCCCCTCCTCGTTTACCGAATAGAAGCCGACCGGGGCGTTCTCCAGGAAATCGAAGAGGATTTCGTGTTCCTCGCGAATGACCTGTTCCAGCTGGCGCCGGGCGGTGATGTCCTCGATCCGCCACTCCGCGAAGCCGGGCCGCGCCGCGATCGGAGAGACGGTGACGGCGAAACATTCGGTCTCTCCCGATTCGGCCCGTACGCTGATTTCGGCGCGGGCGACGCTGCCTGCGGCCGCGTTGGCGATCAGACGTTCGAACTCCGCCGTCGCCTTCTCGTCGGCTCCCAGCCGCGCCTTGACCGCCTCCATCGGCGTGCGGCCGTCTGGCTCGAACATCTCCTCGAAGGCGGGATTGGCCACGACCGCGCGGCCTCGCGAGTCCACGATGAGCCGCGGCTGCGGCAGCGCGTCGAACGCTTCCGCCAGGATTTCGCTGCGAACCTGCGCCGCCCGGCGCGCCTGGGCCATGCCGAAGGCAAAGGCGATCGGGACAATGACGAGGAGCACGAGGGCGGCGGCGATCGGCCAGATCACCCCCTCGGCGCCGGCCCCCTCTCCGGCGACCGTGTAGATCGCGCCGGCGACGAGGACGAGACAGGCGCCGCCCAACCCCCACAGGATCGCGTCGCGGAGCCGCGGCCCGGTCTCGGGAGGGCTCGCGGGCGACTCCTGGGCGAGGTCCGAACGACCGGCGTCAGAAACGACCGATGTCGGCATGACGATATCCGGCTCCATCACATTCCGCCGCCACTCTCTTTACCACGAAATGTATCCGGGCGGCAGATCGCGTTTAATGCCTCGTGCGGGCTCGCAGCCCACTCAAGCGGGTATCGCCTTGCGCTTGAGGCGGAAGACGTACCCGATGATCTCGGCCACGGCCTTGTAGTGATCTTCGGGGATCTCCTGGTCGATCTCGACGCCCGCGTAAAGGGCCTGGGCCAACGGCGGGTTTTCCATCACCACGATGTCGTGCTCCTCGGCGATCTCGCGAATCCGCCGGGCGAGCGAGTCGACGCCCTTGGCCACCAGCCTGGGCGCCACCATCTCCGTCGGTTCGTACTTGAGCGCCACCGCGTAATGGGTCGGGTTGGTGATCACCACGTCGGCCTCCGGCACCGCCGCCATCATCCGCCGCCGGGCGCGCTCCATGCGGATCTGGCGCAGGCGGCTCTTGATCATGGGATCGCCCTCGGTCTGTTTGAACTCCTCGCGCAGCTCGTGTTTCGACATCCGCATGGTCTTGCGGAACTCGTACTTCTGGTAGAGGAAGTCCAAGACGGCGATGACGCTCATGACGGCCAGCACGCCGATGAGCATGCGCTGGGCAAGGCCATGGACCAGCCCCATGACCTGGGAGATCTCGAAGGCGGGGAGGCTGGGGAGGATATCGAAGGCGGGCAGGATCAAGAACGTCGCAACCGCTGCCACCACCGCCAGCTTGAGCACCCCCTTGACGAACTCGACGATGGCCTTCAGCGAAAACAGCCGCTTGACCCCTCCGATCAGCGAGATCCTCTCGAGCTTCGGTTGCACCCGCTCGGCGGCGATGACGAGGCCGTTCTGGACGAGCCCGCCGCCGAGCGTCACGGCGACCAGGACCAAGACCGGAAACAAGAGCGCCAGCCCAATTTCGCCGAGGACCCGGATCAGGACCAGGCGTAGCTGCTGGATGTCGCCGCCCATCGCATGAGGGAACTCGACGAACCGCATGAGCGCCAGCTTGATGTCGCCCATCATCGACGGCGCGAAGAGGACGGCCCAGGTGGTTATGCCTAAGATCACGAACCAGTGGTTGATCTCGCGCGAGGAGGCTACCTGGCCCTTCTTGCGGGCGTCGTCGAGCTTCTTTTGGGTGGGCTCTTCTGTTTTTTGGGAATCGTCGGTGTCTTCGGCCATCTCTCACCTCGCAAGGAGGGTCGTGGACAGCGTTTCCTCGAAGGCGCCGAGGAACCACGTCATCCCGGCCACCATCGTCAGCGCCAGCACCGAGAACCCGAGCACGATCTGGATCGGCAGCGCGATGAAGAAAACCTGGATCTGCGGCATCAGCCGGCCGAGCAAGCCCAGCCCCAGATAGAACGTGAGCGCGACCACGATGAAGGGCGACGCGATCCGGAGGGCGAGCGAGAAGCTGTCGGCGAACACCCGGGCGGTGGCGAACGCGTAATCCTCGAAGGGCGGTATCTTTCCCGGCGCGAACAGGGTGTAGCTGTCGACGATGCCTGAGAGCATGTAGTAGTGCAGCCCGGACTCGAAGATGATCACGACCCCCACGATGCCGAGAAACGCCCCGAACAGCGCGCCTTGCGAGGCCGTCGTGGGGTCGTTGACGAAGGCGTTGGCCATGGCCGACTGGTAGGCGATCGCCATGCCGGCCGTCTGCAGGGCGGCGAAGATGATCCGCGCCAGCATGCCCAGGAACACCCCGACGATCACTTCGCCGGAGATCATCAGAAACAACGTTAACGGGCTCCCCGGCAGGGCCGGAAGGGTGCCGGCGACCAGGGGCGTCACCACCAGCGCCAAGCCCAAGGCGATCATCAGCCGCAGGCGGGGAGAGAGGTAGGCCTCGCCGAAGCCGGGAAGCAGCATCAACGCGGAGCCGACCCGCGTGAACACGAGAAAGAAGGCGAAGAGGTCGGCCTGGAGTATCTCCTGGAGCACGCCGTCCTAACCGAGCGTCACGATCCGCTCCATCAACCGCTGGGCGAAGTTGGTCAGTGTCGACAGCATGTAGGGAAGGAACAGCATCACGGAGAGGAAGATCACCAGGATCTTGGGGACGAAGGAGAGCGTCAACTCCTGGATCTGGGTCAGCGCCTGCACGAGCGCGATGACCAGGCCCACGACCAGCGCCACCAGCAAGATCGGCGAGGCGATCTTGATCGCGACGAAGACCGCTTCGCGGCCGATCTCGAGAGCGTCGGTGGGGCCCATGCCAGCCCCCTAGAGAGGCATCCGTATGATTTCCTGATAGGCCTGGATCACCCGGTCGCGGATGGCGACCACGGTCTGCAGCGTGACCTCGGCGTTGGTGACGGCCACGACCACTTCGGTGAGATCGGCCTGGCCCGCTAAGGCCTCCATGGTGACCTGCTCACTCCTTTGGCCGGCGGCGATCGCGCTCGAGGCGACATCCTTCACCAGGCTGGCGAAGTCCGTGCCCGGGACCTTCCCGTCGCGCGGCGCGAGGCCGGCGGCCTCGCCCCGGGCGACGGTGTTGGCATAGGCCGACAGGGTGCCGGCGATGTTCGCGGTCATGCTCTAAACTCCATTTCCGTCATATCCACTCGGTCCCGGCGCGCCTAGCGCAGCAGGTCGATGGTCTGCCCAATCATCCTTTTCGAAAGCGTGATCACGCCGAGGTTCGCCTGATAGCTGCGCTGGGCCTGGCGCATGTCCATCACTTCGAGGAGAGACTTGACGTTGGGCGTCTTCACGTAACCGTCGGCGTCGGCCGCCGGGTGTTGCGGATCGAAGCGTTTGCCGAAATCGCTCATGTCCAGGCGGATGCGCTTGACGCTGACCTTGTTCACCCCGAGCTCGCGGTCCAGCAGGTTCTGGAAGGTCACGATCTTGCGGCGGTAGGGGTCGCCATCGGGCGTCTCCGCAAGCGAATCCGCATTGGCGATGTTCTCGGCGATGATGCGCACCCGCGTGCCCTGCGCTTGCATCCCGGCGGCGGCAATCTGAATGACTTTCATCAGGTCCATCGGTCCGTGCCCTTATTCATCGCCCCTAGTTGCCGCGGCCCAGCGCGGTCTTGATCATCGAGATGTGCTTGCGATAGAGGTTCACCGTCATCTCGTAGGCCATTGACGTCTCGGCCGCTTTCATCATCTGCTCCTCGAGAGCCACGGCGTTGCCGGAAAGGGTGGTCTCGTGGGTGTCCTTTTGGACTATCTCCTGAAAAGTCGTCGTCGTGCGCGCCGAGCCGGAGGGCGAGAGGTGGCCCGCATGGGTCGCCGTCGCCGCCAGGCCGGCGTGGTAGTTGCGGACGATGTTCTTGAAGTCCAGGGGCTTGAGGTCGCGCGGCTTGTAGTCCGGCGTGTCGGCGTTGGCGATGTTCTGGGCGAGGACCGCTTGGCGCTGCGTGAGCCAAGACATCCGCTTGGTCATCGAGGAGAAGATGGGGAGCTGGCTCAGGTCCATGACGGCTCGCTCGGCGTTCAGCGCTCTCATCAGGGGCGCGGTGAACAGTCCGCCGGGGCCGTCCTGGCATTCAGGCGCCGCTTTCGCGCCTCGGTTGCGTTTCCCGTGTCCGGCTCGTCGAAGTATCACGCCGGTCTGTTAATAAAGGGTGAAGCCGGTTAACATGCGCGGGCCCGGCGGGGACGCTCGCCGCGCGCAGCCGGTGGAACGGGCGGGCCCGGGGGTGGCCGGCCGCATAGCCAGGAAGGCCTGAAGATGCTGTATCTGACCAGGAAGGCCGGCCAGTCCGTGATGCTCAACGAAAACGTGGAGATCACGGTCGTCGCGGTACGCGGAAGAACGGTCAAGCTCGGCTTCACCTTCCCGCCCGAGGTCACCGTCCTGCGCCGCGAAATCTACGAGCGCATTCAAGAGGAAAACCGGGCCGCCGCCGAGATCAGCCGCGAGCTCGTCGACGAGTTGCGCTCCAAGACCGACTAGCCCGTGTTCTCATAAACGAGAGTTGGGTCAGCGGCGGGGCGCCGTTCCCGCTCCTTGCGATTTAAACGTTTATTAAGCATGCGGCGCGAGAATCGCGCGAGGGCGCAGCGGCCTTCGTTCGACAAGCGGACCCGCGATTTGGACCATCCCGACGACCACCCAGGCGACGACACCCCCGCCACTCCGGCGGCCGTTGCGGTCCGTCACGAGCCCGAGCCCGGCTCGGCGCCCAGGATCGTGGCCAAGGGAAAGGGCGCCGTCGCCGAACAGATCCTGGAGATCGCCTTCGCCAACGGCGTGAAGGTACGCGAAGACGCAGACCTGGTGGAGCTGCTGTCGGCGATCGAGATCGACAGCGAGATCCCGCTCGAAGCCTTCGCCGCCGTCGCCGAGATCCTCGCCTACGTCTATCGCGCGAACGGCAAGATGCAAGCAACGGAAGCCACGCCATGACAGCCGAAAAAGAATTGAAGCGCAGGCTCGAACAAGCCTCCGCCGTGATTGCCGCGGCGCGCCAGACGCTCGCCGAAGGCACCCTGGTCGACCTCGCCGGCCTCGAGGGGGAAGTCAACGACGTCTGCGGCAAGATCACCGAGCTCCCGCCCGAGGACGGCGGCACGCTCAAGTCGAGCCTCGTTTCGCTGGCGGGCGACCTCGACCTCCTGACCGAGGAGCTCAAGGCGGCGCACGAGAAGGTCGCCGGAGAGATCGAGGGGACGTCGGCGCGCCAGCAAGCCGCGAAGGCCTACGCCCGCGGCCAAGCGAAAGGGACGTAAGGGACCCCTCGGGGCTCCCCGCCGCACATGGACGTCGAGACCTACATCCAGTTCCTCCTCGCGCTCGTCTTCGTGCTCGCGCTCATAGGCGTGCTCGCCTGGCTGACGCGCAGGTTCGGCTTCGGCCTGATCCCTGCGGCCCCGGGGCGCAGCCGGCGCAGGCTTTCGGTCGTGGAAACCAAGTCCATTGACGCCAAGCGCCGCCTTGTTCTGATCCGCCGCGATAACCGCGAACACCTCGTCCTGCTCGGGCCGAATTCGGAAACGGTGGTGGAATCAGGCATCGGCGTGGACGCGGAAGGCCACCTCGCTCCATCGGACGCGACGGGATCCGCGGCGCCTTCCGGCGCCGAGGCGCCCGCTCTCGCCACCGCCAAGGGGGGCTCATGAAGGCCGGTCGTTACTTGATCCCGCTGGCGGCCGCCCTTGTCGTCCTCGGGGCGGCTCCGGCGGCGTCCCAGACCTTGAGCCTCGATCTCGGCGAGGGGTCGTCGGCGACGGCGCGCATCGTACAGATCCTGCTCCTGCTCACGGTGCTCTCCCTTGCCCCGTCGATCCTGGTGATGATGACCTCCTTCACGCGCATCGTGGTGGTGCTCTCGTTTCTGCGCAGCGCCCTCGGCCTGCAACAGACGCCGCCCAATGCGGTGATCATCGGCCTCGCCCTGTTCCTCACGGCCTTCATCATGGGACCCGTCTTCGAGACCTCGTACAACCAGGGCATCGCGCCCTTGATCGAAAACAAGATCTCGGAAGAGGAGGCCTTCGACCGCTCGATCGCGCCCCTGCACGGGTTCATGCTCGGCCAGGTGCGCGAACAGGATCTCACGCTGTTCCTGGAGATCGCGGAAGTCGAAGTGCTGGATGCGCCCGAGGAGGTGCCGCTCAGGATCCTGATCCCGGCGTTCATGATCACCGAGCTGAGAAGGGCCTTCGAGATCGGCTTTCTCCTTTTCGTGCCGTTCCTCATCATCGACATGGTGGTCGCCTCGGTGCTCATGTCGATGGGCATGATGATGCTTCCCCCCGTCATCATCTCGCTTCCCTTCAAGCTCGTCTTCTTCGTCCTGGTCGACGGCTGGTATCTGGTGGCCGGGAGTCTCGTCCAAAGCTTCGGCCCCTGACGGGGCCCGCTGCGCCGGACCCTTCGCCGGGGAGCCGCGGCGACGCCGCCTGAGCCGCCGCCCCACCTGCGCGGTCTCCGGCCGCCGGACAATCGCAAGAAATTTCAACGGCTGCCGCGGCCACCCGCGGTTCGCCCCCCGGCACTCCCCGGCGCTCCCCGGTGCCCGGCTCGCCAACCCCAGCCTTGAGTCGCGCTGGGGTTGGCGTGGGCGGTCGGGGGAAGGCGAGGATACGGTCTGCACTCATAAAGAGCGTTGGCGTTGGATCTAGAGCCTAGCCCGCCGATATCCGCAATTGACCCGGAGCGGTCGTTGGACTAAGCCGCTCCGCAGCTCATAAGGCGCTCCTCGTACCTGGCTGTTCCGAGCAGTCCATGTCTGCGACCGGGAACGGCCGCTGGCCAGACATTGCGGTAGTATCACGAACGGTTGACACTCTGCCGTGCGCGGCCTCTGTGGCGCGAGCGGAATTTCTTAGGTTTGCCCGTCCCCGATGCGCATTTGCGGGGTAGCAGATATAGGTTTAGCATCATTCTGCAGTCATGCCTCTCGGTCTCGTCTGGGTCGCCGCTCGTTGCAAACGGATGTCCAGAGGTTGGCGGCTCAAGACAGCGGATTTCGTAGGCTTCGCGGGAGGTATCACAACATTGCCCGGGGAGGAAGGCCATGGCCACTCATACGAGTGAGATGAAGACCGTTATGGGCGCATGCCCCCAAGACTGTCCGGATACGTGTGCCTTTCTGTATCACGTCGAGGACGGCAGGTTGGTCGAAGTCGCCCCTAACCCGGAGCACCCGATGACCAAGGGCAGTTTGTGCGTGAAACTGAAGGATTTCGCCGAGCACCACTACAACCCGGACCGGGTGCTGTACCCCATGAAACGCGTGGGATCCAAGGGGAGCGGGCAGTTCGAGAGGATCTCATGGGACGAGGCCCTTTCGATGATCAAGTCGAAATGGGACGACATCATCGAAAAACACGGCGCCGAAGCGATCATGCCGCATGTTTATCTCGGCCACCAAGGTACCTTGAATGGCCTGACCAGCGGTGACGCTTTCTTCAACCGCCTTGGCGCGACGGTCGCGGAGAAGACCTATTGCGAATCCACTTCGTCGACGGCCTGGATCATGACATTGGGTCCGACCGGCGGACTGGACGTGGAAAGCTTGGCCTACTCGAAGTACATCATCGTTTGGGCCATGAACATGGCGAGCACGAATGTGCACGCATGGCCGTTCATTCTCGAGGCAAGGAAGAAGGGCGCCAAGGTTGTGGTCATCGATCCGGTGAGGACACGGACCGCGAAACAAGCCGACTGGCACATCCGGATCCGGCCCGGTACCGATGCCGCCCTAGCACTGGGCATGATGAACGTAATTATCGCGGAAGACCTGGTGGACCACGATTACGTCGAGAAGTACACGCTGGGTTATGAAGAACTCAAGGAGCGTGCGGCCGAATATCCGCCGGAAAAAGTCTCCGATATTACCGGTATCCCCGCCGATGACATCCGACGTCTGGCGCGGGAATACGGCACGACGCAGCCTTCTGCCATACGCCAGGGCGTGGCGATAGAGCGCTGTCCCGGCGGTGGTCAGGCGGTTCGCGCGATTACTTGTCTGCCGGCGCTGGTCGGTGCCTGGCGTCATGTCGGCGGTGGCACGGTGGAAATGCCCATTTGGGACTTTCCAACCAATTTCGACAAGATTTGTCGCCCGGATTGGATCAAGCCTGGAACCCGGGTTGTCAATGAACTCGATCTTGGTGCGGCCTTGACCGGAGAGTTGGATCTTGACCCACCAATCATGTCCTTGTTCGTGTACAACTCCAATCCCGTGTCCCAGGCGCCGGAGCAGGCGAAGCTGATGAAAGGTTTGGAGCGGGAAGACCTTTTTACCGTGGTCAGTGAACTGTTTATCACCGATACCGCGCGCTTCGCCGATCTCGTGCTGCCCGCTACCATGCAGGCCGAGCAATACGACCTCATGATAACCTGGGGCCATCTCTACATGATGCTCAATCAGCCGGCCATCGAGCCGCCGGGCGAGGCCGTGCCGAACGTGGAGTTGTTCCGTCGTCTGGCCAAGACAATGGGTTGCGAGGACGACTATTGGAACAAGACCGAAGACGAAATGTTGCTGGAATTTTACGATTGGGACTCGCCGCAGCTGCAGGGTATCACGCTGGACCTGCTGAAGGAGCGTGGCTTCATGCGCCTCAACGTGGGCGATCCTGACAAGCGCACGCCGCACGCCGAAGGCAACTTCAAGACAGCTTCGGGCAAGTGCGAGTTCAAATCGGTCGCGGCGGAGGACGGGAATTTCGTCGTTCCGGTGTGGCGCTCGATGTACGAGGACAAACAGCCAGGCCAACCGGTCGATCCCGTGCCGGTGTATATCCCGCCGGCCGAGAGTCCTGCGACCAATCCGGAGTTGGCGGCGAAATATCCCCTCAATATCGTGTCACCCAAGCCGCACGCATTCCTGAACACCCAATACGCCAACGAGGCCGTACAGCAACGGCGGCAGGGGGAGCAGGTGGTCCTGATCCATCCCGACGACGCCACGCCCCGCAACATCGAATCCGGCAACTACGTCCGCGTCTTCAATGATCGTGGTTCCTTCGAGGGCCAGGCCGAGGTTTCGGAGGACACGATGACGGGATTGGTGCTGGCGAACGTCGGATTCTGGCCCAGCCTGAACCGCACCGGAACATCGGTCAACGTGATCTCCGCGCGCAGGCATAGCTGTTTTGGCCAGGCCGGTACCTATTCGGACAACTTGGTCGAGGTTGCGCTCGTCTAGAGTTTGAGGAGCACGGCCCGCAATGCCGGCCGTGCCCTCCCGGTGTGCCAGGTGCGGCAACAATCCTGCGCGTGGACGTCCTTTACGGACCGTGATGATCGGCACTGTTAGCCGAAGGCAACTGCGTCGTCACCAGGCGGGGCGGGAAGGAAGCCGTATGCAGATCCGGAGGGGAGCACCGGGAACCGGATAGTAGGTCGGCGCAATGGGTAACCCGGCAGCGAACGGGGAGGCCCGATCGTCATCATGTCCCCTCCTGCCTACCAGCGGACATCGGCGACCTTGGTCAAAGCCCGACCAAGCCGACCTTTATGAGACCACGCGCTACTTGGCGGCGGCCACCTTGGGGCCCTCGAACCGCGCGCGGTAGCCGGCCATGAAGGCGTCGAACCGGTCGACCTCGGCCACCCGGGCGGCGATGGCCTGGATGGTCTTCGGGTCATCCGTCGGCGCCGCGCTGATGACGCGGAAATCGTCTGCGTAGCGCGAGCCCTCCATGGCGGTGCCGTACTTTCGGCGCAGGCGGGCCAAGCGCGCCTCGTTGCCGTCGAGCAACAGGGCCACCGCAAGCCGCAGCACGATCTCGCTTTCCTCATCGCCGAGCTCGGTGACCCCCTGCCAGTTGTCCGCGAGGATCCGCCTCAATGCGTCCGCCGCCTCGGGCCAGTTGCGGTTCCGCCACAGGACGTCGGCGCGCAGGCGCACCCCGCCGCGGCTCTCATCGCCCTCGAGAAGGGCGAGCGCATCGAATTTGCGGTTGAGGTCGACGAGGGCGCGCGCCTCCAGAAGCCGCCGCTCATCGGTCAAATCGTCCGAAAGATCCGGCCCGGCGCTGGCGCGCAGCGCTTCGATCGCCATCTCCGGCTTCTTGTCCAACAGTCGGACCATGGCGAGCCGCGCTCCGGCTTCCGCCTGGTCCGCGCCCGTGAGACGGAACTTCACTTGGTTCTCGATCAGGTCTGCGGCCTGGCCGAGCAGATCCATGGCCAACAGGCGCTCGGCGAGTTTCAATGCCATCTCGTCGCCCTTCTCTCCGGTGGGCGTGAGCTCGCGGAACTCATTGTAGATGGCCAGCGCCTTTACCGGCGGCAGCGAGTCGGCGGCGCCTTCCAGGTAGAGCTTGTTGAAGGCCTCGCTCATTTCAATCGCGAGGAAGCGCGAATCCTCGTAATCCGGGAACCGGGCGAGCGCCGATCTGAGGGTCACGAGCCCGGCCTGGTAGTCGCCGACGGAAAAATACAGCTCCCCCAGGCGGCGCAACAGGTCGAGTTCGAAGACGTCGCCGCGCCAAACGAAGCTAAGCCGCTCCAGCTCTTCCACCGCCTCGGCCTTGGGCATCGTCTGGTCCTCGAGCAGAAGGTTCACCCGGGCGAGCGTGGCGTGCGCACGGCCCAAACGGTCGGCGCCGGCGATCACCTCGTCCCACAGGGCGAGCGCGCCTTCGCGATCGCCCTCCATCTGCTTGAGTCGGCCCCGCAGATACTTGGACCAGGCTCTAGCTCCCTGGTCCGGGTCGTTCTTGGCGACAAGGTCGAGGAAGTAGCCCACCGGCCCGGGATCGCCCGTGGCCACCGCGGTGTCGGCGGCGAGAAGGGCAAACTTGACCCTCAGGTAGGGCGGATGGAACTGGATGACGTCGAAGACCCTTGCCAGGGTGCTTGCCGCGACGGACCAGTGCCTCTGCCTGGCCGAAATCAGCCCCCGCCACAGCACGGCCTCGCGCTCGCCGTTCAGGCGGAAATCGTTCAGGTCCTCGCCGGCTCCCTTGTAATCGCCCACAAGGTAGCGGCTGGCGCCACGCAGCGCCAGATACCGTGGATCCGCAGCCATTCCCGGATCGTCTCGGTCGATCGCCGCGATCGATCCGAGGGCGTCGACGGCGAAACCGCGGGCGAAGTAGAAGCGCGCGAGCTCCAACCTGGCGCGGCTGAGGGCGTCTCCCTCGGCGGCGATCGTGGCGCGCTGCAAGGCCTGGCGGGTCTTGTCGAACCCGCCGAGGTCGGTGCGGCGCCAGCCATCGAAGTCAAACAGCCGCCTCGCCGGGGCCATGCCGCCGGGATCGGGTTCCGCCGGGGCCGCGCCGATCTCTCCGGGCCCAGTCTCCAGGGGGGCGTCCGGGTCCGACAAGTAGAGCCCGTTCACGCCCGCAATCTCGACGCCCTCCGGAATGCGGCGGATGATTAGTCCATCCGCGCGAGGCTCGACAACAATCCCCTGGGCGGTGGCGAGCAGCCGAAACTGGGAGTAGTCGCGGGTCCTGTCCACTCCGTGCGCCAACGGCCTCAGGGGCAGGATGACGAGGGTGTCGCCAACCCCGGGATCGGTAACCTCCAGTTTCTCGCTGACTTCGGCCACCGGCAGGAAGAGGCGCGGCCCGGGAAGGGTCTGGATC
Source organism: Alphaproteobacteria bacterium (assembly GCA_036475545.1). Taxonomy (GTDB): domain Bacteria; phylum Pseudomonadota; class Alphaproteobacteria; order DATDPM01; family DATDPM01; genus JAZGAE01. The sequence continues at coordinate 13,567 of JAZGAE010000039.1, forward strand.
TCGGTCTCGATCGGAATGGGCGTTCCGGGACGGAGGTTCTGCAGCATCAAGTCGACAATCCAGGCGTGGTCGTCGCTGCGGACGCTCGGATTGACGCCGGGTTTGACTCCGAGGCGCAGCACCGTGGCCCCGGGCACGGGGACTTGGCGGCCTTCCACAATCATGTCCCGCGCACCCGACAGCACGGCCTTGAAGTCGACGGTCGCTTCCTGGTCGAACACGACCCAGACGGCTCCCGCGCGCCGGAACACGGCCGCGGCCACGGGCTCGGTCCAATCGAACCGCAAGCTCAGCGTCCAGGCCTTATGCTCCGCTCTGACCTTGAGCGTACGGGACCTGGTGGTCCGCACGCCGGTGGCCGTCAAGGCCTTCGCCACTTCGGTCAGCTTCGCTCGTGTCTCCGGGTCGTGCGATGGCTCGGAACCTTCAGCCGCCGCCTGCGGCTCTTCGCCCGCCGTCTTGGTCGCAACCCGTTTGTCCGGAACCAGCGCCACGGGCCGGGCCGCCGTTGGCCGGGTCAGAGCCCCATCCGGCTTGCTCGCGCCGTGCGCTTGCCCCTCCCCGCGTTGTGCCTGCTCCCCCGGAACCCGCGCCACCGGCCCGCCCGCCGCCGGCTCAAATTGCGCCTCGTCGAAATTGCCCGCGCCGTGCCTTTCCGCGGGCCCGCCCGCCGTCTTGGTCGCAACCGGTTTGATCGGAACCAGCGCCACCGGCCGGGCCGCAGCCGGTCGGTCCTGCGCCTCGTCCGGTTTGCTCGCGCCGTGCGCTTGCGCCCCCTCGGGTTGTGGCTGCTCCCCCGGAACCCGCGCCACGGGCCCACCTGCCGATTTGATCGGAACCAGCACCCCGGGCCGGGCCGCAGCCGGTCGGTCCCGCGCCTCGTCCG
>JAZGAE010000040.1:0-2039 GCA_036475545.1 Alphaproteobacteria bacterium
CGCCAGACTTTGTTAACGTCCGCGATCGACGCCCGGCCCGAAACACGCCGGCTGCAGACGATCCCGATCACGGACGAAGACCGATCTGGGTCCGGCGAACCATCCAGGTCCGATCCGGGCGGGCGACTTCGCCCTCTTAACGGGAAGCAAGGGGTCCCACCGCGCCAATGGTTGAAACTTACGTCCTCGCCGCCTCGATCGCGCTGCAGTTCACCGCGGCGCTCTTGGCCCTGCGCCTGATCAGGGTCACGGGCTGGCGGGCGGCGTGGGTGTTGATCGCCGTCGCCATGGCCTTCATGGGCGTGCGGCGGAGTGTGACGCTCTATCACGTGATCTCCGGCGCCGTCGCCCCCGACCTGGCGGCGGAGCTCGTGGCGCTCGCCATCTCTTTCCTGATGGTGGCCGGCGTCGCGTTGATCTCGCCGCTCATGGCTGCCATGCGGGAAGGCGAGCGCGGCGTAGTCGAAAGCGAGAGGCAGTTCCGCACCGTCGCCGACGGCGCGCCGGTGATGCTGTGGATGTCGGACGCCTCCGGCGACAACACCTTCTTCAACCGGAAATGGCTCGCGTTCACCGGCCTGACGAGGGAGGAGGTAACGGGCGCGACGTGGCTCGAATGCCTCCATCGCGAGGACCGGCAGCGGGCCTTGGACACCTACTTCACCGCCTTCGAGGCGCGCGAGACGTTCGAGATGGAATACCGCCTGAAAAGGTTCGACGGCGACTACCGATGGATCCTGGACACCGGCAACCCCCGCTTCGGCTCCGGCGGCCGTTTCCTCGGCTTCGTCGGCTCCGGCATCGACATCACCGGGCGCAAGCGGGCGGAAGAGGCGCTGCGAGCGCGAGCCTTGCAGCAAGCGGCAATCACGGAACTGGGCCAACGCGCCCTCGGGGGCGCTGATATTTCGGTTCTCATGGATGAAGCCGTGCGCCTCGTGGCCCGGACCCTCGAGGTCGAGTACTGCAAGGTCTTGGAACTCCTTCCCTCGGATGACGCGTTCCTGCTTCGCGCCGGCGTCGGCTGGAAGGACGGGTACGTGGGGTCGGCGAAGGTGCCTACCGGATGCGATTCGCAGGCCGACTACACCCTGCTCTACAATGAGCCGGTGATCGTCGAAGACCTGGCAACGGAGACCCGGTTCAGTGGGCCGCCGCTGCTCCACGAGCACGGAGTCGTCAGTGGAATGAGCGTGATCATCGAGGGCGAGCACCGGCCGTTCGGCATCCTGGGCGTCCACACCACCCAGCATCGCACCTTCACTCGAGACGACGTCCACTTTCTACAGGCGGTCGCCAATGTGTTGGCGGAGGCGGTCACGCGCAGGCGGGCGGAAGGCGGTCTGCGCGCGTCCCGGCAAATGTTGCGGTTGGTCTTCGATGCGATCCCGGTTCGGGTCTTTTGGAAGGACCGGGACTCGAGATACCTGGGTTGCAATCTTCAGTGCGCGAAGGACGCCGGCCTCGCCTCGCCCGAGGAGATCGCCGGAAAGACCGACTACGAGCTTTCCTGGAGCGAACAAGCCGAACCATACCGGCGAGACGACCGCCAGGTGATCGAGTCGGGCGTTCCCAAGCTCAACTACGAGGAGCGGCAAACCCGGCCCGACGGCACACAGCTGTGGCTCCGAACGAGTAAGATCCCGTTGCGGAATTTGGAGGGTAGCATCGTCGGCGTCCTTGGATGCTACGAGGACATCACGGAGCGGAAACGGGCCGAGGCCGCGCTGGAGACCGCGAAAGACAAGGCCGAGTCCGCCAACCGCGCGAAGTCGGTGTTCCTCGCCACCGTGAGCCACGAGTTGCGCACGCCGCTCAACGCGATCATCGGCTTTGCCGAGCTTATCAAAAGCGAGATGTTCGGGCCGGTGGGGTCCGAAAAATACAAGGGCTACGCCGCGGATATCCACAACAGCGGCATTCTCCTCCTCGACCTCATCAACGACATTCTGGATTTCTCGAAGGCCGAGGCGGGCAAGCTGCGGCCCCGGGATCAAACCGTCGACTTCCGCACCGTGGCCGAGGTGCCGCTCCGCTTC
>JAZGAE010000041.1:0-21325 GCA_036475545.1 Alphaproteobacteria bacterium
CACACCGCTGGCTGGTCGATCCGCTCGACGGCACCACCAATTTCCTCCACGGCATCCCCCATTTCTGCATCTCCATCGCCCTCGAACGGATCGAGGTAAGCGCCGGCAAGACCCGGCGCGAGATCACCGCCGGTCTCGTCTTCGATCCCTTGCGCAACGAATTGTTCTGGGGGGAGAAGGGCGTCGGCGCCTTCGTCAATGACCGCAGGCTCAGGGTGTCGGCCCGGAGCAGGCTGTCCGAAGCGGTGATCGCCACCGGCATCCCGGTACAGAACCGCACCCCGCATGACGTATTTCTCGCCCAGCTTAGCGCCGTCATGGCGGTGGCTTCGGGCGTGCTGCGCCAGGGCGCGGCCGCGCTCGATATGGCCTACGTCGCGGCCGGGCGCTACGACGGCTTTTGGGAGAGCGGACTCAACGCCTGGGACATCGGCGCCGGTATCCTGCTGGTGCGCGAGGCCGGAGGCTACGTCACCGAGATCGAGGGCGGAAACGGTATGCTGGAGAGCGGCAGCGTTCTCGCCGCCAGCGACCGTCTGCATCCGGAGATCGGCAAAGTGCTGAGAGCCGCGACGGCGGGGCGTTAGAGCACTATCCGGCCAGATGGAAGCGATTTGATGGCGGCAAAACGGTCTCTCGGGTAGGAGCCGGCGCGAAGCGCGATGTGCCGCATCGGGCGAGCGTCGCGACGCACCCGAGGGGCCGTTTTGCCCCACCGAAGGCCGGGTTCTTTTACGCCGTGGCGTCGTTGCGCCCCTTTGCCGATGCTCAGGCATCGCCGTGCGGAGCGCGCCTAGCCACGGCGCAAAATCATCCCGGTCAAACGATTCCATCTGGCCGGATAGTGCTCTAGACGGCGCCCCTGAAGGGACGGACCGTGTGGCCGTGACCGAGCGGCCCGCGGCCTTCCCCCAAACCGGGCGCGGACAAAATCGCCTCCAGCACGTAGGCGCGGGCGCGAATCACCGCCTCGCGCACCGACATGCTCTGAGCCAGCCCGGTGGCGATGGCGGACGCCAGCGTACACCCCGTACCGTGGACGTGCTCGGTCTCGATCCGCGGGCTCTCGAAGACTTCCACGTGCTCGTCGTCGACCAGCACGTCCGTCAAGACGTCGCCGGGGATATGGCCGCCTTTGAGCAGAACCGCCCTCGGTCCAAGTGTGTGGATCATCTTGGCCGCGTGCGTCATGTCCGTGACGTTGCGAATCGTAAGCCCGGTAAGGGTTTCGGCCTCGGCTACGTTCGGCGTGAAGAGCAAGGCGGGGATGGCGAGGCGGCGCTTGAATGCGTCCAGCGCGGCGGGCTCGAGGAGCCGCGTCCCGTCCTTGGCGGCCATCACCGGATCGACCACGAGCGGGATGTCCGGGGCGTCGCGCGCGATGACGTCCGCGACCGCCTCGATGATATCGGCGGTGTGGAGCATGCCCGTCTTGATGCAATCGGCGCCGATGTCGGAGAGCACCGCTTCCATCTGGCGGGCGACGAACGCGGCCGGAATGTCCAGGACGCCGAGGACGCCCATGGTGTTCTGCGCGGTGAGCGCCGTGACCGCCGTGGCGGCGTACCCGCCCAGGGCCGTGACCGTCTTGATGTCGGCCTGAATTCCGGCACCGCCGCCGGAGTCGCTGCCGGCAACGATGAGGACGCGCCCGCGCATCTTCCCGCCTGGCCCGGCCTGTTATCCGGCGATGCGCTCGATGGCGCTGACGATGTCGTCGACGACGACGCCGATGAGCGTTTCGTCCTCCGCCTCGGCCATGACCCGGATCACCGGCTCGGTGCCCGATTTGCGGATCACGAGCCTGCCCCCTGACCCGAGGCGCTTTTCGCCGTCGCGGATGGCTTTCCGGACACCACTGTTCTCCAACGGCCGAGCCCCGTTGAAGCAGACGTTGCGCAACAGTTGCGGCAATGGCGTGAAGATGCGGCCCACCTCGCTGGCGGGGCGGCCCGAGCGGACGATGAAGGAGAGAACCTGGAGCGCGGCGATGAGGCCGTCGCCGGTCGTGGCGTAGTCGTTGAGGATGATGTGGCCGGATTGTTCGCCGCCCACGTTGAAACCGTGCTCGCGCATGTGTTCGACCACGTAGCGGTCGCCGACCTGGGTGCGCTCGAGCCGCAGGCCGATGCCCTCGAGATACCGCTCCAGGCCGAGGTTGGACATCACCGTCGCCACCAGGCCGTTGCCCTGGAGCGCGCCCGCCTTGTGCCAGTTCGTGGCAACCAGCGCCATGATCTGGTCGCCGTCGAGCAGCTCGCCGTGCTCGTCGGCGATCAACAGGCGGTCCGCGTCTCCGTCGAGGGCGATCCCGAGGTCGGCACCGCGGGCCACCACGTTGAACCGCATGGCTTCCGTGTCGGTGGCGCCGCAGCCCCTGTTGATGTTGAAGCCGTCGGGTTCGACCCCGACCGGGATGACCTCGGCGCCGAGCTCCCAGAGCACCGTCGGCGCGACCTTGTAGGCCGCCCCATGGGCGCAGTCGACGACGATCTTGAGCCCGTCCAGCCTGAGCCCCTTGGGGAAGGTGTTCTTTACGAATTCGATGTAACGGCCCTGGGCGTCGTCGAGCCGGCGCGCCCGGCCGAGGTGGTCCGGCGCGGCAAGCTTCTCCGCCACACCCTCGGCGACGCGCGCCGCGACGTCCTGCTCCACCCTGTCGGAGAGCTTGTAGCCGTCGGGCCCGAACAGCTTTATGCCGTTGTCCTGGTATGGGTTGTGGGACGCCGAGATCATCACGCCGAGGTCGGCGCGAAGCGAGCGCGTGAGCATGGCCACCGCCGGGGTCGGCAACGGCCCGACCAACACCACGTCCATCCCCATCGAGATGAAGCCAGCGGTCAGCGCCGGCTCCAGCATGTAGCCCGACAGCCGCGTGTCCTTCCCGATCACCACCAGATGGCGGCGATCGCCGGAAAGAAACCGGTGGCCGGCGGCCATGGCGACGCGTAGCGCCGTCGCCGCGGTCATGGGCTCGATGTTGGCGGTGCCGCGAATGCCGTCGGTGCCGAAAAGCTGCTGCCTCATGGGTCTTGCCGCCCCAAAGCGCCGCTGCTGCCGCGCTATCCTAAACAACCCAGGATCAAACATCACGCCCAAATCGGCGAGAGATTCCGCGCGCCCCCTCAAGAGTGCGCGTGCGGCGCGTCCCAGACGGCAATCGCCTGGCGGGTTTCCGCCACGTCGTGCACGCGCAGGATTTGAACGCCTTGGTCGAGGGCGGCGAGCCCGGCCGCGAGCGAGCCGGGAAGGCGTTTCTCGGGGGGTTCGCCCCTGCTGAACCCGGCCACGAACCGTTTGCGGGAGGCGCCGAGGAGAAGGCCGCAGCCCAGCCCGTGGTAGAGCGAGAGGCGGCCGAGGATCTCGCTGTTGTGGCGAGGCGTCTTGCCGAAGCCGATCCCCGGGTCGACCGCGATCCGGGTCCGTGTCAAACCGGCCGCCGCGCAGACCCCGACGCGGTCCTCGAGATAGTCGTAGATGTCGAGGGGCGCATCGTCGTAGGCCGGGTCGTCCTGCATGGTGCGAGGCTCCCCCTGCATGTGCATGAGGACCACGGGGGCGCCGCTGCTGGCCGCAACCTGAAGGCTGTTGGCGTCGCCCGTCAGCGCGGTGACGTCGTTGATGATCCTGGCCCCGGCCTCGAGCGCCGCGGCCATCACGCGAGCGTGGCGCGTGTCGATCGAGACCAGCGCCCCGGCCGACGCGAGGCCGCGGACCACGGGCAGCACCCGCCGCAACTCCTCGTCCTCGGCCACCGGCTCGGCGCCGGGACGGGACGATTCGCCACCCACGTCGACGATGTCCGCGCCCGCCTCCAGCAACCCCTTGCCATGGTCCACCGCGGCCTCCGGGTCGAGCCACTGGCCCCCGTCGGAGAAGCTGTCCGGCGTGACGTTCACGATTCCCATGACCAAGGGGCCGCGGCCCGGCGCGCAGTCGAGCGGCAGGCCGGCGAAGGGCGGTCTAGGCGCGGCGATGGCCTCAAGCCTGTCGCGAACGCGCGCGGCCGTCTCGTCGTCGCGGCTCGGCACCCAATCCAGCAGGTCGGCCACCGCGGCGAGGACGGACTCGGCGCGTCCACCATCGCGAAACGTCACCTCGCAGATGGTGAAGGCCAGCCGCCCCCCGGCGAGCCGGCGCGCCTCGCCGGCGGCGATGGCGGCTTCGGCCGCCTCACCGGAGACGAGGGCCAGGGGACGCAGGTAAAGCTTGGCCGACGTGTCGGCGAAGGAGGCGGCGAGCGCCCCGAGCGCGCTGGGGTTCGCCGCCGAAAGGGTCATGCCGGGTTAGAGGGGCGGCGCGTCAGCTTCCGGGCTGAGGCTCGGGCTCCATACCGCCGGGTTGCTCCTCGCCCGCGGCGCCGCTCGCCGGCACCGAAGCGCGCCGGCCCTCCTTCTTCTTGGACGGCTCGACCTCCTCCTCCTCAACGGGGCGAACGATCGGCTCGCCCCGCAGCAACGCGTTGACCTCTTCGCCGGACAAGCTCTCGTATTCCAAGAGCGCGCCGGCCAGGGTATGGAGATCGTCCATGTTCTCGGTCAAGATCGTCCGCGCCTTGCCCTCTGCCTCTTGGATGAGGGCGCGGGTCTCCTCGTCGATGAGCTGCGCCGTCGAGTCGGAGACGTTCTTGCGCTGGGTCACGGAGTGGCCCAAGAAGATCTCTTCCTCGTTGTCGCAGTAGCGCAAGGGCCCGAGCTTCTCGCTCATCCCCCACTCGGTGACCATCTTGCGCGCCATGTTGGTGGCCTCGCGGATGTCGCTCGCCGCGCCGCTGGTGACGTTCTCGGCGCCGAAAATAAGCTCTTCGGCCACGCGGCCGCCGAACAGGCTCGCCAGGCGCGCTTGTAGCTCCTGCCGCGACCAGGCGTAGCGGTCCCGCTCCGGAAGCGAGAAGGTGATGCCCAGCGCCCTGCCCCGGGGAATGATGGTTACCTTGTGCAGCGGGTCGTGCCCCGGCATGTGCAGGCCGACGATGGCGTGCCCGGCCTCGTGGTACGCCGTCAGTTTCTTATCCTCGCTGGTCATGACCATGGAGCGCCGCTCCGCCCCCATCATGACCTTGTCCTTGGCGTCCTCGAGCTCGGCCATGGTGACCGCGGGTTTGTTCCGGCGCGCGGCCAACAGCGCCGCCTCGTTGACGAGATTCGCGAGATCGGCGCCCGAGAAGCCGGGGGTGCCGCGGGCGATCACCCTGGCGTTCACATCGGTCCCGAGCACGATCTTTTGCATGTGCACCTTGAGAATCTTCTCGCGGCCCAGGATGTCGGGGTTCGGCACCACCACTTGCCGGTCGAAGCGCCCCGGCCGCAGCAGCGCCGGGTCGAGCACGTCGGGCCGGTTGGTCGCTGCGATGAGGATCACGCCTTCGTTGGCCTCGAAACCATCCATCTCGACCAACAGCTGATTGAGGGTCTGCTCGCGCTCGTCGTTGCCGCCGCCGAGGCCGGCGCCGCGATGGCGGCCGACCGCGTCGATCTCGTCGATGAAGATGATGCACGGGGCGTTCTTCTTGCCTTGCTCGAACATGTCGCGCACGCGGCTCGCGCCGACGCCGACGAACATTTCGACGAAGTCGGAGCCCGAGATCGTGAAGAAAGGCACGTTGGCCTCGCCGGCGATGGCCCGGGCGAGCAATGTCTTGCCGGTCCCGGGCGGCCCCACGAGCAGCACCCCTTTAGGGATCTGGCCGCCGAGGCGCTGGAATTTCTGCGGGTCCTTCAGGAACTCCACGACTTCCTCGACTTCCTGCTTGGCCTCGTCGACACCGGCGACGTCCTCGAACGTGACGCGCCCGAGCTTTTCGGTCAAAAGCCGGGCCCTAGACTTGCCGAAGCCCAAGGCCTTGCCGCCGCCCGACTGCATCTGGCGCATGAAGAAGATCCACACCCCAATCAGGAGCAGCATTGGGAACCAGGAAATGACCACGCCAAGGATCGACGGCACATTGTCGTCGGGGGGCGCGGCGCTGATGCGCACGCCCTTTTCGCGAAGGCGTTCAACGAGGACGGGGTCCTGCGGCGCATACGTCGAGAACATCCGCCCGTCCGCGAAATGGCCCGTGATCTGCTCGCCCTGGATCTTGACGTCGCTGACTTGGCCGCTTTCGACCTGAGTCATGAAGTCGGAATACGGCAACTCCTCCTGTGGTCCTTGGGTGCTCGTACCCTGGAACAGGTTGAACAGCAGCAGGAGAAAGAGGCCGATGATGACCCAGAGTGCCAGGTTCTTGTTGAATTTGTTCACGTTCGGGTCCCTATCGCATTTGTTGCCGTGGAGGCACACTAATCGCCGCGACGCGGCCCCTCCCGCGTCGAGCCGACCGTACCCGCAACTCCTTGTCTAATCAGATAGTGTTTAGCCCCGGTTACGCAACCGAAAAACCCGTACCGGCGAGGGGAATGGGCGGCGAAAAGACGATGCTGCGCACGCCTGCGGCCGCCCGGGCGGCCCTGCGTCGGTACCCGAGATGAGGCACCTCGGCCACCCCCCGGCCGTCCCACAGCGCCGGAAGCGACGGCCGCACGGGGGGAGGAATCACCGTCCGCCTGAGCCGAGGCTCGGCCGCGGCGACCTCGGCCCAGCCCTCGCGGCCGAGCCGCGCCAACGTGACCCGGCCTCCGCGGCCTCCTTTTCCCGATGGCAGGCGCCGGTCCGCGATAGCGATCCGGAACCGCCCGTCCCACGTCACGCATGCGCCCGGCACAACCGCGATCCTTTGCGAGGCGGCCGCGACTTCCCGGCAGACCAGAAGTTCCGGTCCCTGTAGGCGGATCCGGCAGCCCCAGAGGGTTCGCGCCTTCGCGAGCTCCCCCGCAATCAAGGCCCCATGCAGCCGCTCCAGCCGTTCGAGCCGCGGCGGATAGCCCCGTCCACCAACGCACATCAGGGTGCGAGCGAGCGCCCGAAGCGCGACCTCCATCGGCGATCTTGCGAGGGCCGCGGGATCAAGGTAGGCGTAACCTTCCGGTGCGACGGTCGCGGCGCGCGCCAGCAGGTCGGCAGCCGCGGACTCGAGCGCGTCGCGTGCCCGGCCCATGCTCCGCGCGGTGGCTGCCAAACGCCGGGCATCGAGCCCCTCGGCGGCAAGGGCGGGCCAGAGCCCGCGGATTCGCACCCGCGCGTAGGCGAGGTTGCGGTTGGAGGGGTCTTCGATCCAGGGCTGCCCGCGGGCCCGCAGGGTCGCCGTAAGCCGTGCCTGCGGCACCGCCAAGAGGGGTCGAAGCACACGTACGTCGGCGCCTTCCGAAACCCGGGCCATGGCTGCGAGACCCTCCACCCCGCTGCCCCGGGCGAGCCGCAAGAGGAAGGTCTCGGCCTGGTCCTCCAGCTGGTGGGCGAATAGGAGATGCAAGAGGCCGTGATCCCGGCACCAGCCGATGAGAAGCTCGTAGCGTGCAGCGCGCGCCGCCGCCTGAATGCCCGAGCGGGGCTTCGGCCCCTGCCAAACAAGGATGTGGTGCGGGATCCGTCGATCGCCCAGCCACGCGTGGACTTGGCGCGCCTCCGCCCTCGATTCGGGGCGGAGGCGATGATCGACGGTGAGCGCGACGGCTCGCCCGCTTGAGCTCTTGACCCAGTCGTGCGCGAGCAGACAGAGCGCGAGGCTGTCGGGCCCGCCGGAGACGCCCACGGCGATCTGGGGCCGCGGCTCGAACGGTCCCAGCGCCGCCATCAGCCGGGCGAAGTCGTCACCGCCGAGCGGGGTAATTTCGAAGGACGAAGGATCAGGCCGGGGGACCGCCGTGGCCAATCACTCGCAACCGAGGTTCTTCTTCTCCCGGGTGGCGCGCACGCGGACATTGAGGGGCGCGTCCGGGAACTTCCGCTCAAGCGAGGCGAAGACCGTGCAGGCCTCCTCCATCTCTCCAAGGTTGCCCAGGGACATGCCGAGTTTGAGAAGGCTGTCCGGCGCCTTCGCGCCTTTGGAAAACTTCTGGAACCCCTTGGCGAACACCGCCGCCGCATTGGCATAGTCCGAGCGCACGTAAAAGGTTTCGCCAAGCCAATACTGGGCGTTTTCCGCGAGTTTGTCGTCGGGATATCCGTCTATGAAGGCCTTCAACGCCCTTTCGGCGGCGCCGTAATCGGCCTGACGCAGAAGCTTGAGTGCACTGTCGTATTGCTCCTCGGGCGTGCCGGTGGGCATGAACGCCGGAGCGGTCGCCACCTCGGCCGGAGGAGTAAGGAACCGCACACCGAATTCTCCCACGGGCGGGGCCCCGGGAACCGGGCCGGGTCCGGCCATGGCCGGGCCCACCGCCGCGAGAGCTTCCCCCGGGCCGCCCGCACCGGCCGGGGCCTCCGCGACCCGCGCCATCGCCGCAGACTGCTCGAGCGCGCTCAGGCGCAGATCCACGTCGCTGACCAGCTTCTCGATCCGAGTGCGCAACTGTTCGACTGCGTATGAGACCTCCTCCGCCTGTCCGGTAACGTTACGCAGCTCCGATTCAAGTTCGTTGAGGCGCACCTCCATGCGGGTGGCGACGTTGGGGCTGAGCCCGGGGGCAGAGGCCCCGGCGGGCGCGGGCGCAGGCATGGGCGCCACCCTGCCCCGGTAGATCTGGCGCTGTAGAAGGTTGAGTTCACGCTCGACGCGGTCCAGCCTATCCAAGAGCGGGCGAACCTCGGTCCGCTGGGCGGCCGCCGGCGCCGGCCAGAACGCCGCCGCGATAACCAGTCCGACGCAAAGATACAGACCGGACAGGACCTTGCCGGAGACCGTGCGCTGGCCCGCCATTGCCGTTTACGTATCCTCCGCACTACTGTGTCCGGCGCGCGCACATGGCGTACCACGCCCTGACTCGATGGGAAAAATGCACTCTGCGCCGAGAATTGGGAAAAAATAAGGCCGCCGCCCGGCGCTTAGCGGCCCGCTCCACCGAACGCGATCCCTCTGTGTCGAAGTGCCGGCGGAGCCGGCCCGGCCCTTAGTTCACGGCCACTATTGCAGGGCACCCATGGCCCCAAGCCCCTCACCCACGGCCAAGACGGCACGGCGGTTCTGGGCCCAAGCCCACTCATTGGAACCGGGCACCTCGGGACGCTCCTTCCCGTACGAGATGGTCTGCATGCGGTTGGGATCGACGCCCAGCGCCACGAGGAAGCTCTTGACCGCGTTCGCCCGCCGCTCCCCGAGGGCAAGGTTATACTCGCGCGTACCGCGCTCGTCGCAATGGCCCTCGATCATGACCGTAATCTGGGGATACCTCTTCAACCATCCGGCCTGGGCCTCGAGCCGAACCTGTGCGTCGGGCCGAATGTCGTACTTGTCGAAATCGAAGAACACGCGGTCACCGACATTGGCGATGAGATCCTGCTGAGTGCCCGGCTCGACCCGCGGAAGGGCCGCAACTTCCTCTTCTTGCATTTGGGCCGGTTGCGCCGGAGCGACAGCTGCGCCCTCGCCCGCCGTTGCCCCGGTTTCTTCAGGAGTCGTTTCGCACGCGGCAAGCAACAGCGTGGCTGCGAATAAGTAAATGAACTTAACGCGCATGAGCTTTTTCCCCTTGCAGCGGATTTCGGAAACTGGCGAAGAAGAACATGTTCACGAAACCGGCCTCAATATACGCCGCCATCCACCGGAATGACAACGTCTGCCTCGCCATAATCGGACTTTTCACGCGACGGCGCCCACTCATGGGATCAGCGGCGACCATGCCGGGTCCGATGCGTCCAAGGGCGTGATGATTTCGCGTTCGTTGTGGCCTGTGATGTCGATCGTGAACAGCCGGCTGGTACCCCCGCGCCCTTGCTCGTCCGACGGATCCTGGCGAAAGAAGCTTATGACCCGGCCATTGGGCGCCCAAGTCGGCCCTTCGACGAGAAAGCCCTCCGCCAACAGCCGCTCGCCGCCGCCGTCGCGGCGCATGACGCCTATGTAAAAAGTGCCGCCGCTCTGCCGCGTAAAGGCAATGAGGTCCCCGCGCGGCGACCAAACGGGGGTGGAGTATCTGCCCTGGCCGAAGCTGATGCGCCGGACGTCGCCCCCGTCGGCGTCCATCACGTAGATCTGCGGCGAACCGCCGCGATCCGAAGTGAACGCGATGTGCCTTCCGTCGGGCGAGTAGCAGGGCGAGGTGTCGATCGCCGGATGATTCGTCAGCCGGTCCACCGCGCGGGTGCGCAGGTCCATGGTGTAGACCTCGGAATTGCCCTCCTCCGCCAGGCTCATGATCACCTTGTTGCCATCCGGCGAGAAGCGCGGCGCGAAGGTCATTCCGGGAAAGTCGCCCAGCACCTCCTGCTGGCCTGTGTCGATGTTGAACACATAGACCCTCGGCTGCTCATTGACGTAGGAGAGGTACGTGATCTCCTGCGCCGTCGGTGAGAACCGCGGGGTCAGCACCAGCTCGCGGCCGTCGGTCAGGAAGGCGTGCTCGGCCCCGTCCTGGTCCATGATGGACAGCCGCTTCACCCGCTCGTCCTGCGGGCCGCTTTCCGAGATGTAGACGATGCGGGTGTCGAAATAGCCGTCCTCGCCGGTGATACGTCTGTAAACGGCGTCCGCGACCTTGTGGGCGAGCCGGCGCCAGTTCCGCGGCACGGTGAAAAAGGCGAAGCCGGTCATCTGCTGCTCGGCGAACACGTCCCACAGCCGGAATTCCACCCGCACTCTGCCGTCGTCCTGAAACTCCACTCTGCCGTTTACCAGGGCCTGGGCGTTGACCACCCGCCATTCCCCGAACCGCGGCTGCACGTTCATGGACGTGGAAGCCGCCACGAACGCCTCGGGGTCGATGGGCCGGAAGAGGCCCGAGCGTTCGAGATCGTTGGACACCACCTCGGAGATTTCCTGGCCCAGTTGCTCTTCCTTCGGCGTGATGCCGGCGAAGGTGGTGATGGCGATCGGCATGGGGTCGATATGGCCGCGGGTAACGTCGATCCTCAACTCGGCCGCGGCCGGAGGGCCGACCGCCGCCGACAGCAACGCCGCCAGCGCCAAGACCCTGACCACTCCGAACCTGCCCGTGCGGCATTCCATCACGTGCTCAAGATATCCCATGCCCAGAGAACTATGCTCCTATCATTTCCTTGGGGTTGAACGTGATCGTCATGTACTTCCACTGGTCATACTTCCTGGCCGGAAGATTGAGGTCCTTCAGCGAGCGGCACTTGGGGTTCAGCACGGCGCGGAGCGCGCTCTCCGCCGCCGCCCGGTAGAAGGGATCTCGCCGCATCTTCTCGACATTGACGATTTCGGCACGATGCACCCGCCCGTCGGGGTTGACCCAGACGTGAACGGCGACGACGAGGTTCTTGGCGTCGCGGGCCCCGGCGGGCACGAGCCAGCAACGCTCGAAGTGCCGGCGGATCGCGTCCTTTTCGCTGACGGTCACGGCCTGCGCCGGGTCAAAGGCCGGTTGCGGCCGCGCCTGCGGCACCGCCGCCACGCGCTTCTCCTTCTGGGGCGGCGCCTCCTGTTGGATCTTGGGCATCAGCTTTTCCAGCGTCCTCAGCACCGACGCCAGCGGGTCCGGCGGCGGCGGCTTGCGCCTCGGCTTGATCTTCTTCACTTCGGGAGGCGTCGTCGGAGTCGGCTTCGGCGACGGCATGATCGCGGCGACGGCCGGCTCGAAAGGTTCCGCCGACGGTTTCGGCTTCGGAGGCTCCGGCGCCTTGACAGGCTGCGGCTTGGGCGGCTCAGGGATGGATTTCGGTTTGGGCGGCTCCGGCTTGGGCGGCTCGGGCTCGGCTTGCGGCGGCGGCGCGTTGGTGACCTCGGCGATCATCACAACCTCGACCGGGACCGGCTGCTCGATCACCAAATCGGACCGGAACATCTCGGGCAGGCCGAAATAGGCGACCGCGAGCACCGCGCCGTGAAGCAAGGCCGAGTATATGGCACCGCGATACATACGCTTACTGCGCTTCCGATTTCGGCTTCGGTTTCGGTTGCGGCCGCGATGCCGGCTTCAACGCCAACGACGGCATCTCCGTGATCAGCGCCACCCGCCTCAGTCCGGCGGCGTTCACGGTCCCCATCACCTCCATGATCTTGCCGTAAGCGATGGTCTTGTCGCCGCGCAGGAAAATGCGGGTGTCCGGCTTGGCCTCGGTGATCGCGACGAGCTTCGGCACCAAGCTCTCGAGCGACGTCTCGGTGTCCTGGAGATAGATTTTGCCCTCGGCGTCGACGGTGACGACAAGGGGCTCGTCGGGTTCGTTGAGCGGAGAGGATTCGGTCTTGGGCAGGTCCACGGGCACGCCGACGGTCAACAGCGGAGCCGTAATCATGAAGATCACCAGCAACACCAGCATCACATCGACAAACGGCGTGACGTTGATCTCCGACATCGCCCGGTAGCCCCGGCGGTGGGCGCGGACAGGGCCCGGATTAATGAACGCCGCCATGATCAGCGATTCTCCTCGAGTTGGCGTGAGAGGATGGCGCTGAACTCGCCGGAAAAGGACTCGAGCCGGTTGGCGTAGCGGCTAAGGTCGTTGGTGAACTTGTTGTACGCGATCACCGCCGGTACCGCCGCGACCAAGCCAAGAGCGGTCGCGAACAGGGCCTCGGCGATGCCGGGGGCGACCACGGCCAGGCTCGTGTTCTTGGTAAGCCCGATCGCCTGGAAGCTATTCATGATTCCCCACACGGTGCCGAACAGCCCGACGAAGGGCGCCGTCGATCCCACCGAAGCGAGGAACATCATGTACCGCTCGAGCCGGTCCATCTCGCGACCCATGGTGACCTGCATCACCCGCTCGATCCGCTGGTGGAGGCTCTCCGGGGCGGCGCCGCCGCCAAGCCCCTTGGCGGTGGAGCGCCGCCACTCGCGCATGGCGGCGGCGAACACGGCGGCCATGGGATGCTCGGGGCGGGTGCCGATGCGATCATAGAGGTCGTCCAGCACTCCGCCGGACCAGAACGAGTCCTCGAACTCCGAGGTCTGGGCGAAAAGACGGCGCATGCGGACCACCTTGTCGAAGATGATCGCCCAACTCCAGAAGGAGGCCACCACAAGCAAGACGATCACTGCCTTGACGATGAGGTCCGCCTGGACAAAAAGGGTCCAGATCGAAAAGTCGTAGGCGTCGACGGAGCCCGCCAGTGCCATCGATTCAACGACAGTGTTCTCCATGCTCCTGCTCGTCGCTTAAGAAGGTGTCAAGGTTTGCAGGGCGGCGCGAAGGGCCGAAGGAATGCGCGTCGGCCGCCCGGCCTGGTTGACACAGGCCAGCCGCATCCGAAGCCGCGTAATATCGCTTTCGTCGTGCCGGATCACCTGTTCCGCCGTCACGCTGGAGCCGCCCGCATCCGTCACCGTCGTGTGGACCTCCAGCAGGTCGTCGAGGCGCGCCGGCGCCAGGAAGTCCGCCTCGCAGCGGCGCACGGCGAAGGCGATCTCACCGTCGGCGAGCAGCTCTCCGTAGCCGTCGGCCAGCAGGTGCATCATCTCGGTGCGCGCCCGCTCGGCGAACTTGAGATAATTGGCGTAATAGACCACCCCGCCCGCGTCGGTGTCCTCGTAATAGACCCGGACCGGAAACACGTGCACGCCCCCGGAAATCGCGCCGGAATTGACGCCGCCATGCTCACGCATCCCCGGCCTCCGTGGAGGGCGCCTGCGATTCCGCCCTGTCGAGCAGGTCGAGCCGATCGGCGCTCGCCCGCGTCGGCGGCTCCAGCCCGAGGTGGCGGAACGCCGCCTCGGACAGCTGCCGCCCGCGGGAAGTGCGCTGGATGAGCCCCTGCTGAATCAAGTAGGGCTCGATGACGTCCTCGATGACGTCGCGCTGTTCGGAGAGCGACGCGGCCATGGCTTCCACGCCGACGGGGCCGCCGCCGTAGGTCTCGGCGATGCACATCAGGTAGCGCCGGTCCATGGCATCGAGCCCGATCCTGTCCACCTCGAGGCGGGTGAGCGCCGCGTCCGCGGCCCCGGCGTCGACCCCGTCGAGCCCGGAGACGGAGGCGAAGTCGCGCACCCGGCGCACCAGCCGGCCCGCCACCCGCGGCGTGCCCCGCGAGCGCCGGGCGATTTCCGCGGCCCCGTCGGGCGTGAGCACGAGGTTGAGCAACGGCGCGACGCGATCGATGATCTTCTCCAGCTCCGGCGCCTCGTAGAACCCGAGCCGCAACGGGATGCCGAAGCGCTCGCGGAGCGGCGTGGTGATGAGGCCTGAGCGGGTGGTGGCGCCCACGAGCGTGAAGGGCGGCAGGTCGATGCGCACCGAGCGCGCCGACGGCCCCTCGCCGATGATGAGGTCGAGCTGGAAGTCCTCCATGGCCGGATAAAGGATCTCCTCCACGGCCGGGTTGAGCCGGTGAATCTCGTCGATGAACAGCACGTCCCGCGGCTGCAGGTTGGTCAGGATCGCGGCAAGGTCGCCGGCCCGAGCGATTGTCGGGCCGGAGCTCGTGCGAAAACCCACCCCCAGCTCGCGGGCCACGATTTGCGCCAGCGTCGTCTTTCCGAGCCCCGGCGGCCCGGAGAAGAGCACGTGATCCAGGGCCTCGTCACGGCCGCGAGCGGCGTCGATGAAGACCTTCAAGTTCGCGCACAGCTGCGTCTGGCCGATGAACTCATCCAAAGTGAGCGGCCGCAGCGACGTTTCGACGGCATCGCCCCGCCCCGTCCGACCGTGGACGAAGTCGGGACTCACCACCCGTTCCTTGCCCGGGACCACGGCGCTCACGAACCCAGCTCCTGGAGACCGGCACGGACGAGTTCCGAGACCGGCGTGTCACGGCCGAGCCGTTGCGCCGCGTGGGCGACGGCCCCGAAGGCCTCGGAGCGACCATAGCCGAGGTGGACGAGCGCCGAGATGGCGTCCACGGCGCCCTCCGCCGGAGCGCCGGCGGCGGCCGCGCCCGGGGCCGCTGCCGGTCCGAGGACGATGCCGCCCGCCTTGTCCTTCAGCTCGTTCACGATGCGCGCCGCCAGCTTGCGCCCGACGCCTTCGGCGCGGGTCAGCGCGGCGCTGTCTTGGGCGGCGATGGCCTGCATCAGGTCAACCGGCGTCACCACCGTGAGCACCCCGAGCGCCACCCTCGCGCCGACGCCCTGCACGGTGAGCAGCAGCCCGAACCAATCGCGCTCGGTATCGTCCATGAAACCGTAAAGGTGGATGTGGTCGTCGCGCACATGGGTCTCGATCAGCAGGCTCGCGGGCTCGCCGACGGGCGGCAGCCGACCCAGCGTCGAGCCCGAGCAGAAGACCCGATAGCCGACCCCGCCAACGTCGATCACGGCCCAGTCCTCGCCGGCCGAGTCCAAGACGCCGCTAAGCTTGGCAATCATACGACACCCCCTGCCCCGAGCCGCTGCGCCGACCAGGATCGGAGGGTGGCGACGTGATGGGCGTGGCAGATGGCCACGGCGAGCGCATCGGCCGCGTCCGGCCCCGCGATCTCGCAACCGGGCAGCAGGGTGCGAACCATCATTGCGACCTGCTCCTTGCTGGCATGCCCCGCTCCGACGACAGCCTTCTTGACCAGGTTCGCAGGATACTCGCTCACCGAAAGGCCCACTCTCGCCGGGGCCAGCAGCGCAACCCCCCGAGCCTGGCCGAGCCGGAGAGTCGAGGACGGGTTCTTGTTCACGAACGTCTCTTCGATCGCCGCCTCCTCGGGCCCATGTTCGGCGATCACCGCAGCGAGCCCGTCGAAGATCTGGACCAAGCGCTCGGCCAGCGACAGCGCCCCATCGGAATCGACCACGCCGTTGGCGACATGGCGCAGGCGGTCGCCCGTAGCGTCGATGACGCCCCATCCGGTGTGGCGCAAACCGGGGTCGAGTCCCAGCAGTCTCATCGCAGCAGTCTTAAAGCTTCCTTACTTCGCCATGGCGGCAGACGCCTTAGGCGGTCAATTTCATCATCAATTCATCGGAGACGTCGAAGTTGGCGAACACCGCCTGGACGTCGTCGTTGTCGTCGAGCACGCCGAGAAGCTTGATCAGCGCCGGCGCCGACGCTTCGTCCGCCGCCACGGCGGTCCGGGACCGCCATTCCAGCGCCGCGCTCTCCGGGTTGCCGTATCTCTGTACCAGCGCATCGCGCACCTCGTTGAGGTCATCGGGGGCGCAAACGATCTCGTGACCCGCCGGGGTCGAGTCCACGTCGTCGGCGCCCGCGTCCAGCGCCGCCTCGAACATCTCCTCCGCGGACGCCACATCCGGCGGGTAGCGGATCGCGCCGAGCCGCTCGAACATGAAGCTGACGCTCCCCGACTCCCCCAGGCTGCCGCCGAACCTGCTGAAGGCGGCGCGAATGCCCGCCGCGGTGCGGTTGCGGTTGTCGGTGAGGGCCTCGACGATGATGGCCACGCCCCCGGGGCCGTATCCTTCGTAGCGGATCTCCTCGAAGATCACGCCCTCCTCGTCGCCGGCGCCGCGCTTTATGGCGCGCTCGATGGTGTCCTTTGGCATGTTGGCGCCCTTGGCCGCCGCAATCGCCGCGCGAAGCCGCGGGTTGGCCGCGGGATCGGGAAGGCCGCTGCGCGCGGCCACCGTGAGTTCGCGTATGAGCTTGCCGAAAACCTTGGCGCGCCGCGCGTCCTGCGCACCCTTGCGGTACATGATGTTCTTGAACTGGGAATGACCAGACATGGAGAAGGCGATCCCCAAATTACTGAGCATATTTCGCCGCCTTATACCACATGTTGTGGTAAATGAATATGCGGACGGCCCCCAACGGATCTCTGCAGACCGCGCCTCTGCTAGCAGAGTAATATGGCAAGATTGGGGCGGCCGGCACGCGCCGAACTAGCGAGGGAAACTCGCATTTTCCAGTCGCCAAGCGGGCGCGCCGAGGGGCCGTCGGGACGGTCCCCGGAAAGGCCGGCCCGGCCGCCACGAGGCCGAGCCGGGCGGCCGACCGGCTATTCCGGCAGCGCGGCCTCGAGCCGGCCGCCGAGGCGCACCGGGGCCACCTTGTGCGCGAGCCCGGTCTTGTCGTCCGTCTCCACGAAGACCGCGCAGAGCGTCGCCTCCCCTTCCGCCGGCGACAGGCGTTCGCTTGGCACCTTGCCCACGAAGCGCGCGATGGACGCACCCTTCTTCATGCCGATCACCGAGTCGTAGTCGCCGCACATGCCCACGTCCGTCTGGTAAGCGGTGCCACCGGGGAAGATCTGGGTGTCCGCGGTGGGCACGTGCGAGTGGGTGCCCGCCGCCAGCGAGGCGCGGCCGTCGACGAAATGGCCGAGCGCCATCTTCTCGCTGGTCGCCTCGCCGTGGATGTCGATCACGACCGCGTCGACGGCTTTCCCGAGCGGATGCTCGTCGAGCACCGCCTCGGCGCAAGCGAAGGGATCGTCGAGAGCGACCATGAACAGCCGGGTCTGGACATGCAGCACCAACACCTTTCGCCCGTCCCGGGCCGCGAAGACGCCCGCCCCCCGGCCCGGCGCCGCCACAGGGAAGTTGTGCGGCCTCAAGAGCCTGGGGTCCTCGTTGATGTAGGAGAGGATCTCGCGCTGGTCCCAGACGTGGTTGCCGGTGGTGATGACGTCGGCGCCGGCGTCGTAGAACTGTTTGCAGATCTTGGCGGTGATGCCGAAGCCGTGTGCCGCATTCTCGCCATTGACCAGCACGAAATCGAGGGCCAGCCTTTCTCTCAGCTCCGGAACATGGGCGGCGATCGCGTCGCGCCCGGAGCGGCCCACCACGTCGCCGCAAAAGAGGATCCTCATGCTTTTCCCCGGCCTTCCTCGCTCACGCCCCCTCGGGGCCGTCCCGCCCGAACCGAATCACCCCCTCTTCGGTGACCACCCAGTCGAGGCGCTCGTCGCCCTCGTCCGCCGGCACACGGTCACGGCGCTGGGCGGCGTATGCAACGCCGACGGCAACAAAAGTTCTGCCGGCGCGGTGGCGCAGGCGGGCGAGCGTGTGGTCGTAGTATCCGCCGCCGTAACCCAGGCGCCTCCCTTCGCCATCGAAGACGAGCAAGGGAACCAGCGCCAAGTCCGGGGTCACCTCGTCGGCCTCCGGTCCCGGCACGGGAATCGCGAACGTCCCTTCCACCAGCTCCATGCCCGGATGCCACCGGCGAAAAAGCAATGGCGCGCCCCGGCGCACGATCACCGGCAGGCCGCACACGTGGCCCGCCCCGTGAAGCGCGTGAAGCAGCGGGCGGACGTCGATCTCCGCGCGCACCGGCCAATACGCGGAAACCACCGCGCCTTCCGGAACCTCGATCGCCTCGAGGAAGCGGCGGCAAAGCTCCTTGCCGGAGCCCGAGTCCCCATGCCGGCGGACGGCCGCCTCGTGGGCGGCACGGCGCCGCGCAAGGGCCTGGATGCGGGCCGCGCGTTTAGCCTCCTGCAGGGTCGATTGGGGCATTTCTCCGGCAAAGGACGAACGGCGAGGGAAGGTGTCGGACAGGAGCAGGGGTTGACTCGGCGCACCAGCCGCGGTCGAGCGCGGAGGCGAACGGACGGGGCCGCCTCGGCCGTTGGCTCACCGACCCTCCAGAGCCTGCCTCAGCAGGTGGGCGCCATATACCGAGACCACGATCCCGGCAGGGACAGCTCCCAAGGGTTGACTGTTGGCCCCGGGGATAGCTGGAGCCTGACGTGCCAGGCAGCACCCGTCCTACAGGATAATCTAGGCCCTCTCCAGGCGCGCGGCAATATCTTCGATCCGCTCGGCCATGGCCTCGAGCCCGCTGGCGAGCGCCTTCTCCTGCTCGGCCGACCGCGCGCGGCTCGACCGGGCTTTTGTTTTGCCGGGCGTTTCGCCGGCTTGCGCGCGCAAGGCCTCGAGTTCGTCGTAAACGTCCGAGAGCTCGTCCGCGATGAGCAAGCTCGCCATGACCACGAGCCGGGTGTCCCCGATCTGACCGACCGAGGCGACCAGGTCCCTCACCCGCTTGTCGACATAGGCGCCGAGTTCCGCGAGATGGTCCTCCTGACCGTCCTCGCAAGCGATCTGGAAATTGCGTCCGTTGATGGTGATCGCCACCTGGGCCACGGATCAACCCCTTGTTACGCCGCGCAGGCGGTCGATGGCGGCATCGAGGCGGTCCGAAACGGAGTCGGTCGCTTCCCTCAACGCGGCGTAGTCCGCCTGCGTGGCCTGAAGGGCCTCGACCAGCCCTCCGGCCAGCTTCTCATGGAACTCGTCTTCCCCGGCGCCGGCGGCGCTGGCTCTCGAGGCCGCCTCGAGCCGGGCGACCGCCTTCTCAAGCCGCTGCCTCGTGCGCTCCAAAGGCGTCATGCCGAAGTCCCACTTCTTGCGGAATGAAACGCGACCCCTCTCAATCAAGGCAAGATAGGCTTCGCCAGTTCATAGCGTCAACCGCTGTCCCCGCCGGCCCACGCCTCGGCGATGGCGGCGGAGGGAGAACAACGCGGTTGACGGTTCGGCGGGAGGGCGGCATTTTGCCACGGCGTTTCCTGCCATTCGCTTCCGATGCGGTCGAAACCAGACATGAACTCCCCCGACCCGATGGCAAAGGCTACCCACTCGCCGAGCCCCGAGGCGAGTCTCTCGGAGATGGCGACGGCGATCCGGGCCTTGGCGATGGACGCGGTGGAAAAGGCGGCCTCGGGCCACCCGGGGCTGCCGATGGGGATGGCGGACGCGGCGACGGTTCTGGTCGCCCGGTTCCTCACCTTCGACGCCTCGGCGCCGCGCTGGCCGGACCGGGACCGGCTCGTCCTCTCGGCCGGCCACGGCTCCATGCTCTTGTATGCGTTGATGTTCCTGACGGGCTACGAGGACGTGACGTTGGAGGAGCTGGAGCGGTTCCGGCAGCTCGGCAGCCGCACGGCGGGGCATCCGGAGTACGGGCAGGCGGCGGGGATCGAGACCACCACGGGCCCCCTGGGCCAGGGGCTGGGGAACGCGGTGGGAATGGCCTTGGCCGAGCGCATGCTGGCGGCCCGTTTCCCCGAGGTGGTGGACCACTACACTTACGTGATCGCGAGCGATGGGGACCTGATGGAAGGGATCAGCCAGGAGGCGGTCTCGCTCGCCGGGCACCTGCGGCTCGGCCGAGTCATCGTCCTCTTCGACGACAACCGGATTTCCATCGACGGTTCGACGGACCTGGCCGTCTCGGACGACCATCTCGCGCGGGTCCGGGCCTCGGGCTGGGACACGCAAACCGTGGACGGCCACGATGCGGCGCAAGTGGAAGAGGCGATCGCGAAGGCCAAAGAGACGCCCACGCCCTCGCTGATCGCCTGCCGCACCACGATCGGCTTCGGCGCGCCCTCCAAGGCGGGCACGGCCGCGACCCACGGTGCGCCCTTGGGCGCGGAGGAGGTGGCGGGGGCCAGGGAGCGCCTTGGGTGGCCCCATCCGCCCTTCGAGATCCCGGAGCACATCCTGTCGGCGTGGCGGCGGGTCGGCGCCAAGGGATCGCAGGCCCGGGCCCGCTGGCAGGAGCGGCTCGAGGCGCTGGACGAGGGCATAAGGGCCGAGTTCGAGCGAAGGATGGCGGGCGAGCTGCCCCAGGGCTTCGAGGCCGCGCTCTTGGACCGCAAGCGCCACCTGGCCGAGGAGGCCCCCAAGTGGGCGACGCGCAAGGCATCACACGCCGCGCTCGAGATATTGGTGCCGGCGCTGCCGGAACTGGTCGGCGGGTCCGCGGATCTCACCGAGTCCAACCTCACCAAGACGTCCGGCCAGCGCCCGGTGAGCCGGGAGGACTTCGGCGGAAGCTACGTCCACTGGGGGGTGCGCGAGCACGTCATGGCGGCGGCCATGAACGGGATCGCGCTCCATGGCGGGTTCATCCCCTACGGCGGCACCTTCCTGGTGTTCTCGGACTACCTGCGCCCCGCGCTCCGGCTCAGCGCCATGATGGGCCAAAGGGTGATCTACGTTCTGACGCATGATTCCATCGGGCTGGGGGAGGACGGGCCCACGCACCAGCCGGTAGAACACCTGGCGGCGCTCAGGGCCATCCCCAACCTCGCCGTGTTCCGGCCGGCGGACGCGGTCGAGACGGTGGAGTGTTGGGAGCTGGCGTTAAGAAGGCGCGACGGGCCCTCGGTCCTGGCGCTCACCCGCCAGGCGGCGCCCGCGGTGCGCCACGAACACAGCTCCGAGAACCTGAGCGGGCGGGGAGCCTATGTTCTGCTCGACGCCGAAGGGGGCCCGCGCGCCGTCACGTTGCTTGCCACCGGCTCGGAGGTGAGCGTGGCCCTGCAAGCCCGCGACACGCTCCAGGCCGAGGGCGTGCCTACCGCGGTGGTTTCCATGCCCTGCTGGGAGCTGTTCGAGGCCGAGCCGGAGTCCTACCGCGAGCAAGTATTGGGTCCCGGCACGGTGAGGGTCGCGGTGGAGGCGGCGGCGGCTTTCGGGTGGGAGCGCTGGGTCGGCGCCGACGGCGCGGTCATTGGCATGACCGGCTTCGGCGCCTCGGCGCC
>JAZGAE010000042.1:0-32000 GCA_036475545.1 Alphaproteobacteria bacterium
GGTGCGGTCATCGTCCGGCGCTCCGTGCTGCGGGTCGCGCCAAGCGAAAATTCTGCGGGCCGGGAAGCGACCGATCGAGGGAAGCCGATGGAATGTGCAATAATGTCAATGCCTTAACAACCATCCGTCTAGTGTGCCATGAAAATCTTACGAAATTCTTTGCGGCCCCCACGCGACGGATTTCTTGCCCCCGGCGCGGCGCCGGACCATCGCCGCCCTCGCCCGAGCGCGCTACGCTTGATCTACGCGCGCTACGCTTGATCTACGCGCGCTGCGGCCGTCGTCTCCGGAGCGGCGGCCGCGCGCCCCTTGGCCCGCGGGCTTGGGACATCTCGGTGGGTCGGCGTATACAGGGGCCACGGCAGCATCTGCATCCCGAGGCGTAGAATGCTACACAATAGATCGGGCGGGGCCGCGCCGACGGGCCGCCGGCAGTCGGATCCCCGCATGACGGGACGCGCCGCAGGTGAGGCCATGTTTCGAGACCTGGGCGCCGGCAGGGCGCCTATCCGCGTGATCGAACGCCGCGGCTCGCACCGGAGTGCTCCCGCTTCGAGACCTCGTTCGCGCTGAAGCGCCATGTCCATGCTTTCGTCGAAAAAGGTCATCTACGCCGCGCTCCTGGGAAACACCCTCATCGCGGGGATCAAGTTCGCCGCCGCCGCCTTCACCGGCAGCTCGGCCATGTTCAGCGAGGCCATTCACTCCGTCGTGGACACGGGCAACCAGTTGCTCCTGCTTCTCGGCATCAGGCGCTCCCGCCAGCCGGCCGACGCCATGCACCCCTTCGGCTACGGCATGGAGCTCTATTTCTGGACCTTCGTGGTCGCTATCCTGATCTTCGCCGTGGGCGCCGGGCTGTCGACGTACGAGGGCGTCGACAAGCTGCTGCACCCGCGGCCCGTGACGAACGTCACCGTCAACTACGTGGTCCTCGGGATCGCGATGGTCTTCGAGGCCGGCGCCTGGTGGATCGCGTTCCGCGAATTCACCGTCGCCAAGGGCGCGCTCGGATACTTCGCGGCCATCCGCCGCAGCAAGGACCCGACCATTTTCACGATCCTGTTCGAGGACAGCGCCGCCATGCTCGGGCTGGTCGCGGCCTTCGTCGGCATCGCCCTTGGCGAGGCGCTCGACATTCCGGCGCTGGACGGCGTGGCCTCCATCGTCATCGGCGCCATCCTCGCCGTCACGGCGGTGTTGCTCGCTTACGAGACCAAGGGGCTCCTGATCGGCGAGGGGGCCCACCCCGAGGTGGTGCGGGGAATCCGGGCCATCGTTTCCGAGCAGCCCGGCATCAAGCGGGTGAACGAGCTGCTCACCATGCATCTGAGTCCCTGGGACGTGCTCTTGAACCTGAGCCTCGATTTCGAGGACGAGTTCTCCGCGTCCCAGGTGGAGGACGCCGTCTCGCGCATGGAGAAGCGGATCAAGTCGGCCTTCCCCGAGGTCTCCCGCGTCTTCATCGAGGCGCAGAAGGCGAGCTCCCAGCGGCAGGCCCGGCGAGACCCGGCCGGGTGAGCACGACGCCCATGAGCGTTGAAACCGACGATCGACGGGGATGCAACGCGCCCCGGCGCAACCCGAAGGGCCGGGGTCTTTTGCGGCCACGGGTTCGTCGCGGAGCTCGCGCGGTGGCACCGCTGCGTGCTTCGCCCCGCTCCTGCCCGCGGCACAAAATTCCTCCGGCGCAGCCCGTTCAACTTGACCGGATTATGCTCTAGGGCGGCGGTTCCGCGGGTTGGCGAAGGGCACGCCGGTGAGCGTTCGCTAGTGCCCCCACGATTAACCCGGGCTTAAGCAATTCTTGTCATGGTTAATCCATTGATTTCGCAGTATTGCTGCGATGCTGGCGGCCCCCCGGCCGGAGCGGCTTTGGGGGGAGAGGGGCGCCGCGAAAGCGTGTATGGGAGACACCGGTGGACGTGGTGGCCCTGTCTACACTCCGTAACCGCTTCGTCGCCTGGTGGGAGGGCTACGAACTCGACCCCCAGCCGGAGCCTGACGCGGACGAAACCGCGGCCGAGGAGGAGTCCGCGAACGAGGACTCTCAACCCTCCCGCTTTGACCTATTCCGTGAACGCTTCATGGCTTGGTGGGAAGGCCGCGAGTGCGGTGAGGAAACGCTCGCGGAGGACGAGGAGCGGCCGGCATCGCAGCTTGGCCCGCAAGCGCCCGTAAAGCCGCTCGAACTCCCGCCCGAGAAGAAAGCGAGGACCGTGATCTGGACGCCGGAGCGGATCAAGATCGCGGAGCGGGTCTGGGGCGCCGGTTTCACCTCGCCGGGCGGCGAAGACTACATCCTGAAACTCGTCGGGCCCCTCGCCCTCAAACCCGAGCGGAGCGTTCTCGACCTCGGCGCCGGCCTCGGCGGGCCGGCGCGGGCCATGGTGGGCGCGTTCGGAGTCTGGGTGACGGCCATGGAGCCCTCGGAGGTGCTGGCCGCCCAGGGCATGGAAGAATCGACGCGCGCCGGGATGGCCAAGAAGGCGGCCGTGGTGTCCTACGACCCGGAAAGCGTCGAGCTGCGCCGCAAGGGGTTCGACTGCGTCTTCGCCAAGGAGACGTTCTTCACCGTCGTCAACAAGCGCCGCCTGTTCGGCACCATCGCCAAGTCGCTCAAGAAGGACGGCCAGCTCCTGTTCACGGACTATTTGCTCGCCAAGAGCGATCCGATGCGGCCCGAGATCCAGAACTGGATCACGTACGAGCCGGTCCCCCCCGAACTATGGAGCATCAAGCAGACCCGCGAATGCCTCGAGAACCTCAAATTCGAGATCCGCGTCGAGGAGGACATCTCGGACGAGGTGAGCTACTTGGTGCTGAAAGCCTGGCGCGCGGTGCTTTCCACGCTCAAGCCCGGGCATCTGCGTCCCGAGCTGGGGGAGGCCCTGGTCGACGAGGCCGAAATGTGGCTGCACCGGGCGGCGGTTCTGGCGAGCAGCGAGGTCAGGGTGTACCGCATTCACGCCTTCAAACGCTGAGCCCGCCCGGATTATGCTCTAGACCTTGCCGCCGCCGGAGCGCACGCCCCGGCCGCAGGTGCCCTGCCGGCGCGGCGGGTGCCCTGCGTTGACAGCCGGAAGTGCACACCCTATGGTCCCGGCTCCGCGCCCCTTGAGCCGGGACACGTGCACCCATGAAAGTCTTACGGTCTCTCAAATCGGCGAAGAAACGCCACAAGAGCTGCCGCGTGGTGCGCCGGCGCGGGCGCGTCTACGTCATCAACAAGACGAAACCCCGGTTCAAGGCGCGCCAGGGCTGACCCGCGCCCTGAGGCCGGGCAAGCGGCCTTGGGTCGGACGGCTCCTTGCGAAACGCGCGCGGCGCTCGTGGCGCAGCCCCACACCCCTGATTCCGTCGCCGATCGCTGCCTTCGCGCAAAGCGCGCACCGCGTCAGGGCTGCGGAGGCGGCGTTGACGCCTGTCGGGCGCGGCCATACCTTTTTCTCGAGACCATGACCTTGCCCTCGGGCGTCGCCGCGCCTGCCCGCCCGATCGCGGGAGCGCCGCCGTGCCGAGCGGCCCGCGAGCGTTTGAAGTGAGGTTCCCATGCGCGTGGAGGATCCCGACGTAGAGGTGCTGGCCCGGCGGCCGGACATCATCAGGGCCTTCCGGAAGATCCTGCCGGAGGAAGCCGTGATCGCGGAGGAGGAGGCGCTCCGGGTCTACGAGACGGACGGCCTCACCGCCTACCGCGAGATACCGATGATCGCGCTGCTCCCCAGCACCACCGAGCAAGTCTCGGCGATCCTCGAGTACTGCTTCGAGCATGGCGTGAAGGTGGTCCCCCGCGGCGCCGGCACCTCGCTTTCGGGCGGCGCGCTGCCGCTCGCCGACGGCGTGCTGCTGGCCATGGCCAAGTTCAACCGGATCCTCGACGTCGATTTCGAGAACCGCTGCGTCGTGACCCAGCCGGGCGTCACCAACCTCGCCATCACCGAGGCGGTGGAGCACGAGCGGTTCTACTACGCTCCCGACCCCTCCAGCCAGATCGCCTGTACCATCGGCGGCAACATCGCCGAGAACTCCGGCGGGGTGCACTGCCTGAAGTACGGGCTCACCACCAACAACGTGCTCGGCCTCGAGACGGTGCTGATTACCGGCGAGGTGGTGCGCTTCGGCGGCAAGCACATGGACGCGGAGGGCTATGATTTCCTGGGGCTCATGACGGGCTCCGAAGGCCTGCTCGCAGTGATCACCGAGGTGACGGTGCGGATCCTGCCCGCCCCGGAGACGGCCCGCGCCATGCTCATCGGATTCCCTAGCAACGAGGCGGCGGGCGACTGCGTGGCCTCCGTCATCGCCGCCGGCATCATCCCGGCCGGCATGGAAATGATGGACCGGCCCGCCGTCCACGCCGCCGAGGAGTTCGTCCACGCAGGCTACCCGCTGGACGTCGAGGCGCTGCTGATCGTGGAACTCGACGGCCCCGAGGCCGAGGTCGACCACCTGATCGGGCGCGTCGAGGAGATCGCCCGCGGCTCCGGCGCGACCACGTTCCGGGTGAGCTTCGGGGAGGAAGAGCGGCTCCGTTTCTGGGCCGGGCGCAAGGCGGCGTTCGCCGCCGTCGGGCGCATCGCCCCGGATTACTACTGCATGGACGGCACCATCCCCCGCAAACGGTTGCCCCAGGTCCTGAGCCGCATTTCCAGGATGTCGGAAACCTACGGCCTCGGCGTCGTCAACGTGTTCCACGCCGGCGACGGCAACCTCCACCCGCTCATCCTCTACGACGCCAACAAGCCGGAGGAGCTCGCGAAGGCCGAGGCCTTCGGCGCCGACATCCTCAAGCTCTGCGTCGAGGTGGGCGGCGTGCTCACCGGCGAACACGGCGTCGGCGTCGAGAAACGCGACCTCATGGGCGTCATGTTCGACGAAGACGACCTGAACACGCAGCAGCGGGTCAAATGCGCCTTCGATCCGCAATCCCTCCTCAATCCCGGCAAGATGTTTCCGACGCTCCACCGTTGCGCCGAGCTCGGGCGGATGCACGTCCACAAGGGTGAGCTCAGGTTCCCCGACATCCCCCGGTTCTAGATGATGACGGTGCTCAAACCCGCCGATGCCCTTCAACTGCGCGAGGCGGTGGCTTGGGCGGCGGCGGAAGAGGAACCGGTGGAGGTCGTCGGCGGCGGCTCGAAGGCGGCCCTCGGCCGGCCGCTCGATGTCGAGCACCGCTTGGAGGTGAGCGCGCTCACCGGGATCGGGCTCTACGAGCCGGAGGAGCTGGTGATGAGCGCGGCGGCCGGAACGCCCTTGCGCGAGATCGAGGCGCGGCTTGGCGAGCGCTGCCAGCAGCTCGCGTTCGAGCCCGCGGACTACGGCCCGCTCCTGGGCGGCGCGCAGGGTGAGGGCACCATCGCGGGCGTGTTCGCCTGCAACCTCTCCGGTCCGCGGCGGATCAAGGCCGGCGCCGCGCGCGATCACCTCCTGGGCTTCCGGGCGGTGAGCGGCCGGGGCGAGGCGTTCAAGGCCGGCGGCCGGGTCATCAAGAACGTCACCGGCTACGACATGTGCAAGCTCTTGACCGGCGCCTTCGGGACGCTGGCCGTGCTGAGCGAGGTCACGTTCAAGGTGCTGCCCGCGGCGGAGGCGGCGCGCACGGTCCTCGGCTTCGGGCTCGACGACCAGGCGGCGCTGGCCGCCATGACGCGGGCGGTGGGCGGCCCCTTCGACGTGACCGGCGCCGCCCATCTTCCCGGGCCGCTCGCCGCGCTTTCGTCCGTCGGGGCCGTGGCGGGCGCGGGACGCGCCGTCACTGCGGTCCGCATCGAAGGGCCGGGCCCCTCCGTCCGATACCGGGCCGAGCGGCTTGCCTCGGCGATGGGCGAATCCGGACCCGTGGCGGAGCTCGATGGCGAGGACTCGCGGGCCTTCTGGCGCGAGGTCCGCGACGTCGCCCCCTTTGCCGCGGATCGCGACCGCCACGTCTGGCGGCTTTCGGTGACGCCGTCGGCAGCGGCCAAGGTGGTGCGCGAGGTCTCGGGCGCCCTCGACGCGCTCGGCTTTTATGACTGGGGCGGCGGGCTGATCTGGCTCGCGGTGGCGCCGGCCGGAGACGGGGCGCAAGGGGCGCAAACGGCGGAACGGGTGGTGCGCGGCGCGCTCGCGCGGGCCGGCGGCCACGCCCTGCTGGTGCGCGCGCCCGAGGCGGCGCGGGCGGCGGTGCCCGTGTTCCAGCCCCAGCCGGAGCCCTTGGCCCGGCTCACCGCGCGCATCAAGGAGAGCTTCGACCCGCACCGGGTCCTCAACCCGGGCCGCATGTACGAGGGGGTATAGGGAGGGGCCGTGCAGACCCGCTTCTCACCCGCGCAGCTCGCCGACGCCGACATCCGCGAGGCCGACGGGATCTTGCGCGCCTGCGTGCACTGCGGCTTCTGTCTCGCCACCTGTCCGACCTACGTGCTCTTGGGCGACGAGCTCGACTCGCCCCGCGGCCGGATCTACCTCATCAAGGACATGCTGGAAAACGACCGGCCCGCCTCGGCCCGGCTCGCCAGGCACATCGACCGCTGCCTCTCGTGCCTCGGCTGCATGACCACGTGCCCCTCCGGCGTGCACTACCAGCACCTGGTGGATCTCGCGCGGGCCCGCATCGCCCGGACGTATCGCCGCCCCTGGGGCGAGCGCCTGCTCCGCGAGCTCCTCGCCGTCACGCTGCCCAGCGACCGCGCATTCCGCCTCGCGCTTTCGGCAGCCCGCCTGGCGCGGCCGTTCGCGCGGATGATTCCGGGCCGGCTCGGCAACCTTGTCTCCTTTGTCCCGCGATCCGTGCCCCGCGCCTCGGCCCTCGACCGGCCCCAGGTGTTCCCCGCCGAGGGCAAGCGGGCAATGAGGGCGGCGCTGCTCGCGGGCTGCGTCCAGAAGGTCTTGGCGCCCGAGATCAACGCCGCGACGATCCGGTTACTCACCCGGCACGGCGTAGAGGTGGCGGTGGCTGAGGGCGGGGAGTGCTGCGGGGCGCTCACCCACCACATGGGGCGCGAAGGCCAAGCGCGCGCCAGCGCGCGGGCGAACGTCGCGGCCTGGAGCAGCCTCATGGACGGCGAGGGGTTGGATGCCATCGCCATCAACGCGGCGGGCTGCGGGACCATGGTGAAGGACTACGGCTTCATCCTGCGGGACGACCCGGTCTGGGCCTCCCGCGCCGCGCGGATCTCGGAACTGGCCCGCGACGTCACCGAGATCATCGGCGAGCTCGGCCTCGATGCCCCGCAGGCGCCACGGAACATGGTGGTGGCCTATCAGCCCGCCTGCTCGCTCCAGCACGGCCAGCGCGTCCACGAGCTGCCGAAAAGGCTCCTCGCCGACGCCGGCTTCGAGGTCCGGGAGGTCCCCGAAGGGCATCTTTGCTGCGGCTCCGCCAGCGCCTACAACCTGCTGCAGCCGGAACTGGCCGCCCGGCTCGGGACACGCAAGGCGGCCAACATCGAGCGCCTCCAGCCGGACGTCGTGGCGGCCGGCAACATCGGCTGCATCGCCCAGATCGCCCGCGCCACGTCCGTGCCGATCCTGCATACGGCGGAGCTCCTGGATTGGGCCACCGGCGGGCCCCTGCCTCCGGCGCTGGCCCGGCGCGGGACCGGCGGGGCGGCGGCCTGAGATGACGGTAAGCCCCGGGTGGGGTCTCGCCGCAGGCCGGCGGCGGTCCTTCTCACCGCCGCCGCGATCCTGGCGCTGGCGCTGGGACTGCGTCAGACCTTCGGGCTGTTACCGCCTAGTCGCCCTCGGCCTCCCCGTCGGGGATTTCCTTGATGCGGGCGACGCGCAGGATGTTGGTGCTGCCGCTCTGGCCGAAGGGCACGCCGGCGGTGATGACCACGTGCTCCCCGATGTCGGCGAAACCCTCCGCCCTCGCGATCCGGCCCGCCTTCTCCACCATGTCGAAGAAGCTCCGGATGTCGGTGGTGTGGACGCAATGCACCCCCCACACGAGCGAGAGCTGGCGCGCGGTCTTGCGCTCTGCCGTGAGGCCGAGCACGGGGACCGCGGGCCGCTCCCGCGCGGCGCGGCGCGCCGTCGCCCCCGAGCTCGTATAAGTGACGATAGCCGCGGCAGACAACACCTCGGCCACCTTGGCGGCGGCCGCGCTGATGGCGTCCGCGGTGGTGGCCGCCGGCTCCGGATGGCTCGCCTCCATGATCCGGCGGTAGGCCTGGTCGCGTTCCACGCGCACGAGGATGCGGTCCATCATCTGCACCGCCTCGAGGGGGTATTGGCCGACCGCGGTCTCCGCCGAAAGCATCACCGCGTCGGCCCCGTCGTAAACGGCCGTCGCCACGTCCGAGGCCTCGGCCCGTGTCGGCGTCGGCGAGTGGACCATGGAGTCCAGCATCTGGGTCGCCACCACCACGGGTTTCCCGACCTCGCGGCAGGCCCGGATGATGCGCTTCTGCAGGATGGGCACCTGCTCCGGCGGGGTCTCGACGCCGAGATCGCCCCGCGCCACCATGACGGCGTCCGAGAGCTCCAGGATCTCGTCGAGCCGGTCGATGGCCTGCGGCTTTTCGAGCTTGGTGAGGATGGCGGCGTCGCGTTCCACCATGCGGCGGACCTCGGCGATGTCCTCCGGCCTCTGGATGAAGGAGAGCGCGATCCAGTCCACGCCCATGTCGAGTCCGAACTCGAGGTCCTTGCGGTCCTTGTCGGTGAGGGCGGAGAGCGGCAGCAGGGTGTCGGGGACGTTGACTCCCTTGTGATCGGACAGCACGCCGCCGGTGACGATTTCCGTGTCGGCGAAGTCGGCTCCGCGTTTCCCGACCCTAAGCCGGATCTTGCCGTCGTCGAGCAGCAGTTGGTTCCCGGGAGAAAGGACCTCGAACACCTCCGGGTGTGGGAGCGGCGCGCGCCGCTTGGTGCCGAGCTCCTTGGAGAGATCGAGGCGGAAGTGCTGGCCTTCGGTGAGCGTCACGGACCCGCGCTTGAACCGGCCGATCCGCAGCTTCGGCCCCTGCAGGTCCATCATCACCCCGATGGGCCGTCCCGTCATCCGCTCGAGCTCGCGGATGTAATAGAGCCGGCGCCTGTGTTCCTCGTGGATGTCGTGGCTGAAATTCAGGCGGAACACGTCCGCCCCCGCCTCGAAGAGTTTGCGAATGCTCTCGGGGCTGGAGCTCGCCGGGCCCAGGGTAATGATGATCTTGGAGTTTCGATTTCTGCGCA
The DNA here is from genome assembly GCA_036475545.1 of Alphaproteobacteria bacterium. Lineage (GTDB taxonomy): Bacteria > Pseudomonadota > Alphaproteobacteria > DATDPM01 > DATDPM01 > JAZGAE01. The sequence goes on from JAZGAE010000042.1 coordinate 9,166, forward strand.
TGGGGCGCGAGATTAGTCTGCGATTCCCTCCGCCGCCACTTGTTTTCCGGGATTTCCCGGCCTTCCCTGCGTCACCGGGTCCGCCTTTCCGCGGGTGCGGCGCGAGGGGACGTCGTCGCACCCGCTCCCCTTCCGCCGACGCGCGTCGTCCCCGGCTCCCTCCCGCCGCAGGGCGCGGTTCGTGGCCGTTTTGGGCCGTTTGCGGCCGCCGTCTGGGGTATAGTGCGGCCATGCCCGATATCCCCCAGCGGGCCTTCGCCCGGACCGCCCCCCTCATCGCGGCCGATGAGCCGCCTCCCTTCGAGGCCATCAATACCCAGGGCCCGGCGCCGCTCTTGTTCGTTTGCGATCATGCCAGCCGCGCCATTCCCAGGGTGCTCGGGAGTCTCGGGCTGGACGAGGCGGCGCGGCGCGGTCACGTCGCCTGGGACATCGGCGCGGGCGAGGTTACCCGCCGGCTCTCGGCCCGATTCGGCGCCCCGGCGCTTCTCGCCAACTATTCGCGCCTGGCGATCGACTTGAACCGCGCGCTCGATGACCCCACGTCTATTGCGCTTATTAGCGACGGCGTGATCATTCCCGGGAACCGGAATCTCATGCCGGATGCGGTTGAGGCCCGGGCCGAGGCGCTGTTCCGCCCTTACCACAGCGCTGTCGAGCAGGCCCTGGCAAGGTTTTGTGGGCGCGGCGTGACGCCGGCATTCGTCTCGGTGCACAGTTTCAGCCCCGTTTACAGAAAAGAAACCAGACCCTGGCATATCGGAATATTGTGGGACCGCGATCCGCGGATGGCGCTCCCCTTTATGGAAAAGTTCATCAACGGTTGGGATGTTTGCATCGGTGACAACCTGCCGTACTCGGGACGCGATCATTACGCCTACACCGTGGATTGCCACGCGGCCCGGGCCGGCCTTCCCCATCTGGCGATGGAAATCCGCCACGATCTCGTCGCGACGCGCAAAGGAGTCGCGCTTTGGTCGGAGCGAATAGGAAACGTGCTGGCGGAGATGCTCGCCGATCCCGGACTTCGCCAAGTGGAGCAGTTCGAATGACTATTGTGCCGCCCGCCTTCACCATCGGCATCGAGGAGGAATACCTTCTGGTCGACCGCTCGACCCGCGAGCTCATCGTCGAGCCCCCGTCGGAACTGATGAGCGAATGCGAGTCGTTGATCGGGCGCCAGGTCAGCGCGGAGTTCATGCGCTCGCAGATCGAGGTCGAGACGCGTGTCTGCCGTGGGATCGCCGAGGCTCGCGACGATCTCGCTCGGCTGCGCACCACCGTGGCGGAGGTGGCGAGTCGCCACGGGATGGCTCCCATCGCCGCCTCGACCCATCCCTTCGCCGAGTGGGACGTCCAGAAGCACACCGACAAGGAAAGGTACAACGTGCTGGTCCGCGACCTGCAGGCGGTGGTCCGGCGGCTCCTTATTTGCGGCATGCACGTCCACGTGGGAATCGAGGACAACGAGCTTCGCATCGACCTCATGAACCAGGTCGCATATTTCCTGCCGCACCTGTTGGTGCTCAGCACTTCGTCGCCCTTCTGGCGCGGCGAGAAGACCGGCCTCATGTCGTACCGCATCAGCATTTGGGACGAGCTTCCGCGTACCGGGTTGCCGGAGCGGTTCGAGAGTTATGGCGAGTACCAGCGCCATATCGACGTGATGACCGGGGCTGGATTGATCGAAGACGCCACGAAAATCTGGTGGGATGTCCGTCCCAGCGCGCGCTTCCCGACCCTTGAGATGCGAATCGCCGACGTGTGCACCCGGGTCGATGACACCGTTTGCATCGCCGCGCTGTATCTTTGCATCCTGCGCATGCTCTATCGGCTGCGGCGGAACAACCAGCGCTGGCGCATCTACACGCGCATGCTGGTCAACGAGAACCGCTGGCGGGCGCAACGCTACGGCTACAACGAGGGCCTGGTCGACTTCGGCGCCGGCCGCATTGTCCCGTACCCAGAGCTTCTCGAGGAACTCCTGGAGCTCATCGCCGAGGACGCGGAGCATTTCGGCTGCGTCGACGAGGTGACACATGCGCGCCAGATCGTCACCCGCGGCACCAGCGCCCACCGCCAACTGAAGGCGTACGAAGATGCCCTGGCGGCCGGGGCCGACCACCAGGAGGCGCTTTCCGCCGTGGTCGACATGCTGATCGACGAGACGGTGATGGATCTCGAAGGGGCGGCGGAGGGCTTACAATCGGCCGCGGCCGTCCCAAATTAGGGTGGCCGGGCCTCGTGCCCCGGGCGCACGGGGATGCCCCACGCGGAAACGTTCAGGGAGCCGAAGATGGATGACGCCACCCGTACCGAGCTGGAGGCCGCCGCCTTCCGCCAGTTGGTCCAGCACCTGCGCGAACACCCCCAGGTTCAGAACATCGACCTCATGAATCTCGCGGGCTTCTGCCGCAACTGCCTGTCCAAGTGGTATCGGGCTGCGGCCGAGGACCGTGGCGTCGACATGACCTATGACCAGGCCCGCGAGATCATTTACGGCATGCCTTACGAGGAGTGGAAGAACAAGCACCAGAAGGAAGCCACGGCCGAGCAGCAGGCGGCATTCGAGCAGGCCAAGGCGCGGGCCGAGGCTCCCAGCTAGGCGGCAAAGTTGGCCCTGCCTTCTGCATGCTTGCGGGCCGCCGGCCTGGCTCGCGCGCCCGGTATGTGGCGCTGCAAGCACTGGTTTGGCCCCTTTGCCGGGGAGAAGGCTGCGGCTCCACGGTATCTGCGGTAGCCGCAGTTCCGTGTGCCGGTGGCCGGGCGCGTTTCCCGCCTGTCGGTGAATTGACAGTCGTCACCCCTGCGGGCGATCATTCGCCTACGGCCCGGCCCGTCGCTACGGGATAGCTGGACATGGAGAAGCTGCCGAAATGGCTGCCCCTCGCCTTGTTGCTCGGGGCCTTGGTTCTTGTCCTGCTGCTGGTCAGTCCGCAGGGGGATCGGGGCCTTCCTGCTGAAATTCCTTACAGCGACTTCAAGTCCCTCGTTGCGAAGAACGAGGTCGCCGAGGTCGTCATGCGCGGCGACCGGGTCACCGGGACCCTGAAGCGCGAGCTCCCCCTGGGGCCCGAAGGGACGCCGGGCGAAAGCTTCTCCACCCGCATTCCCGCCATCGGCGACACCGAACTTCTACCCGCCCTCGAGGGGCGCAAGGTGACGGTCACGGCGCACGAAGCCGAGCGGGAGGGCTTCGGCCGAATCCTCCTGGCGCTGGCCCCTTGGTTGCTGTTCATCGCCCTCTACTGGTGGTTCTGGACCCGCATCTCCCGCAACATGGCAGGTGGCCTCGGCAGAGGCGATATCGGGAAGTTCCTGGAGGGTACGTCCAAGGTCGAGACCGAGGAACGGCCGAAGGTGAAATTCGACGACGTCGCCGGGCAGGAGAACGCCAAGCGCGAGGTCGCCGAACTCCTCGATTTCCTCCGCGATCCGGAGCGTTACAGGCGGCTGGGCGCGGACGTGCCCCACGGGGTGCTGCTGGTGGGGCCGCCCGGCACCGGAAAGACGTTGCTGGCGCGCGCCCTCGCCGGAGAGGCGGAAGTCCCGTTCTTTCACATCTCGGCCTCCGAGTTCATCGAGGTGTTCGTCGGCGTCGGCGCCAGCCGCGTCAGGCGCATGTTCGCCGAAGCCAAGCGTCGCGCGCCCAGCATCATCTTCATCGACGAGCTCGACTCGGTGGGCCGCGTGCGCGGCACCGGGCTCGGCGGCGGCCATGACGAGCGCGAGCAGACCCTCAATCAGATCCTCGCGGAAATGGACGGGTTCGCGGGCCACGAGGCGGTGATCGTGCTGGCCGCCACCAACCGCCCGGACGTTCTCGATCCGGCGTTGCTCCGTCCCGGGCGCTTCGACCGACACGTGACTCTGGAGCTTCCCGACAAGCGGGCGCGCATGGAGATCCTGGCCGTCCACACGCGCGACGTGCCGCTGGCAAGCGACGTCGATCTCGACCTTGTCGCGGCCGGCACGCCCGGTCTCTCCGGCGCCGACCTCAAGAACCTGGTGAACGAGGCCGCGATGCTGGCGGCGCGGGAAGGCGCGGCGATGGTCACGGCCCGTCATTTCGACGAAACGCGGGACAAGCTGCTCATGGGCGCGGTCCGGAGCCTGGCCATCGAGCCCGAGGAGCATTACCGCCTCGCGGTGCACGAGGCGGGGCACACGGCGATCGCCTATTTCCTGCCCAACGCCGATCCGCTCTACAAGGTCACCATCATCCCCCGCGGCCAAACGCTGGGGGGGACGCACCAACTGCCCGAGGAGGAGCGGTATACTCTGCCCGAGGAGTACCTGCGCGACCGCCTCGCCGTCCTTCTGGCCGGCCGGAGGGCGGAGAAGGAGTTTCTGGGCAGCGTCAGCTCGGGCGCCGACGACGACATCCGGCAAGCGACGGCGCTCGCCCGCGCCATGGTCTCGCGCTGGGGAATGGCCGAAGAGGTCGGTCCCATGGACCTGCGCCAGAGCGAGGATCACCCCTTCCTCGGGCGCGAGATAGCCCAACCTCGCCGGTTTTCCGAGATCACCGCCCACGCCGTCGACGAGGCCGTGCGCCGGCTGCTGGTCGAGGCCGAGGACCAGGCGGCGAGGGTGCTGCACCGCCATCGCCAACGTGTGAGCCAGCTCATCGCCAGGCTGGAGGAGCGGGAAACCCTCGGCCGCGAAGAGATCGAGGCCTGCCTCGGCCCGCGGCATCGTGAGAAGAAACCCAAGGCGGAGGCGAGTTCCGCCTGATCGGCCGCTGCGGGCCCGAACCCGCGCATGGAGGCCTGTGAACGGGGCGCTCAGGCGGCGGTCGGCGGGGCCATGCGCCCGCGCGCGCACCGGCAACGCGGCCATTCTTCAAACAAGTTCTTGAGGATCGGGCGATATCGGCCGGGAACGTACGGCGTCCGCGGCGACGCAACCTCCGCCGCCGGGGAACGCAACCGGAAAGGCGTCACGAACCGGGGCTCAGGGCGCGCCCGGCTCGACGCCCTCGGCGATGGTCACATAGGGTTTGTCCGCGTCGGCGCTGATCTCGAGATGGATCCACATGCCGCTGAGCCCGTGGCCCGGGACCCCGCAGAAGAGGTAGTACTTGCCGGCCTTCTTGGCCTTGAAGCGGAGGCTGTCCTCGTTGCCGGCGAAGACTCCGTTCTCCGGCCCGCCCGTGAAGGCGCGGGAAATCGCGGCCTCCTGCCGCGTCGCCTTATCAGGCATTTCATCGAGGGCGTACGGCTTCGTTACGACTATGCTGTGGGGGTAGTTCCCATCCTGGTTGTACAGGGTAATCCGGACATTCCACCCCACCGGGACGACGACGGTCGCGCCGCCCTCGAGGTAACCATTGAAGTTCCACCCGTTGTTGGTGGCGCTCCAAGCGGTGATGAAATGGAAGCTGACCTTCTTGCTCGCGGCATCCACCTCCATCCAGGATGGCGATGTCGCCTCGCCCGCGTCGCAGGCCGCCGCCACGGCGACGAACGCCAGCGCCAGCACGCCTGTGACCACGCGATGCCAACCTCCGCGAACGGCGGGGGCGGTATCCACGAAAAACCTATGCAACATGGTCGTCAACGTCCGTTACGTGGTTATATGTCTCGACGTCATTGGTCTCGACGGGCCGGGCCCGAGGGCGCCTCGTAGAGGTATGCGGACCCGCCCTTTTTCAAACGGTAAACGGCCTTCCGCGGCGGCCCAAAAGGACGGGGGCCGAAGCCCCCGTCGAAATCTTCGAACGGCCGTCGGCGCGGCCCCGCCGGAAAGGCGGAACCGCGCCTGGCCGAATCGTCAGTCGAGGGCGAATACCAGGACGGCGTCGCCTCTCTTGAAGTTGAGCTGGAAGTTGCCGCCGGCCGCGACCGCGATGTGCAGCTTGCCGTTGACCTCGTACGCCGTCGGCGCGGCGTTGACGCCGGCGCCGCCCTGGAACTGCCAGAGCACCTTGCCGGTGCTGGCGTCATAGGCCTTGAACAGGCCATTGCCCTCGCCGGCGAAGACGAGGCCGCCGGCGGTCGTGAGTGCGCCGCCGATCATGGGCTGCTCGGTCCTCGCCTGCCACGCGATTGCGCCGGTATCGACGTTCACGGCCGTCACGTTGCCCCACTGCTTCTCGCCGGCGATGGCCTTGAACGCGCCGCCCAGCCACAGCTTGCCCTTCTCCCAGGGCGCGCTCTTGACTTCGTAGTGCATGGGCTGGTGCAGGTTCAGGAAGTAGACCAGGCGGGTGCCGGGGTTGAAGGCGCCGGGCGACCATTCGACGCCGCCGTTGGCTCCGGGGAGCATCCGCGTGCCCAGCCCCTCGGTCGGTAGCGCGAACAGGCTCTCATGCGGCACCATGGCCGGCGAGCGCCGAATGAGCTTGCCGGTCTTGCGGTCGTGGACATAGACCCAGCCGGTCTTGCCGCCGTGGATGACCACCGGGACCTTATTCCCGCTTCCGTCATCCGCATCGGCCAGGATCGGCGGGGAGACCGCGTCCAGGTCCCACACGTCATGCGGTAGGTATTGATAAGCCCACACGATCTTGCCTGTGTCGCCGTCAAGCGCCAACAGTGAGTTTGACCAACGGTTATCTCCAGGCCGCAGCGACCCGTCAAGGTCCGGGGACGGGTTGCCGATGGTGGCGAAGATCATGCCGGTCGCGGAATCGACGGAATTGGTCATCCAGTTCGACCCGCCGCCGAACTTCCACGCGTCCTTGTGTTTGCCCGACTTGATGGCCTTCTTCTCCGCCGCGACGTCGCGGTTGAGGGGATTGATGCCGTCGGCCTTGTTAACGAACGTGCCTTCCCACCCCTTGACGCCGTCGGGGCTCGCCTCGTTCGGAGCCGGAATGGTATGGGTACGCCACACCAGCTTGCCGGAATTGGCGTCGTAGGCGCTGACGAAGCCGCGGATGCCGTATTCCGCCCCCGAAATGCCGACGATCACCTTGTCCTTGTAGATCGTCGGAGCCAGCGTCTCGGAGTAGCCGAACTCGGGATCCGCCACCTCCGTCTCCCACAGGACCTCTCCCGTCCGCTTGTCGATCGCGATCAGCATGGAGTCCATGGTGGCCATGAAGATCTTATCGCCGTGAATCGCGACGCCGCGGTTGTTGGGGCCGCAGCAGGTGATCGTGGTGCCCAGCTTGTGCTGGTGGTGCCACAACTGCTTGCCGCTGCTCGCGTCGACCGCGAAGACGTGGTTGTAGGGCGTGGTCACGTACATGACCCCGTCCTCGACGACCGGCGAGTTCTCGAACGATCCGATGACGCCTGTCTGGAAGATCCACTTCAGGCGTAGGTTTTGGACGTTGCCGGTGTTGATCTCGTCGTTGGGAACGAATCGCTGCTGCCCCAGGTCGCCGCCATAGAGAAGCCAATTCTGGCTCTGATTGCCGGCATGGACGAGATCGTTCCAATCGGCCGCCGTCGCCGCCTGCGTCGCACCCACAAGCAGGGCGGCGGCCATTACAGCCTTCCCTCGCATGATTCTTATCCTCCCGCTTTACTTTTTTGCGGATGCTTATCGTTCTCGGAACTTCCCCTAGCATCCGCGTTTTAAAACGCGATGATCGTCTTGTGCGATCCGTTCGCGCGCGGGCAGCCTAGCATGGCGACCGATCGAGCGTCCAGCCGTTGCCCCCCGCGTTCACGCTAATTTGACCGCATCTCGCTGCGCAGTTGTTCGGTGAGCAGGCCGAGCTTCTTCTCCAGATACGTAAGGCGGCGGCACTGGAACCCCGCCTCCTCCTCGGCGTCGTCCATGTTGCGGAAGTTCCACATGCGCGCGATCCGGATGTCGCGGCGGGCCTCCGTCGCGTCCTCGGGAAGCGCCGCCAGGGAAGTGTCGTTTTCCGCGACCGCCTCTTCAAGGATCTTCGCCTTGATAACGAAGTGGCCGATGCCCGTGATGATGATGCGGTAATAGCTGTTCATCTCCTCGAACATGCCGTGGAAGGCGAGCGCCAGGCTGGCGTCCCTGTCGGATCCGGTACCGGGGGCGAATTCGGAGATGGCCTCGCGCCCGTGCGCCGGATTGATTTCGGGGTTGGTCGCATACATGACCAGTTCGCTGACGGCCTTGTCCTCTCGCCAGTCGCCGTCGGCCTTGGGCGGCGTGCCGCCCCAGGCGGTCTCGGCCGAAAGCGACTCGGCATAGGGCCGCTTGCACGGCCAGCCCTCGATCTCGTCCGCCCGCACCTGGGCCGCGCCGAACGCGATCGCGAGCGCCACCGCGAGTGTCAGCGTAAATTCTCGGATCGGGGTCAATCGCACCATACCGGCTCCTCGTCTCAACCACTGGCCGCGCCCGCGCGGCGAAGCTCGTGAACGGCGATGATGGCGGAGGCCCGCGGGGCGAGTCAAACGCCGCGGGCCCTCAATCCATCGCGGCCGCTGGCCCGGCGGTGGTGATTTATCCGATCGGGCGGGGTATATGGATGCGCGGGCCGACCATGTGAGAAACGACCAAGACCGAGTCATATGACCGTTCTCGTGACAGGAGTCGCCGGTTTCATCGGCGTCCACACCGCGATGGCCCTGCTGGCGCGGGGCGAACGCGTCGTAGGGGTGGACAACCTCAACGATTATTACGACGTGGCGCTCAAGCATTCCCGACTCGAGCAACTGGGGGACGCTGCGGAGTTCAGCTTCCACCGTCTCGACGTCGCCGACCGCGAGGCGGTCGCCCGCCTCGTCCAGGAAAACCCGGACATCGACCGCGTGGTTCATCTCGCCGCCCAGGCCGGGGTCCGCTATTCCCTGGAGAATCCTTACGCCTACACCCACTCCAACGTGGAGGGGCAACTCGTGTTGCTGGAGTCGTGCCGCGCCCTTGGCCGTCTCCGGCACTTCGTGTACGCGAGTTCCTCCTCGGTATACGGCGGCAACAGGAAGCTCCCCTTTTCGGTCGAGGACAGGGTGGACAATCCCGTCTCCCTCTACGCGGCGACCAAGAAGGCGGCGGAAATGATCGCCCACTGCTACGGGCACATCTACCGCCAGCCGCTCACGGGACTCAGGTTCTTCACCGTGTACGGGCCCTGGGGGCGCCCCGACATGTCCGCCTACATCTTTACGCGCGCCATGCTGGCCGGCGAGCCGATCCGGGTCTTCAACCACGGCGACATGAAGCGCGACTTCACCTACATCGACGACATCATCGCCGGGGTGCTCGCCTGCCTCGATCGTCCCCCGCCGCTGGAAGGCGAGGGCCCGCCGCACCGGCTCTACAACCTGGGCAGTCACCGGCCGGAGCCGCTGATGCGCTTCATCCGCGTGCTGGAAGAGGCGCTGGGCGTCAAGGCCGACCTATCGCTCGAGCCGATGCAGCCCGGGGACATGAAGGAGACCTATGCCGACATCGAATCGAGCCGCCGCGACTTCGGCTTCGAGCCCAACACCACCATCGACGAAGGGATTCCCAAGTTCGTCGCCTGGTACCGCGACTACCACGGCGTGTGACGGGGCGGCCGGCTAGGTCCTGGCCCCGGCCCCGGCCCTGGCCCCGGCATAGAGCGCCTGCAGGGCCTCTGCGTAGGCAGCCTCGACCTTGTGGCGGCGAACCTTGAGCGTCGGGGTGAGCTGTCCGTTCTCGATGGCGAAGGGCGTGTGCGCGACGACGAAGCGGCGCACGTGTTCGATCTGGGCCAGGCCCCGGTTGACCCGGTCCACCGCTTCGGCCATTGCGTGCTTGAAGTCGGGATCGTCGGCCAGCGCCGCCGGGTCCGCCCGCTTGCCCCTGTCTTTCGCCCAGTGGCGCATGTAGTCCTGGTCGGGGACGATGACGGCCACCAGATACGGCCGGCGGTCGCCGTAGACCATGGCCTGGGCGACCTCGGGCTCGAGGGTCAGTTTGCCCTCGATGCGGGCGGGCGAGACGTTGTCGCCGCCCGAACACACGATGATGTCCTTCTTGCGGTCGGTGATGGTGATGTACCCGTCGCCGTCCAATTCGCCGATGTCTCCGGTGTGGAGCCAGCCGTCGCGGATCACCGCCTCGGTGGCGGCGGCATCGCCCCAGTAGCCCTGCATGACGAGCTCGCCGCGCACGAGGATCTCGCCGTCGTCGGCGATCTTCACCTCGGCCCCCTTGACCGGCGGGCCCACGGTGCCCAGCCGGTTGTCGGAGACGAGATTGCAGCTCACCACGGGGGCCGCCTCGGTCTGGCCGTAGCCCTGCAGGAGCCGCACGCCTAAGGCCGTGAAGAACAGCCCGATTTCGTAAGATAACGGCGCGCCGCCGGAGATGAAGGCCTTGAGCCGCCCGCCGAAGCGCGCGCGCACCTTGCGGCGCACCAGCAGGTCCAGGGCCTTGTTGGCTAAGCGCTCTCTTAAGCTCAGGCTTTCGGGCGCCTCGTAGGCGCGCCGGCCGAGCTCCACCGCCTTCAGGAACAATCTTTTCGTGAGCCCGCCGCGGCGTTCCAGGTCGCGCAGGATGCGCCGGTGCATGGTCTCATAGAGCCGCGGCACCGCCGTCATGAGAGTGGGGCGGGCCTCGGCCATGTTGTGGACCAGCGCCTCCGCGCCCTCGGCGTAATAGATCTGCGCGCCGATGGAAAGCGGAAGGAACTGGCCGGCGGTGTGCTCGTATGAGTGCGAGAGCGGCAGGAAGGACAGGAACACCTCGTCCTCGAGGCCCATCTCGGCGAGCAGGTGGTACGTGCCCATGCAATTGCTGAGGATCGCGCCGTGGCTGAGCATCACGCCCTTGGGCGCGCCTCCGGTGCCCGAGGTGTAGATGAGACAGGCGATGTCTCCGCGCCGCACCCGGGACGCCCAGGCCGCGACATCGCCCGGGCCCGCCGCGCCCTCTTGCAAGATCTCCTCCCAGCCGGCCGCGCGCACGCCAATGCCTGGGGCCGGCTCCGGCGGGTCCATGGCGATGACCAGCTCGCAGCCCCCCTCGCTCTGGGCGGCCGCAAGCACTCGTTCCGTGAGCGCGCGGGTCGATACGATCGCCGCGCGGGCGCCGCAGTTCGCAAGCACGTGACGGTGGTCGCTCGGCGTGTTGGTGACGTAGGCGGGAACCGTGATGCAGCCCGCGGCCATGATGGCGAGGTCCGCGATCAACCATTCCGGGCGGTTCTCGGAGACGAGCACGACCCGGTCCCCGGGATCGAGGCCGGCCGCGCGCAGCCCCCGCGCCAGCGCGCATACCCGCTCCCTCACCTCGCGCCAGGTCTGCGACCGGTAGCGCCCGTCGCGCTTCGCCCAAAGGAGCGGCTTCTCTTGCAAACGCTCCGCCTGGTCGAAGAACATGGCCGTGAGAGTGGGCCAGGTCTCGAAGCGGCTTGCCTTGGTGTCGAGCTTTTCCGCCATCCCCCTTGCCGGGCTGTCGAATCGGGCTGGCGCCGAGCCGGCCTGGCGCCCCCGGCCGCCCATGCAGCCTGCTATGTTGCTGCCCTGGCGTGGTGACGCTTGGCTCGCCGCCAATGGAGAAGTATATCGCTTGCGTTTTCAAGGAGTATGTCATGACCGAAACCGCGGCGGCGAATGGGTCCCGCTCGGGGCGGGTGGGCGAGCTTCCCGAGTGGGAGCTCGGCGATCTCTATCCGGCGATGGACTCGGCGGAACTCAAGGCCGACCTCGAAGCGGCCCGGACCGCGGCCACGGCCTTCGAAGAGCGCTATGAAGGCCGGATCAAGGACCTCGACGGCCCCGCGCTAGGCAAGGCGATCGGCGAGTACGAGCGGATCGAGGAGCGCCTCGCGCGCGTCTCCAGCTACGCCCAGCTCGTGTTCGCCGGCGACATGAACGATCCCGCCATCGCCCGCTTCTATCAGACCATGCAGGAGCGGGTGACGGACGTTTCCACCCATGTCCTGTTCTTCACGCTCGAGCTCAACCGTCTCGACGACGACCGGCTGGAAGAGATGATGACGGCGCCGGAGGCGGCCCGCTACCGGCCCTGGGTCCGGGACGTGCGGGTGTTTCGGCCGCACCAGCTTTCCGATGACCTCGAAAAAATGTTGCATGAGAAACACGTTGCCGCCGCCGCCGCCTGGGCGCGGCTGTTCGACGAGACGCTGGTGGGGCTGCGCTTTGCCGTGGACGGAAAAGAGCTCACCGAGACCGAGGTCCTGCACCTGCTGGTGGACAAGGACGGGGCCACGCGGCGCAAGGCGGCCGAAGCGCTGGGCCGGGTGCTGGGCGAGAACATCCGCACCTTCGCGCTGATCACCAACACGTTGGCCAAGGACAAGGAGATCGAGGACAGGTGGCGCCACTATGCGGCCCCGGAATCGGCCCGCAACTTGAGCAACCACGTCGAGGACGAAGTGGTCGAGGCCCTGGCCTCGGCGGTGCGCCGCGCCTACCCCCGGCTCTCGCACCGCTATTACGCCGTCAAGGCGCGCTGGTTCGGCGTCGATCAACTGGACTATTGGGACCGCAACGCGCCGCTCCCCGAGGCCGAGGATCGGATCATCCCCTGGGCGGAGGCGAAGACCAAGGTCCTCGATGCCTACGCCGCCTTCTCTGGGCGCATGGCGGACGTGGGCCGGCGCTTCTTCGAGCGGCCCTGGATCGACGCCGGGCCCAGGCCGGGAAAGGCCTCGGGGGCCTTCTCCCACTCCACGGTGCCGTCGGTGCATCCCTATATCCTGCTCAACTACCAAGGCAGGATTCGCGACGTCATGACGCTGGCCCACGAGCTCGGCCACGGGGTGCATCAGGTCCTGGCGGCGCCCAAGGGCCACCTCATGGCCGACACGCCGCTCACATTGGCCGAGACCGCGAGCGTCTTCGGCGAGATGCTCACCTTCCGCGCGCTGCTGGAGGCGGAAACGGACCCCACCCGCCGGCGGGTGATGCTGGCCACCAAGGTCGAGGACATGCTGAACACCGTGGTGCGCCAGGTCGCGATGTTCGAGTTCGAGCGGCGCCTCCACCGGGAGCGGCGCGAGGCGGAGCTCACCGCCGAGCACATCGGCGAGATCTGGCTCGAGACCCAGCGGGAAAGCCTCGGCCCGGCCCTGCGCCTGGGCGGTGGCTACCGCCACTTCTGGGCCTACATCCCGCACTTCGTTCACTCGCCCTTCTACGTCTATGCCTACGCTTTCGGCGACTGCCTGGTGAACTCGCTGTACGCCGTCTACCAGGAGGGTCTCGAAGGCTTCGCCGAGAAATATCTGGACATGCTGGAGGCCGGCGGGACGCTCAGACACCGGGAACTGCTGGCCCCCTTCGGGCTCGACGCGTCCGCCCCCGCCTTCTGGGACAAGGGACTCGACATCATCGCCGGCTTCATCGACGAGCTGGAGGCGCTCGCCTGAATCCCCAACCGGAACGCCCAACGTGCGGCCGGGCCGGCGCCTCCGCGAGACCGGACAAGTGGCGCCCGGCGCCGACGCCTACGGCCGGCATATTCGCCCCTTTTCCTCGGAACGACCGCGACAATCCGTCCTCTTGGCAAACCTCGCGAGACCGGGCATAGTCCGTGCCCGGGGGGGGATTCTGCGCGTCGCCAGCGCGCTCGGTGCTGGCACGGACGACCGGTCGAGGGACCTGATTCAACATGAAGATTGCTATACCGAGGGAACGGCGCCCTTACGAGGCGCGCGTCGCGGCGACGCCGGAGTCGGTGAAGAAACTCATCGGCCTCGGCGCGGAGGTCATCGTCGAGAAGGACGCCGGCGCTGGTGCGGCGATCCCGGATCGAGCCTTCGAGGAGGCCGGCGCGACCATCGCCGCGGATGCCGCGGCGGCGATCGGGGACGCCGACATCGTGTTCAAGGTTCAGCGCCCCATGACCGAGGGCGAGGGCGGGCCGGACGAAGTCGCCCTGATGAAGAAGGGGGGCATCCTGATCGGCTTGCTCGCGCCACTTGCAGACAGGGCCCAGGTGCAGACCTATGCCGAGCGCGGCGTCATCGCCTTCTCCCTGGAGCTTCTTCCCCGCATCACCCGTGCGCAGGCCATGGATGCGCTGTCGTCCCAGAGCAACCTCGTCGGCTACAAGGCGGTGGTGGATGCCGCCTCGGAGTTCGGCCGGGCCTTTCCCATGATGATGACGGCGGCGGGGACCGTGGCGCCGGCGCGGGTCGTCGTCCTCGGGGCCGGGGTGGCCGGTCTTCAGGCCATTGCCACGGCCCGGCGGCTCGGCGCCATCGTTTCCGCCTTCGACGTGCGCCCCGGCGTCAAGGAAGAGGTCGAGAGCCTGGGCGCCAAGTTCATCGAGGTGGAGATGCCGGAAGCGGAGTCGGGAGAGGCCGCGGGCGGCTATGCCCGCGAGATGAGCGAGGAGTACAAGCGCCGGCAGACCGAGACAATCCACGAGACGCTGAAGAAGCAAGACATCGCCATCTGCACGGCATTGATTCCCGGAAAGCCCGCGCCGGTCCTCATCACCGAAGAGATGGTGAAGGACATGAAGCCGGGAGCGGTCATCGTCGACCTCGCGGTCGAGCAGGGCGGCAACTGCCCGCTCTCCGAGTTCGGCAAAGTGGTGACCAGGCACGGGGTCAAGATCATGGGCCACGCCAATGTCCCGAGCCGCATCGCGACCGACGCCAGCGCGCTTTATGCCCGCAATCTCCTCACCTTCCTCTCCCTTCTGATCGACGAGGAAAGCAAGCAGATCAAGATCGATTGGGAGGACGAGATCGTTCAAGCGACGTGCCTCACCCGTGACGGCGCCGTCGTCAACCCGGCACTTACCGGCGGAGGAAACGCGTAATGGAACCTTCCGAGATCGCCAACGGGGCCGCGAGGGCCGTGGGCGACGCCTCATCGCTCGTCCATGATGGAGCGGGCCTCGCCGACAAGGCGGACCAGGTCGTCATCCAAGTCGGCCAGGCGGTCGGCCTCGACCCCTTCATGATCGGGCTGACGGTCTTCGTACTGGCCGTGGTCGTGGGCTACTACGTGATCTGGGGCGTGACCCCGGCGCTGCATTCGCCCCTGATGTCGGTGACCAACGCCATTTCCTCGGTGATCATCGTCGGCGCGCTGATCGCGGCGGGACCGCTGGAGGTCCACTTTTCCAAGGTCATGGGACTTCTCGCGGTGACGCTCGCCTCCGTCAACATCTTCGGCGGCTTCATCGTGACGCAGCGCATGCTGCGGATGTTCAGGAAGGCCAAGTAGGCGGGGGATACTCGTGTCTGCGAATGTAGCCGCTTTCGCCTATCTGATCTCCGCCATCTGCTTCATCCTGGCGCTGAGGGGCCTGTCCTCGCCCGAGTCGGCGCGGCCCGGGAACCTGTTCGGCATCGCGGGCATGGTCATCGCCGTGGCGACCACGCTCCTCATGCCGGACGTGCTGAGCTACGGCACGATCCTGGCGGGCGTCCTCATCGGCGGCTCGATCGGCACCGTCATCGCGCTCAGGATCCAGATGACGGCCTTGCCGCAACTGATCGCGGCCTTCCACAGCCTGGTGGGCGTCGCCGCCGTTTTCGTCGCCGCGGCCGCGCTCTACGCGCCCGAGGCCTACGGCATCGGGGTCGCGGGCAATATCAGAGTCGTGAGCCTGATCGAGATGAGCCTGGGCACCGCCATCGGCGCCGTCACCTTCACGGGCTCGATCGTGGCCTTCACCAAGCTCCAGGGTCTGGTCAGCGGCGCGCCGCTGGTCTTTCCCGGCCAGCATTGGCTCAACCTCGCCCTCGGCATCGCGCTGGTCGGGCTCGGCGCCTACTTCGCCCTCACCGAGTCTTACGCCGCCTTCTGGCTGCTGACGCTGCTCGCGTTCGTGATCGGGGTGCTGATCATCGTGCCCATCGGCGGAGCGGACATGCCGGTGGTGGTGTCGATGCTCAACTCCTATTCCGGTTGGGCGGCCTGCGGCATCGGGTTTACGCTTGAGAACAACCTCCTCATCATCACCGGATCGCTGGTGGGCTCCTCCGGCGCGATCCTCAGCTACATCATGTGCCGGGGCATGAACCGGTCCTTCTTCAACGTCATTCTCGGCGGCTTCGGCACCGAGGGCAGCGCCGTGGTGGCTGGGGCCGGGGAACGACCGGTCAAGGCGGGCAGCGCCGAGGACGCCGCCTTCATCCTCAAGAACTCGGGCTCGGTCATCGTCGTCCCCGGCTACGGCCTAGCCGTGGCCCAGGCCCAGCACGCGCTGCGCGAGATGGCGGACCTCCTCATGCACGAGGGCGTGACGGTCCGCTACGCCGTTCACCCGGTTGCGGGCCGCATGCCGGGGCACATGAACGTGCTCTTGGCCGAGGCGAACGTGCCCTATGACGAGGTGTTCGAGCTCGACGATATCAACCGGGATTTCCCCACCACCGACGTGGCTGTCGTCATCGGCGCCAACGACATCACCAATCCGGCGGCGAAGACCGATCCTACGAGCCCCATCTACGGCATGCCGATCCTGGACGTGGGGCGGGCCGGCACGGTCCTGTTCATAAAGCGGTCGCTCGCCACCGGCTACGCCGGCATCGACAATGACCTCTTCTACCGCGACAAAACCATGATGCTGTTCGGCGACGCCAAGAAGATGTTGGAGGGGATCATCAAGGCCCTGGGCTGAGCGGCGCCGGGCCGGAGGTTGAAAGGCGGGGCGTTAAAAAAGCCGCGCCCTGAACGACAGGGCCGGCTTTTCCAACGCCCGGACGACGCGCCGTCGGGCGGGCGGCTAGTAGCCCTCGCGCTCCATGCGTTTTCGCATCAGCTTGCGGTGGCGGCGGACGGCCTCCGCCCGTTCCCGGGCCTTGCGCTCGGAGGGTTTCTCGTATGCTCGGCGAAGCTTCATCTCTCGGAAGACGCCCTCGCGCTGCATCTTCTTCTTCAGCGCGCGCAGGGCCTGGTCGACGTTGTTGTCGCGAACGATGACTTGAACGATCTTGACGCTCCTTAAGCTCTTGTCGCCTTTGGCTCCAAACCACCCGGCCACGGGCCGCGCTTAATACCACAGCGTCTGGCCCCTGTGAAGGGCCTCCGCGAGGGAAAGCTACCATCTCGAAATGGCGATATGGTTAACTGGATGCCGCTTTACCAGGGCACGGCCGCCCCTCATATTAGGCCCATGTCGATTCTGAAGATCGCCCGCATGGGCCACCCGGTGCTTCGGCGCCGGGCCGACGAGGTGGCGGACCCCACCTCGAAGGAGGTCAAGCGGCTCTTGGCCGACATGCTGGAGACCTTGGAGGACATCGGCGGGGCCGGGTTGGCCGCGCCCCAGGTGCACGTCTCCAAGCGGGTCGTGATCTTCGGTGTTCCGGCGGAGCGGATCGTGGAGGAGGAGGGCGCCGAGCCCGTTGACACGATGGCACTCGTCAACCCGGTGGTGGAGCCGCTTGCGGACGAGATGGTTCTTGGCTGGGAAGGGTGCCTCTCGGTACCCGGCCTGTGCGGGGTGGTGCCGCGGTATGGCCAGGTGCGCTATCGCGGAACCACGCCCGAGGGAGAGGCGATCGAGCGCGAGGTGTCGGGATTCCACGCCCGCGTCATTCAGCACGAATGCGACCATCTCGACGGCATCCTCTTTCCGATGCGGATGACGGATCTGTCGCTGTTGAGCTTTACCGAAGAAATGTGCCACGGGATCGCCGATCTCACCGACGCCCGCCGCGACACGGCCGGCAACATTCCCTGAGCGCACCTTGGCAGTTGGGAGGCACGGGCCATGAGCGAAAAGCGGGACAATAGTCTGGAACACCAGAGAGAGCGGGTCTTGCTGGCCGCCCTCCCGCACGTGCCGTTCGACGGTTGGTCGCGAGCGGCGATGGCCGCCGGCGTCGCCGACGCCGGACTCGACGAAAGCACGGCGCTGCGCGCCTTCCCCGCGGGCGCGCCGGAGCTCGTCGAGTATTTCAGCACGTACACCGATCAGCGCATGACGGCGGTGCTGGAGAAGACCGACCTCGCGGGGATGAGGGTCCGTGACCGAGTCACAACCGGGGTCAAGGTGCGCCTGGATTTGCTGGCCCGCCACCGCGAGGCCGTGCGCCGGGCGTGCTCGTATCTGGCGCTTCCCCAGAACGTTGCGCTCGGGCTCAGATGCCTTTACCGCACCGTGGACGCGGTTTGGCGCGCTGCCGGCGATACCTCGACCGACTTCAATTTCTACACGAAGAGGGCGCTCTTGGCCGGCGTGTACTCGTCCACGTTGCTCTACTGGCTGAATGACGAGTCGGAGGATTTCGAGGACACCGCGGCCTTCCTCGACCGGCGCATCGCCGACGTCATGGAATTCGAGAAGGCGCGAGGCCGCGTGAAGAAGTTCCTGACACCCTCGTCCAATCCCCTGAGACGGTCCCGGACCCGCGCCCCCGGCGGTCCGTAGGGGCGGCCCCGGGCCGACCGCGTCAGCCCTCCGGCTCCTCCGCGACGGCGGCGGTTTGGCGGGCGCGGAAATCGTCCAGGGCGGCGGCCAACGCCTGGTCGGAGAGTGCCAGCACGGCGGCGGCGAGCAGGGCCGCGTTGACGGCGCCCGCCTTGCCGACGGCCAACGTGCCGACCGGGACCCCGCGTGGCATCTGGACCATGGAGAGCAGGCTGTCCATGCCGCCGAAGGCCTTTCCCTCGAGGGGTACGCCCAGGACGGGAAGCGTCGTCAGCGCGGCGATGGCGCCGGGAAGCGCCGCCGACATGCCGGCGCCGGCAATGACGACTTTGACGCCGCGCTCGCGCAGCTCCCGGACGTAGCCCGCCAGGCGGTCCGGCGTGCGATGCGCGGAGATGACCTTGGCCTCGCACACGACCCCCAGCTCTTGCAAGGTGTCGCGGGCGTGTCGCATGACGTCCCAATCCGACTGGCTGCCCATGACGATGCTGACGACGGGCGCGGCCTCGCTCATGCGCGGACTTCCCCTTTGTTGCGACCTGGAATCGAAGGCGGCAATTATAGGGAGCGGTGAGGGCGAAGCAAGCGTGCCCGTAGGCCGTCACGCCCCGCTGTTGTGGCTGGCTTGCGCTTGCGCGCTGCCGTGGCGAGATGGTAGGCCTTCACCGGAAGTTCCGCTAAACTGGCTGGACCCGCGGGGCGCGAAGCTGCGCGTGGCCCGCGGCCGGCGAACCGTTGCCGTCGGGGCGAATGCATGAAGATCGACGAAACCGATCCTTTGAGGCGCGCGCGGGCCGTCGCCCGTAGTCCCAAGAAGGCCGTTCAGCGCACGGATGAGACGGCGGGTCGGACGATCACCGATGCCACCTCGATCCTTGGCATTCCTCAGCACGAGCTCACCGACAAGGTGCGCGAAGCCATCATGAAACTGATGGCCGAAGTCGACCGGCTCCGCCGGGACATGGAGCAAAACAAGAAGCGAATCACGTTTCTCGAAAACCTGGCGGATCAGGATACCCTGCTTCCCATCGCCAATCGGCGGGCCTTCGTGCGCGAGCTGACGCGCATGATGTCGTTCTCCGACCGCTACGGCGTCGCCAGCAGCTTGCTCTACTTCGACTTAGATTCCATGAAGGAAATCAACGACAGCTACGGCCATTCCGCCGGTGACGCGGCGCTCAACCACATCGCCGAATTATTGGTCAACAACGTTCGCGGTTCGGATGTTGTGGGTCGCCTCGGAGGCGACGAATTCGGCGTGATCCTGGCCCAGGCGGACCAGGCCACGGCAAACGAGAAGGCCGCGTTTCTGACGCAAGCCATTGAAAGTGTTCCCTTCGAATGGGAGGACAAGAAGCTGAAGCTGAGCGTGGCCGTCGGCGCCTACACCTTCCAGGGCGGCGAGAATGCGGGCGAGGCGCTTGCTGCGGCGGATCGTGCGATGTACGAGCGGAAACAGTCTAAGAACGAGGGCCGCTAGGCATCACGCAATGATGTCGGGCAGGAGCTTGCTCTCAAGCCGGGCGATCTCGTCCTTCAACAGAAGCTTGCGCTTCTTCAGCCTCTGAATCTGAAGGCGATCGTATGGGCCGTGCTCTATGATCCGCGTGATGACGTCGTCGAGATCGCGATGTTCGCTTTGCAGTTCGGCCAAGCATTCCCGCAATCGCTCAACTTCGCTCGTCATATCGAAAGCTTATCAATAAACCGGTCCGAACGTCACCGAATTTGAAACTTCGGGACTCTCCTCAGCCGAGTCGGCGCTCGGCGACGACCCGTCAGCGACGATCCGAACGGCGCCTCCCTGGGCGCTTCCGGCGCCGAGCCATCCCTGTGTCGAGGCCTAGAGCATAATCCGGTCAGGTGAAGTCGGCTGCGTTGCGCCGTGGCGAGGCGATCCGCCAGGCGCGACGAGTGCGTCCGTTCCCGAGCGATGATGCTGGTGTGGCGGCGCGCCGAGGCCTGTGGAAACCCGCAGGAATCCTGGGCCCCTCCAAGACGCTCGACATCGCCTCTGGCAACCCCGCGCGCGAGTTACTAAAATATGTATGTTGGTAGGAAAGTGCGCCTGACCTAAGGGAGGAGCGTATGACGGTGCAGGATCACATCGCATCCCTCAAAGCGAGGCACGCCGAACTCGAACAAGCCATCGAAACTGAAAATAGCCGCCCGCTCCCCGACGAACTTCTCCTTCACGACCTCAAACGCCAAAAGCTCCGAATCAAGGACGAAATCGCCCAGATTACCAGCAGGTAGCGCGGGCTCAGAGCTTTGCTGGCGTGATCGTGCCCGCCCCGACCGGGGCGGGAGAGGATTGGGAAGGCGGTCCGTAGCATCCACCCGACGCGCAAACCTGCGCAGCGCCGCGACTCCGACCAGATGATTTTCAGGGCGAGACGGAACGGTCCCGCGGGTATCCGCTACCTCGACGCTACCCTTTGCCCGCTGGGCTTCGGCTATCCCGCGGGCGCGGCCGCCGCCTTGGCCTTGCGCTGGGCCCGCTCGACGGCGGCCGAAAGTTCCGCCTCGGTGCACATCCCGAGTTCGATCGGATGACGCGGCTTGATGTTGGGCGTGTTCCAGTGGGTGCGCTCGCGCACCGCGGTTATGGTCGTCTTCGTCGTTCCCACCAGTTTCGAGATCTGCGCGTCGCTGAGTTCGGGATGCTGCTTCAGCAGCCAAGCGATGGCGTCGGGCCGGTCGTTACGCTTGGAGATCGGCGTGTAACGCGGTCCCTTGGGACGGGCGGAAGGCAAGGGGATGTCGGACTGCGCCAATTGCAGGTGGGCCTGTGGATCCGCGGTGCAACGGTCGATTTCCTCATGTGTCAACTGGCCGTTGGCAATGGGGTCGAGGCCGATCATGCCGATCGCTACCTCGCCGTCGGCGATCGCGCGCACCTCGAGTACGTGCAGACCGCAGAAACCGGCGATCTGGTCGAAGGTCAGAGCCGTATTCTCAACCAGCCATACGGCGGTTGCCTTGGGCATGAGCGGTAAAGCCATCAAGTCTCCCCGACCGTTTTGAGCGGCACCCGCCGGGCGCACGGGCTGCGAGCCACGGCGCCGCTCAAGTTACAACATGTAGTATATAGGCCGTCCATTCCGCCCGTCAAAGGCAGGGTGTGCGGGCCGGGCCGCCGCCTACACCTTGAGCACGATCTTGCCGATATGGGTGCCGCTTTCCATCAGGCGATGAGCCTCCGAGGCCTGGTGCAGCGGGAAGGTCGCGTGCACGACCGGCTTGATTTTACCGGCTTCAATCTGAGGCCAAATCGACCGGCGCAACGCCCTGGCGATCGCGCTTTTCTCCTCCACCGGGCGCGGGCGCAAGGTGGCCCCGGTGATGGTGAGCCGTCTGAGCATGACCGGGAGGAAGTCGACCTCGGCCCTGGTGCCCTTGAGGAAGGCGATGTAGACGAGCCGCCCCTCGGGGGCCAGCAGGTTGATGTTGCGCTGGATGTAGTCGCCGCCCACCATGTCCAGGATGACGTCGGCACCCCTCCCGTCGGTCAGGTCCTTGACCACCGCGACGAAATCCTCTTCCCGGTAGTTGATCGCCCGCTCGGCCCCCAGCTCCTCGCAGAACCGGCATTTCTCGCTGGTCCCGGCCGTGACGAAAACGCGGGTGCCGAGAACGCCGGCGATCTGTATCGCGGCCGTGCCGATCCCGCTGGACCCGCCATGCACGAGCAGGATCTCGCCGGGCTGGATGCGGGCGCGGTCGACCACGTTCGCCCAGACGGTGAAGAATGTCTCGGGCAGCGAGGCCGCCTGCACCATGTCCAGGCCCGCGGGGATCGGAAGGCATTGCGGCGCCGGCACGAGGCAGTATTCGGCGTAGCCGCCGCCCGCGACTAGGGCGCAGGCCTCGTCGCCGACCCGCCATTCACCAACGCCGGGTCCGGCCGCGACGATCGTTCCCGCCAGCTCTAGACCGGGAATGTCCGTGACCCCCTTGGGCGGGGGGTATGCGCCCTGGCGCTGCAGCACGTCCGGGCGGTTGATTCCGGCGGCGGCCACCTTGAACAGCACCTCGCCCGGGCCCGGACGCGCGAGGCGGCGCCGAGTCGGAACCAGGACCTCTGGTCCGCCGGGCTCCGCGATTTCGATCGCGGTCACGGTTTCGGGCAGGAACGGGCGCATGCTTCCTCCCGTGGATAACGGGCGGTGGAAATGGGGTTAACAGGTCTATTATTATCCTCACACACTGACAAGGATGGAATGGCAGGGCTGAGAGCAGATGGGCGAAGACGAACTCGACGAGCTTCCCTCTGGCGAGACGGAAACCCTGGCAAGGAACCTCGAAGCCATGTCGGTCGAGGAACTCGAGAAATACATCGTGGATCTCAAGGACGAGATCACACGGGTGCAGGAGGCCATCGGAGCAAGGCGGAAACTGCGAAGCGGAGCAGACGCCGTGTTCAAGAATATTTGACGCGACTCGCAACGACGGTCGCTACTTCGGCTCCCCATCCGGCGGGCTGGCGGCGAGGCACGACCTCTGGAGAACGAGGGGCCATGAGATGCCAAAAATTTTAACTAAATTTAAACCATTAACATTTACCGTGAGGATCGGCGGTTCGACTCGTCTAACCGTCAGAGGATTTCATCCGATCC
>JAZGAE010000043.1:0-13144 GCA_036475545.1 Alphaproteobacteria bacterium
GAAGAAGAAGGTCGAGCCGGCGATCCAGCCGAGCGCCGGCAGCAGCCCGGCAGGCGCTCGGTCGCGGGTCGGGTCGGGACGTCCGCCGATGGGGTCGGGCATGAAGGGTTTCCGCGCTTGGCCCGGCCGGGCCGGCGGGCGGCGCATGATCGGGCCGGGAAGGCAGGGAAATCAAGGGGATTTCCCTGGACTGGCCGATTCCGGGTCGCCTAGAGCGCTATCCGGCCAGATGGAATCGTTTGACCGGGATGATTTTGCGCCGTGGCCAGGCGCGCTCCGCATGGCGATGTGGAGCATCGGCACAGGGGCGCAACGACGCCACGGCGTAAAAGAACCCGGCCTTCGGTGGGGCAAAACAGCCCCTCGGGTTCGTCGCGCCGCTCGCCCGATGCCCCACATCGCGCTTCGCGCCGCTCCTGCCCGAAAAGCCGTTTTGCCGCCATCAAATCGTTTCCATCTGGCCGGATAGTGCTCTAGCGTCGGTGCCGCGGCTTGCGGCCGTGCCCGGCGGGCTGGCGGGGGCCCGCGTCACGGAGCAACTGGGTTGGGACACGGACGGTATGCCCGAGGTGGAGCTCATCAGCGCGAGGGTCTGCCCTTTCGCCCAGAGGACGCGGCTGGCGCTGATGGAAAAGGACGTCGCCTTCAGGCTCATCGAGATCGACCTCGAAGCCAAGCCGGACTGGTTCCTGGAAGTCTCGCCCTACGAGAAGGTTCCGGTCGTCAGGGTCGACGGCAACGTGGTATGGGAATCGGCGGCCATCAACGAATACCTCGAGGAGGTTTTCCCCGAGCCGCCGCTCATGCCGCGCGAGCCCTATCCCAGGGCCTTGGCCCGGATCTGGATCGACTTCGCCAACGTCGTGCTTGTCCCGCTCTTCTACAAACTGCTGCTGGAGCAGGCCCCGGCGCGCCAGCGCAAGCTCGCCGACAGGATGCGGCAGAAGCTCTCGTACATGGAGACCGAGGGCCTCGCCAAGACCCGATGCGGCGAGCAGGGCAAGCCCTATTGGTTCGGCGCCGCGCCGGGGCTCGTCGACGTCACGTTTTACCCGTTCTTCGAGCGTTGGCCCGCCATCGTCCACTACCGGGGCGTCGAGATCCCGGCCGAATGCCCGCGGCTCAGGTTCTGGCTCGACGCCATGCGCGGGCGCGAGTCCGTCACGGCCATCGCCAACAGCGCGGAGTACTACATCCGCAACTACGCGTCCTACGCGGACGGCAGCGCGAGCGGCATCACCGCCGAGGAAATGCGCGAGGCGTGAGGCCGCCCGGCCCCGCGTCGGTGGGTCTCAACCTGGCCGGCTCCGTCAGTCCTTGTTGGGCACGTAGATCTCGCCGCCCCCTTCCCGGAAGCGGGCCGACATCTCGGCCATCCCGGCCCTGGCAACCTCCCTCACCTCCTGGGTGATCTTCATCGAGCAGAACCTGGGCCCGCACATCGAGCAGAAATGCGCGACCTTGGCCCCGTCGGCCGGCAGCGTCTCGTCGTGGAAGGCTTCCGCCGTCTCCGGATCGAGTGACAGGTTGAACTGATCGCGCCAGCGGAAGTCGAAGCGCGCGCGCGACAGCGCGTCGTCGCGCCGCCTGGCGCCCGGGTGGCCCTTGGCGAGATCGGCGGAATGCGCCGCGATCTTGTACGCAATGACGCCGTCCTTCACGTCGTCGCGGTCCGGCAACCCGAGATGCTCCTTCGGCGTCACGTAGCAGAGCATGGCGGTCCCGAACCAGCCGATCATGGCGGCGCCGATGGCGCTGGTGATGTGGTCGTATCCGGGCGCCACGTCCGTAGCCAGCGGCCCGAGGGTGTAGAAGGGCGCCTCGCGGCAGACTTCCAGCTGCCGGTCCATGTTCTCCTTGATCTTGTGCATCGGCACATGACCCGGCCCTTCGATAATGACCTGGCAGTCGTGCTTCCAGGCGACACGGGTGAGCTCGCCGAGCGTCTCCAGCTCCGCGAACTGGGCGGCGTCGTTGGCGTCGGCGATGGAGCCCGGCCTCAGCCCGTCGCCCAGCGAGAAGCTGACGTCATAGGCCCGCATGATCTCGCAGATTTCCTCGAAGTGGGTGTAGAGGAAGCTCTCCTCATGGTGGGCGAGACACCACTTGGCCATGATCGAGCCGCCGCGCGAGACGATGCCCGTGACGCGCTCGGCCGTGAGCGGGATGTAGGCGAGCCTGACGCCCGCGTGGATCGTGAAATAGTCCACGCCCTGCTCTGCCTGCTCGACGAGGGTGTCGCGGAAGATCTCCCAGGTCAGCTCCTCGGCGGCGCCGTCCACCTTCTCCAGGGCCTGGTAGATGGGAACGGTCCCGATCGGCACCGGCGCGTTGCGGATGATCCACTCGCGGATGTTGTGGATGTTCTCGCCGGTGGAGAGGTCCATCACCGTGTCCGCCCCCCAGCGGATCGCCCAGACCATCTTGTCAACCTCCTCGCCGACCGAGGAGGTCACCGCCGAGTTCCCGATGTTGGCGTTAACTTTGGTGAGGAAGTTGCGGCCGATGATCATCGGCTCCGATTCGGGGTGATTGACGTTTGCCGGCAGGATCGCGCGGCCCCTGGCGATCTCGTCGCGCACGAACTCAGGCGTCACGAGATCCGGGATCGAGGCCCCGAACGGCTCGCCGTCGCGGACCTCACGGGCGCGCGCCTCTCGCCCCTCGTTCTCGCGCACGGCAACGTATTCCATCTCGGGCGTGACGATGCCGGCGCGCGCGTAAGCCATCTGCGTCACCGCCTTGCGCGCCTTCGCTCTTAAGGCGCGCCGGGCGGTGCCGGGAAAGGGCGGCACCGCCGCCTTTTGGCCCTTGCGGTAACCACTGTCGCTCGCTTGGGCGGCCCGGCCGCCGTGGGCTTCGGTGTCGCCCCGGGCGAGGATCCACTCAGCTCTCAGCGGGAGCACCCCGGCCGCGATGTCGATCGCGGCCTCGGAGTCCGTATAAGGCCCCGACGTGTCGTAGACGATCAGCGGCTCTTCCCCGGCCGAGGGCGAGACCGCTATTTCCCGCATCGCCACCCGCAGGTGGGGAGAGGCCGGATCGCTCACGTAGATCTTTCGCGAGCCCGGCAGCGGCGCGCAAGCGACGGCGAGATCGTCAGGAGCCTTGGCGACGGCGGATGACGTGCCTTCGGGCATCGTGGGGCCTCCTTCACTAGGGCCTGCGAGGCGAACCGGGCGAAGCCGCAAAGGAAGGAGGGGGGCCGAATCCGAGCGCCGTTTCGAATCATCGGCCTGTTCCGTTCCCTTCGCCGGCATTACCCGGATCAGGTTCAAAGGGTCACCACAATGACAAGTTGCCCCGCGCCGCCGCGAACCGGCCGCCAAGGCGGCTCACCGTGGTATCTCAGCCTCCACCAGGGAGGCTCCCCTAGGAACGGGGGTCATGGTCGTACAAGGGTCGATTCGGGTCAAGCGGGAATGCGACGCTTTCGAAACAAGTCGGGGCCCGCTCCCGTGGGCAGCGACGATTCGCTTCAGCATTGCGCCGAATTTGACAATAATGGCCCGCGCGCGCCAAAACCGGTGCTAGTCTCGACGCAGCGCCTGCACGTGATGCTACTAAGTCGCTCACCAGTCATCTGCTAGCAACATCCTCGGTCATGTTCGCCATCGACCCATCATTTCTGATGTGGGCTACGCTGCTGCTTGGCGCGGCAGTGATCGTGCTCTACGCGGTCGAGAGGATCCCGCTGGAGCTGACCTCCCTCGGGTTGATCCTGTCGCTGCTGGTGCTGTTTCACGTTTTCCCGCTGCGCGGTGCCGACGGCGAGAACATCCTGGGCGCGGGAAGGCTGCTCGAAGGCTTCGCCAACCCTGCGTTGATCGCCGTGCTCGCGCTTCTCGTGGTCGGCCAGGGAATGGTGCGCACCGGCGCCCTCGACCGCGCCGCGCAGCTCGTGTTGCGGCTGAGCGGCGGGAACCTGGTGGCGTCGGTCGTCGTAACGCTGGTGCTGGTACTGGGGATCAGCGCGTTCCTCAACAATACCCCGGTGGTAGTGATCTTCATCCCGATCATGCAGGCGCTCTCGGAACGTTTCGGCCGGTCGGCGAGCAGATTCATGATGCCGCTGAGCTTCGCCGCGATTCTCGGGGGAATGACGACGCTGATCGGGTCGAGCACGAACCTGCTCGTCTCCAGCTCGCTGATCGAGTTGGGCGAGCAGCCCTTCTCCTTTTTCACTTTCACCATTCCGGGAGTCATGCTGGCGGCGGTCGGCCTCGTCTACGTGCTTGTCATAGCGCCCCGCCTGTTGCCGGAGCGCGCGACCCTCGCGGGCAAGCTCGTTGCTGAAAGCGGCAAGCAGTTCATCGCCCAGATCACCGTGCCGGCGGACTCCAAACTAGTAGGCGAAAAGGCGGTGGCCGGACTGTTTCCGACACTGCGCGACGTCACGGTCAGGATGATCCAGCGCGGCGAGCATGCCGAACTTCCGCCCTTCGACGACTTCGCCCTGCGGGCCGGCGACGTCCTCATCGTCGCCGCCACGCGCAAGGCGCTCACCGGCGTGTTCGCGCTGGGGGCCGGGGTGCTGCAACCCGAGCTTCGCACGAACCCCAGGAGACGCGAAGAGAAGAAGGGGCCCTGGACCTCGGGCGATCAGATCCTGGCCGAGCTTATGGTGACACCCGCCTCGCGGCTCATCGGGCAGACCCTGGAGCAGATCGGCTTCCGCTACAGGTACCACTGCTTGGCGCTCGGCGTACAACGCCGCTCGCGGATGATCCGGGCGCGGATGACCGAAATCCCCTTGGAGGCGGGCGACGTATTGTTGGTCCAGGGACGGCAGGAGGACGTTCAGGCGCTGCGCGCCAACCGGGACATCTTGCCGATGGAATGGTTGACGACCGAGCTGCCCGCGCGGGAACAGGCGCGGCTTGCCGGGCTCATCTTGCTTTCGGTGGTCGGGCTTGCGGCCTTCGGCATCGTGCCCATCGTCATCGCGGCGGTGCTTGGAGCCACCGCCATGATCGGGCTGGGGGCGTTGAATATCCGCCAGGCGGCCCGCGCCATCGACCGCAGGATCGTTCTGCTGGTGGGCGCGGCGCTGGCGCTCGGGGCGGCGATGCAGGAAACGGGAGCCGCCGCTTATCTCGCCGGCGGGATCATCGACTTGTTCCAGGAGCCCGCTTGGGTGCTGTCGGCCCTCTTCCTGGTCGTCGCGCTGCTGACCAACGTGCTGAGCAACAACGCCTGCGCCGTCCTGTTCACGCCCATAGCGGTGAGCCTCGCGAAGGGGCTGGGAATCGACCCGATGGTGTTCGCCGTGACCGTCGTCTTCGCCGCCAACTGCTCATTCGCCTCGCCGATCGGTTATCAGACCAACCTTATGGTCATGGGGCCGGGCCATTACCGCTTCGTCGACTTCGCGCGAGTGGGCCTGCCGCTGACGCTGTTGCTGTGGGTGACCTTCTCGATCTTCGCGCCGATCTACTATGGCCTGTGACCCGCGCCGGGGAGGGTGCTGGCGGTGCGCGCCCGTGCCACCGCCGACGGACTACAAGGGGGGCCGCCGGCCGCCGGGCAAGCGGGTGAAAGGCCGATGAAGCCTACGGTTCGGCCGCGTGTCCCGAATTTCTCCTCGGGCCCCTGTCCGAAACCGCCAGGCTGGTCGCCGGAGCGGCTCGCCGGCGGGCTTTGCGGCCGCTCGCACCGCTCGAAGGCCGGCCGGGCGAGGCTCGGTGAAGTGGTGGAGCGCAGCCGCGGGCTGCTCGGAATTCCCGGGGACTACAGGATCGCCATCATGCCGGGCTCGGATACCGGCGCCATGGAGGCGGCGATGTGGTCGCTGTTGGGGGCCCGCGGCGTGGATGTCCTGGCCTGGGACAAGTTCGGCCAGGACTGGGCTGCCGACGTGGTGGAGCAACTGGAGGTCGCCGACGCGCGGGTGTTCCGCGCCCCTTACGGCGCGCTGCCGGATCTGTCCCAGTGGACCCCGGACCGCGACGTCGTTTTCACCTGGACGGGGACATCGGCGGGCACCTGCGTGCCGGATGGGGACTGGATCCCGCCGGACCGCGAGGGCCTCGCCATTTGCGACGCCACCGCTGCGGTCTTTGCCGTAGACCTCCCCTGGCGCAACCTCGATGTGGCGACCTATTCCTGGCAGAAGGTCATGGGGGGCGAGGCCCAGCACGGAATGTTGATCCTAGGCCCCAGGGCGGTGGCAAGGCTGGAGAGCTTCACGCCGCCCCGGCCGGTGCCGAAGCTGTTTCGGCTCACGCGCGACGGCCGGCTCGACGAGGAGATCTTTCGGGCGAGCACCATCAACACCCCGTCGATGTTGTGTGTCGAGGATGCTCTCGCGTCGCTGCGGTGGATCGAGGACGTCGGTGGGCTCGGCGCCATGATCGAACGTGCGCGCCGGAACCGCGCGGTGCTGGACGCGTGGATTGCGCAGACGGACTGGGTGGACCATTTGCCGGAAGACCCGGCGACGCGCGCGCCTACGCCCGTGTGCATGCGCCTCGCGGGCCCGTTCTTCGGGTCCCTGGGCCCGGGCGAGCTGGAGGCCGCCGCCGCCCGCATCCCGGCACTCCTCGAGGCGGAGGAGGCGGCCTATGACGTGGGCGCCCATGAAACCGCCCCGCCGGGCCTGCGCGTCTGGACCGGGGGCATGGTGGAGACGGCGGATCTCGAGGCCCTGCTGCCATGGCTCGACTGGGCGTTCGAAGAGGTGCGCGGCGCCGCCGCGCGGCGCGCCTGAACCGCTGCAATGGTGGAGTCCGTCGCCGCCGACAGCTTCACCCGTGCCCGCCGCGCTCTTGGCGGTCGGCGTGCGAGGGGCGGTAAGCCGCGTCGCGCCGCGGCGCCGAGGGCGACGCCGGGAACACGGCGGGTCCCGTGGGACTTCCGGTGGGAGCCACTATGGGCCGCATCGCGGACAGGCCTGCACGCGTTCTGGTGTGGGTCGCGAATGCGGTTGCTCGCGACCGCCCGCGCCCACTCGTTTCCGTTTGCTGTTCCCCAGCAAAAGGGTTACGAACTTCCTCTGGTGCCGGGCCCTTCCTCCGCCCGGAAACCGCAGGTTTGAAGTACTTTCGAGGCTGACGCGATGCCGTCCAACACGAACGACAGTGCGAACAAGGCGCTCTTGCCTGCCGGCCTTCGCGATGTCCTGCCGCCCGAAGCCGCCTTCGAGTCCGACGTCGTCTCGACGCTGATAGCCTGCTTCGTCAGCCATGGTTACGCCCGGGTCAGGCCGCCGCTCATCGAGTTCGAAGAGAGCTTGCTCGGCGCCGCCGGCGCTGCAACGGCGAGCGAGACCTTCCGCCTCATGGACCCGGTCTCGCAGCGCATGATGGGCCTGCGCTCCGACATCACCGTGCAGGTCGCGCGCATCGCGACGACCCGGCTCGGCAACGCCCCCCGTCCGCTCAGGCTGTGTTACGCGGGCCAGGTGCTGCGGGTGAAGGGCACGCAGCTCCGCCCCGAGCGTCAGTTCGGCCAGGCCGGGGTCGAGCTCATTGGTTCCGACGCGGTGGCGGCCGACGCCGAGTTGGTCATGCTGGCGGTCGAGGCCCTGGAAGACTTGGGCCTCGGCGGTCTGTCGGTGGACCTCAACATGCCGACGCTGGTGCCGGCGGTGTGCGCCGAGTTCGGCATCGGCGACGGAGTCCCCTCCCGGCTGCGCGCCGCGCTCGACCACAAGGACGCGACCGCGGTGGCCGCCGAAGGAGGCGAGGCGGCCTCGACGCTCGGCGCGCTCCTGGAGGCGGCGGGTCCGGCCGAGAAGGCCCTGGCGGCGCTGCACGGGCTTGCGCTTCCCGGCGCCGCGGCGGCCGAGCGCGACCGGCTGACCGAGGGAGTCGAGCACCTCCGCGGCCAAGCCCCGGCAATCAAGCTCACCATCGACCCGGTGGAGCATCGCGGGTTCGAGTACCACACCGGGATGTGCTTCACCCTGTTCGCGGGCACCGTGCACGGCGAGCTCGGCCGCGGCGGCCGGTACCTGGCCGGCGCCGACGTCAACGACTCCGGCGGGGAGCCGGCGACCGGCTTCACCCTGTTCATGGACACGGTGTTGCGGGCTCTGCCGCGGCCCGAAGCCGCCAGGCGGCTGTTCCTGCCCGCCGGCACGCCGGCGTCGGAGGGTGCGCGCTTGCGCGGCGACGGCTGGGTGACGGTGAGCGGGCTCGACGAGGTGGCGGACGTGCCGGCCGAGGCGCGCCGGCTCGAGTGCAGCCACGCGCTCGTCCAGGGCAAGATCGTTTCCGTGACGTAACTCTCCGCGGAGGGTGGGAGTGCAATGGCGAATGTGGCGGTCGTCGGGTCCCAGTGGGGCGACGAAGGCAAGGGAAAGATCGTCGACTGGCTGTCTGAGCGCGCCGACGTTGTCGTGCGGTTCCAGGGGGGACACAACGCCGGTCACACGCTGGTCATCGACGGCGAGACCTACGCCCTCAGCCTCCTTCCCTCGGGCGTGGTGCGCCCGGGCAAGCTTTCGGTCATCGGCAACGGAGTCGTCATCGATCCCTGGGCCTTGCTGGACGAGATCGAAGCGTTGCGGGCGAGGGGCATCGACGTCACGCCCGACTCTCTCAAGATCGCCGAAAACGCGGCCCTGATCCTTCCCTTCCACGGCGAGATCGACCGCGCCCGCGAGGCGGCGCGCGGCAGATCCAAGATCGGCACCACCGGGCGCGGGATCGGGCCGGCCTACGAGGACAAGGTGGGGCGCAGGGCCATTCGGGTCTGCGACCTGCGGGAGCCTGCGGAGCTTGCCGAACGAGCCGACCAGCTTCTCTTCCACCACAACGCGCTGTTGCGGGGCCTGGGCGCCCGCGAGATCGACAAGGGGGAGCTGCTTGCGGCGCTGGAAGAGGTCGCGCCGAAGATTCTCCCTTACGCGGACCGGGTTTGGGAGCGGCTTGACGAGGCGCGCCGCCAGGGCCGGCGCATCCTGTTCGAGGGCGCCCAGGGGGCGATGCTCGACGTCGACCACGGCACCTATCCCTTCGTCACCTCTTCGAACACGCTGGCCGGCCAGGCGGCGGTGGGATCAGGCCTGGGGCCCAGGGCCATCGACTATGTGCTCGGCATCTGCAAGGCCTACACCACCCGCGTCGGGAGCGGTCCCTTTCCCACCGAGCTCGACGACGAAATCGGGCGCGGGCTGGGCGAACGCGGCCGCGAGTTCGGCACCGTCACGGGACGCAAGCGGCGCTGCGGCTGGTTCGACGCGGTGATGGTGCGCCAGGCCGTGAAGGTGTGCGGCATCGACGGGATCGCCCTCACCAAGCTCGACATCCTCGACGGAATGGGGGAACTCAAGATCTGCACCGCCTACCGTTACAAGGGCGAGACGCTCCACCATCTGCCGGCGTCGACGTCGGCGCAGGCAAAGCTCGAGCCCGCGTACGAAAGCCTAGAGGGCTGGTCCGAAAGCACCAGGGGGGCGCGCTCCTGGGCCGAATTGCCCGCGGACGCCATCAAGTACATCCGCCGCATCGAGGAGCTGATCGGGGCCCCGGTGGCGCTGCTGTCCACCAGCCCCGAGCGCGACGACACCATCTTCGTGCGCGATCCCTTCGCCGACTGACCTCACTTACGGGGGAACGCCCGCGCGCGATCCCTTCGCCGACTGACCTCACTTACGGGGGAACGCTCGCGCGCGTCCCGTGAATGGGCGGGGCCCGTGAACCGGTCCTGAAGCACTATCCGATAAGATGGAACCATTTGACCGGGATGAATTTGCGTCGTGGCTAGGCGCGCTTCGCATGGCGATGTGGGTCATCGGCAAAGATGCGCAACGACGCCACGGCGCAAAAGCACCCGGCCTCCTGCCTGCGCGAAGCCGGAGCTTCGCTTCGGCGAAGGCAGGTCGGTGGGGCAAATCGGCTCCCCGGGTTCGTTGCGGCGCTCGCCCGATGCACCACATCGCGCTTCGCACCGCGCCTGCCCGGAAAACCGATTTGCCACCATCAAATTGATTCCATCTTATCCGATAGTGCTCTAAAGGCAGGCATCGGCCGCGCCGCCTCCACCCCGAGTCGTGCGACCGGCCGCGCCAAGGAGGAAAAAAAGAGAGCCCCCTAAGGGGCCCTCCGCATTATGGAGAACGGCGGCCCGGCCCGGCGGCCGGGCGGCCCGGGCGTCAGCCGCTGAGCCGCTTCTCAATCGAGAGGTTGCGCATCGCCTTCTGGAGCTTCTCGAAGGCGCGGACCTCGATCTGACGCACCCGCTCCCGCGAAATGCTGTAGACCTTGCTGAGCTGCTCGAGCGTCAGCGGATCGTCGCGCAGGCGCCGCTCGGTGAGGATGTGCCTCTCACGCTCGTTCAGCGTGGCCATCGCCTCGGTGAGCAGGCGGCGGCGGTTGCCGAGCTCTTCCGCTTCCGCCAGCGACGTCTCCTGGCTCTCGCTGTCGTCCACCAGCCAGTCGATCCATTCGCCGTCGTTGTCCGCGCGAAGCGGCGCGTTCAGCGAATGGTCCGCCCCCGCCAGCCGGCGGTTCATGTTGATGACGTCCTGCTCGGACACGTTCAGTTTGTCGG
The DNA here is from genome assembly GCA_036475545.1 of Alphaproteobacteria bacterium. Classification (GTDB taxonomy): domain Bacteria; phylum Pseudomonadota; class Alphaproteobacteria; order DATDPM01; family DATDPM01; genus JAZGAE01. The sequence goes on from JAZGAE010000043.1 coordinate 10,498, forward strand.
CGATCGTCTTGACGTGCTCGGGCGACATGTCGCCCTCCTCGATCGCCTGGATCTGCCCCTTGAGCCTGCGCAGGTTGAAGAACAGCTTCTTCTGCGCGGCCGTGGTTCCCATCTTGACCAGCGACCAGGAGTGCAGGATGTACTCCTGGATCGCCGCGCGGATCCACCACATGGCGTAGGTGGCGAGACGGAAGCCACGGTCCGGGTCGAAGCGCTTGACGGCCTGCATCATGCCGACGTTGCCTTCGGCGATCAGCTCGTTGACCGGCAGACCGTAGCCGCGATATCCCATCGCGATCTTGGCGACGAGCCGAAGGTGGCTGGTCACCAGCTTGTGCGCAGCTTCGCTGTCGCCATGCTCGCGCCACCTCTTGGCGAGCATGAACTCCTCGTCAGGGGTGAGCATGGGGAACTTGCGGATCTCCTCGAGGTAACGCGAGAGTCCGTTCTCGCGACTGATCGAGGGTAAGCTTCGGTAGGCGAATGCCATGAGAATCACTTTCCTGAAATCAATTAATCTATCGGGAACTCTGGACGGGAAGGCACATTAGCATTCCCTAAATCTGCTGCCAATTTAGCCCCCCGCCGAGTCGCTGTCAATTATAATAGACTAAATTGGTCTAGTATATACTTTTTTAAAATACCTCTAGGATGTCTATTACCTCATTGATATCGTGTGGCAAATCCGAGGAGAATTCAAGCCGTTTCCCGCTTGCCGGATGTTCAAAGCCGATCAAATGAGCGTGAAGGGCGTGGCGGGTGAAGCCCTTGAGGGCATCCGTGAGCGCCGCGCCGGCCCCCCGCACGCGCCTGGCGGGGCCGCCCCCATAGGTGCGGTCGCCGACGATGGGGTGGCCCTTTGCCGCCAGGTGGACGCGGATCTGGTGGGTGCGCCCTGTCTCGAGGCGGCATTCGATGAGGCTCGCCCGCTCGCCCAGGGCCCGCAACAGCCGGTAACGGGTGACGGCGGGTTTGCCCCCCCGCGCCACCACGGCCATCTTCTTGCGGTTGCGGGGATTGCGCCCGATGTTGCCGGTGATCACCCCCGTGCCCGGCCGCGGGATCCCCCACACCAACGCCGTGTAGGCGCGAGTGATGCGCCGCGAGGCGAACTGGGCCGAAAGCTTCGCGTGGGCGGCGTCGGTCTTGGCCACGACCATGAGGCCGCTCGTGTCCTTGTCCAACCGGTGGACGATCCCGGGTCGGAGCACGCCGCCGATGCCGGAAAGGCTGTCGCCGCAATGGGCGAGTAGGGCGTTGACCAGGGTCGAGTCCCGGTTCCCCGGGGCCGGATGGACGACGAGTCCCGCCGGCTTGTCGACGACGATCACCTCGTCGTCCTCGTAGACGACGTCGAGCACGATTCGCTGCGGCTTGGGCCGCGCCGGCACAGGCTCCGGCACGATGACGGCGAAGGACTGCCCATGTTTGACCCGGTAGGAGGGGTCGGCTATCGTCTCCCCGCTCGCCGTCACCCGGCGTTGTTCGATGAGCCCCTTGAGCCGGGTGCGTGAGAGCTCGGGCAGCGCCGCCGAAAGGAACTTGTCCAGCCGCGCGCCGGCGTCGTCCGGGCTGGCCCGGACGCGGTACAGGCTCTCCTTGCTGTCGGGTGCCATCGGCCGAAGACTGGACCCAACCATGCAGGCACTCAAGGCCCTCGTGATCTTCATGGGCGTCCTGATCGTGGCCGGCACCACCGTCGTCTTCGTCACGATCTACCAGCGGCTCACCGCGGACTCCGGCGAGGACGAGGCCGCCGCCGGTGCGGAGCCCGGCGTCCTCGCGCCGGCGCACCTGCCCGCCTTCGGCGCGAAGAACGTCGCCCTTCCCCCGGGCTCCGAGGTCGAGGACATGGCGGTGGCGGATGGCCGGCTCGTCCTCCGCTTGAGGCTCGGGGACGGCGGCCGCCGGATCCTGGTGCTGGACCTCGGCGACGGCGCGGTTCTCGGGACCATTGATCTCGATCCGGCGCAATGATCTTCCTCTCCCGCGCCCAGCTCAAGGAAATCGCCGACGCCGCCGAGGCGGCGTATCCCGGCGAATGCTGCGGGTTCATCGTGGGCCGGCCGCGCGGCAACGCCGACCTCGAGGTCACCCGCCTGGTGGCGAGTCCCAACGTCTCGGGCGAAGCGGTGCCCGAGGGCGCGCGGCGCGACCGCTTCGAGGTGGACCCGGAGCTCAGGCTCAAGGTCCAGCGCGAGCTGGGCGACGGGCCCGAGCGCATCATCGGCCTCTATCACTCCCACCCCGGACACGGCGCCCAACCTTCGGCCTTCGACCTCGAGTCGGTGTGGGAGCCGGAGTTCGTGTGGCTGATCACGGCCGTGGAAGAGGGCCAGGCGGTGCACACCACGGCCCACGTGCTGGACCCGGAGGGCCGGCAGTTCCGCGAGATCGGCTTGCGCACCACCGACTGGAAGCCCTATCCCGTGCGCGGCCCCTTGCCCGGCAAGGCCGGCGCCTGAGCCCCTGCCGCCAGCGGGCCGGGTTCACCGTTTCTTTACCCTCGCCCCATAGCGTCGGCGGCCTCCGAGGCCCGCAGCGGCGCAGCCGCGCCGGGGGTGATGATGACGTCGCACGGCGGCGCAGCCCAAGCCGAGAACGGCCCCAAACAGGTGATGGCGATGGAGGACGCGTTCGCGCTCGC
>JAZGAE010000044.1:0-24333 GCA_036475545.1 Alphaproteobacteria bacterium
CTCGTCTCCGAGTTCAGCCCCGCGGGCGACCAGCCCGAGGCCATCGCCGAGCTCGTGGCCGGCATCGCGCGCGGCGAGCGGGACCAGGTGCTCCTGGGCGTCACCGGCTCGGGCAAGACCTTCACCATGGCCCACGTGATCGCGCGCCTCGGCCGGCCGGCGCTGATCCTGGCGCCGAACAAGACGCTGGCCGCCCAGCTCTATGGCGAGATGAAGACCTTCTTCCCCGAAAGCTCGGTCGAGTACTTCGTCTCGTACTACGACTACTACACGCCCGAGGCCTACGTCCCGCGCACCGACACCTACATCGAGAAGGAGGCCTCGATCAACGAGCAGATCGACCGCATGCGCCACGCCGCCACCCGCGCGCTGTTCGAGCGGCGCGACGTCGTGATCGTGGCTTCGGTCTCGTGCATCTACGGCATCGGCGACGCCGAGGTCTATTCCAACATGACCGTGCCGCTCGCCGTCGGCGACCGAGTCGAGCGCACGACCCTCTTGCGCAAGTTCGTCGAGCTCCAGTACCGGCGCAACGACGCCAACTTCCAGCGCGGCACCTTCCGGGTGCGCGGCGACGTGGTCGAGATCTTCCCCGCCCACCTGGAGGACCGCGCCTGGCGCCTGTCGCTGTTCGGCGACGAGCTCGAGTCGGTCACCGAGTTCGACCCCCTGACGGGCGAGAAGACCGGCAAGCTGGCGGCGGTCAAGGTCTACCCCAACAGCCATTACGTGACGCCCAAGCCCACCCTCCAGCAGGCGGTGAAGCAGATCAAGATCGAGCTCGAGGCGCGGCTCGACGAGCTCACCCGGGACGGCAAGCTGTTGGAGGCGCAACGGCTGGAGCAGCGCGCCAGATTCGATCTGGAGATGATCGAGGCGACCGGCTCCTGCGCCGGGATCGAGAACTACTCGCGGTACCTGACGGGCCGCGCGCCGGGCGAGCCGCCGCCGACGCTGTTCGAGTACCTGCCGGAGGACGCGCTCCTCTTCGTCGACGAGTCCCACGTCACCGTGCCCCAGCTCGGCGGCATGTACCGCGGCGACTTCCGGCGCAAGTCCACCCTCGCCGAGTACGGCTTCCGGCTGCCCTCGTGCCTCGACAACCGGCCGCTGAAGTTCGAGGAGTGGGAGCTGATGCGCCCCCAGACCGTCTTCGTCTCGGCGACGCCGGGCCCGTGGGAGCTGGAGCGCACCGGCGGCGTAATCACCGAGCAGGTGGTGCGCCCCACCGGGCTCATCGATCCCGAGTGCACCGTCCGCCCGGTCGAGACCCAGGTGGACGACCTCATCGCCGAGTGCACCGAGGCCGCCGCCAAGGGCCAGCGCGCGCTGGTGACCACGCTCACCAAGCGCATGGCCGAGAACCTGACCGAGTACCTGCACGAGGCCGGGCTCAAGGTGCGCTACCTCCATTCCGACATCGACACCCTGGAGCGGATCGAGATCATCCGCGACCTCCGCCTCGGCGCCTTCGACGTTTTGGTCGGCATCAACCTGCTGCGCGAGGGGCTCGACATCCCCGAATGCGCGCTGGTTGCGATCCTGGACGCCGACAAGGAAGGCTTCCTGCGCTCCAAGACCTCGCTCATCCAGACCATCGGCCGCGCCGCCCGCAACATCGACGGCCGGGTCGTGCTCTACGCCGACCGCGTGACCGACTCGATGGAGTTCGCCATCTCCGAGACCAACCGCCGGCGCGACAAGCAGGTGGTCTACAACGCCGCCCGCGGGATCACACCCGCCTCGGTCAAGAAGTCGATCCGGGACATCCTCAAGAGCGTCTACGAGGCCGACCACTTCACGGTCGGGACCGGCGACGACAAGGTGGTGCACCTGGTCGGCAAGGACCTGAAATCCTATCTCGCGGATTTGGAGGCCCGCATGAAGGCCGCGGCCGCGGATCTGGAGTTCGAGGAGGCGGCGCGGCTCCGCGACGAGATCCGGCGCCTGGAGGAGCGCGAGCTGGGCTTGCGCGTGGGCGGGCCGCGCTCGCGCGCCGGCAAGCCGGGAATGCGCGCGCTCAAGAAACACAAGAAGGAAAAGCGAGAGCGCCGCCGCGCGCGGAGAGCGTTCTAGTGCCGCGGCGCGCCCGGCGCGGGGCCGCGCGACAGCCGGTCGGCGGCCCGCGTCGTCTCCGGCAGCCGGAACCGCGTCGTGCAGCGCAGCGTGTACTCGATGGCGGTCTCGAGGCCGACCCGGTGGCCGATGGAAACGTAAACCGGCCTGACACCCGCCCGCGTCCTCAGCACCGCGCCCACGGTCTCGCCGTCGTCCATCAGCGGCGTCCAGTCCCCCTTGCCCGCCCCCGGCTCGCCGTGGTGGCCTGTGAGGCGCGACTTGGCGACGCCGATGGTGGGCAGCGCCAACAGCAGCCCCAGATGGCTCGCCAACCCGCAGCGCCGCGGATGGGCGATGCCCTGGCCGTCGCAGAGCAGCAGGTCGGGCGCGACACGCAGCTTCTTGAACGCCGCCAGCACCGCCGGCGCCTCGCGGAAGGAAAGCAGGCCCGGCACGTAAGGGAACCGCGTGCGGCGCCGCGCCACCGCCCAGTCCACCAGCTCGAGGCCCGGGAAGCTCAGCACCACCACCGCGGCGCGGGTGACGGCGCCGGCCTGCTCGAAGCCCACGTCGGCGCCGGCCACGTGGCGCACGCGGGAAAGCCGGTCGCGGCGCTCGACCCTGGCGCGGAGCTCCTCCTGCAGCGCCACCGCTTGGCTGACCGACCGCGGCCAGCGGCGTGTGAGCGAACCCGTCACGGCCTCATGCCTTGCATTCGAACTCCCGGCCGACCAGCCTTCAGGCGGTTGACGGACAAGTCAACAGGCCGGCGACCCGGGCGAGCGTCACCGGCCATTTCAGTCGAGAGGTCCGAGCCATGACCGACAAGGTGAAGAAAACCGAAGACGAGTGGCGGGCGGAGCTCACGCCCGAGCAGTACCACGTCACCCGCGAGAAGGGCACCGAGGCGGCGTTTTCGGGCGTCTACCACGCCGCCAAGACGCCCGGCACCTACCGGTGCGTGTGCTGCGGCCAGCCGTTGTTCACGTCCGAGGCCAAGTTCGACTCCGGCACCGGCTGGCCGTCGTTCTTCGAGCCGGTCGCAGGCGAGGCGGTCGAGGCGCAAGAAGACCCGAGCCATGGCATGGGCCGCACGGAAGTCCTGTGCGCCCGCTGCGGCGCCCACCTGGGCCACGTCTTCGACGACGGGCCCGAGCCCACCGGGCAGCGCTACTGCATCAACTCGGCGGCGCTTGCGCTGGAGCCGAAGGCGGAGGACTGACGCGACCGACCCGGGCGGCTCATCCATCGGGCCGCAAGCGGGCGCGGGACCGGATCGGCCCTGTCCCCGAGCCGGGCGTCACACCCCGGCCGCGCGGGCCTTTGAGAGCAGCGCCTCGACGTCTCCGGCCGATCCCGTAAAGGGCCCGTAGCGCTCCAGCTTCAAGGTGGCGAGCGCCGCGGCGAACCGCCCGCACTGCTCCGGGCCGCCGCCCTGAAGGCGGCGGTAGACGTAGCCCGCGAGGTAGGTGTCGCCGCAGCCGGTGGCGTCCACCAGCTTGCGGGGGCTGAACGCGGGGATGCGGTGGAGGCGGCCCTCGGCGAAGACGAGCGAGCCGCGGCTCCCCAGCGTGACGATGGCCGCGCTCGGCCCCAGCGCGGCGAGCCGCCGCACGGCCTCTTCCGCATCGCCCTCCCCGGTGAGCGCCGCCGCCTCGTCCGCGCCCGCCTTGAGCACGTTGACGAAGCGGAAGCCCGCGATCTCCCTCTCGAGCTGGCCGGGCCGCGCGCGGGGCCCTGTGAACAGGCGCACGAACCCCTGAACCTCCAGCGCGATCAGGGCTTGCTTCGCCGCTGCCACCTTCAGGAAAGACGCGAAGCCGTCGCGCCGCGTGCGGGGGTCCAAAAGATACGCGCGGGCGCTCACGCCCTCCAGGTCCACGCGCGCGAACGGGTCCGCCGGCGGCCCGATCACTTGCTCCCGCAGGTCCGGGTCGGGGCCCGGATAGATGTTCTCGAAGAAGCTGGTCCTGCGGCTCGGCCGGCAAAAGACCATGACGCCGGCCGCCTCCAGGCCGGAGAGCAGCGGGCCTTGGTCCTCCCTCCTCATCCGGGTGACGACGGCGGTGCGAAGGCCGAGGCGTGCGGCGGCCATGGCGGCGTAGAGCGCCGCGCCCCCGGGTTGCCGTCGCGCGGGCCGCCCGGCGATGCGGATGACGTCCCTCGTCACGTGGCCGACGGCGCAGAAGTCGAACATGCCTGGCGTCTCCCAAGGCCGGAACAGGCAAACTAGAGCATAATCCGGTCAGGTTGAACGGACTGCGCCGGGGCGGGCGGTGAAGTCATGGCATCGAAAGGCCACCGGTGGTGCGAGCCGATTTGCGGGCCGGATGCGGACCGGCTACAAACGGAAGGAGAACGAGACCCGCGAGCGCCCCAGCCCCGATGCGCCAAAGCCTGCTTTCCTTCGCCCGCCTGATCCTGAATGCGATCAGGGACCTCGCCCCCATCGTCCTCGTCATCGGGTTCTTTCAGATCTTCGTGTTGCAACAGCCGATCCCCAACTTGGCCGACATCGCGGCGGGCCTCGTATTGGTGGTGCTGGGCTTGGCGCTGTTCGTGCAGGGGCTCGAGGCGGGCCTGTTTCCCATCGGCGAGGCGCTGGCGCACTCCTTCGCCCGAAAGGGAAGCCTTACGCTCCTGCTGATCTTTGCCTTCACGCTCGGCTTCGCGACCACGGTGGCGGAGCCGGCGCTCATCGCCGTTGCCGGGAAGGCGGGCGAGACGGTCGCCGAGGCCGGGCTCATCGCAAGGGAAGAGGCGGCCATCGACGCCTACGCCTCGGGGCTTCGCTACACCGTGGCGCTTGCGGTCGGCGTCGCGATCACCTTCGGGGTCTTCCGCATCGTCAAGGGATGGCCGGTGCACCACTTCATCATCGCCGGCTATTTCGTGGTGGTGGCGATGACCCCCTTCGCGCCGCCGGAGATCGTCGGCATCGCCTACGACTCGGGCGGGGTCGCCACCTCCACCATCACCGTGCCGCTGGTCACCGCCATCGGGCTCGGCCTGTCGACCGCGATCGGCGGGCGCAACCCCCTCATCGACGGCTTCGGGCTCATCGCCTTCGCCAGCCTGACCCCGATCATCTTCGTCCTCGCTTTCGGGATGTTGGGCTGATGCAGGCGACGGTGGATTGGGCCGTGACCCTCGCCCAGACGCTTTGGGCGACGTTCTTCGACGTGGTGCCCATCGTCGCGACCCTGTTTGTCTTCCAGGTCCTGGTGCTGCGGCGCAGGATCCCGAACCTGAGGCGGGTGTGCATCGGCTTCGCCTATGTGGTGGTGGGTCTGGCCTTGTTCCTTCTCGGCCTCGAGCACGCCTTGTTTCCGTTGGGCGAGACCATGGCGGTGCAGCTCACCATGCGTTCTCAAGCGCTCGGCGGCGCGGCTCAGGCCGTGGGGCTGGGCTGGCAGCACTACGGCTGGATCTACGTGTTCGCCGCCGCCATCGGCTTCGCCACCACCATCGCCGAGCCGGCGCTCATTGCCGTGGCGCTCAAGGCCGGCGAGGCTTCGGGCGGGACGCTGCGCCCGTTCGGTCTGCGCATCGTCGTGGCCGTGGGCGTCGCCGTGGGCGTGGCGCTCGGGACGTTCCGGATCGTCACGGGAACGCCTCTCTACTATTACATCATGGCGGGCTACGTGGTGGTGATCGTCCAGACCGCCTTCGCCCGACGCGCCATCATCCCGCTCGCCTACGACTCCGGCGGCGTGACCACCTCGACCGTCACCGTGCCGCTGGTAACCGCCCTTGGGCTCGGGCTTGCCTCGATGATTCCCGGGCGAAGCGCGCTCATCGATGGGTTCGGTCTCATCGCCCTCGCCAGCCTGTTTCCGATGATGACCGTCATGGGGTACGCTCAACTCGGCGCGTGGTGGAGGCGGGCCACGCGGCGCGCCCTGGGGTGAGGAGGCGTAGATGAAGTTCAAGCTTATCATGGCGATGGTCCAGGACGAGATCACGGATGATGTCATCAAGGCGGCGCGCGAGGCGGGCGCCACCGGCTGCACCGTGATCACCAGCGCCCGGGGCGAGGGCCTTGTCCCACCCAAGACGTTCCTTGGCCTCGACCTCACGGGGCTGCGGGACATGGCGCTCTTTCTGGTGGAGGAGCACTTGAGCCGCCACATCCTCGAGACCATCGCCGAAGCGGGAGACTTCCGTGGCAAACCGGGAAGCGGCATCGCCTTTGTGATGGATATCGAGGACGCCGTCGGCCTCGAATCGCAGCTCCAGACCATCCGCAGCGAGATCGAAGAAGAGTTATGACCGAAAAAGTCTACGTCCGGGTTCGCGACGTCATGACGACCGACGTCAAGACCATCGACGGCCTGGCGACCGTGCGCGAGGCCATCGAGCTGATGCGCCGCGACAGCGTCAGCTCCCTCATCATCAACCGGCGCCACGAGGGCGACGAGTTCGGGATCGTGGTGATCGACGACATCGCCACCAAGGTGGTGGCCTCGAACCACTCGCCCGACCGCACCAATGTTTACGAGATCATGTCCAAGCCCGTGGTGACCGTGGACGGCGACATGGACATCCGGTACGCCATCCGCCTGCTCGTCCAATTCGGCTTGTCGCGGGCCCTGGTGCTCGAAGCGAGCGAGCCTGCGGGCATCGTGACGCTGCGCGACATGGTCTTGCGGTACATCCCCCCGGGGCAACAGGAAGCGGCGGAGACCTGAGCTAGAGCACTATCCGACAAGATGGGATCAATTTGATGGTGGCAAATCGGTTTTCCGGGCAGGCGCGGTGCGAAGCGCGATGTGGTGCATCGGGCGAGCGCCGCAACGAACCCGGGGAGCCGATTTGCCCCACCGAAGGCCGGGTGCTTTTGCGCCGTGGCGTCGTTGCGCATCTTTGCCGATGACCCACATCGCCATGCGAAGCGCGCCTAGCCACGACGCAAATTCATCCCGGTCAAATGGTTCCATCTTATCCGATAGTGCTCTAAAGGCCTGCCGCGGCGCCCGAGCCGGGCCCTCGGGGTCCAGTCCGCGCGGGTAACCACCCGCCCGCGCACCAGCGGTGAGACGGTCGTCATGAGTCTCCTTATCCAGGTGGTAGCCGGGCTGATCCTGCTGTTCCTCGGCGGGGAAGCGCTGGTGCGGGGGTCGGTCTCGATGGCCCGGCGGCTGGGCGTCTCGGCCCTCGTCATCGGCCTCACCGTGGTGGCCTTCGGCACCTCGGCGCCGGAGCTGGTGGTGAGCGTCGACGCCGTGCTCGAAGGGAATCCCGACATCGCCGTCGGCAACGTGGTGGGGAGCAACATTGCCAACATCCTGCTCGTCCTTGGCGTCTCCGCCCTCATCTATCCCCTCGCCTGCAAGCCCCAATCGGTCTACCGGGGCGGTGCCGCACTTCTGGCCGCCACCTTGGTGTTCGTGGGGATGGCGTGGTTCGGAGCCTTCGATGCCCGGGAGGGGGCAGGGCTGCTGCTGCTGCTCGTCCTCTTCGTCGGATACTCGTACCGCACGGAGCGCGCCGGCGGCGAGGCCGACCCCGGGGCCGAGCTCCACATCCGCGAGGCCGAAGAGGTCGCGGACGTGCCGGGACGCGGCTGGGTCGCGGTCGCGGTCGTGGCGGGCGGCATCGTGGCGCTGGTGGCGGGCGCCAACTTGCTCGTGCTGGGCGCCGTCGGGCTGGCGCGGGCCGTGGGGGTCTCCGAGGCGGTCATCGGCCTCACCCTGGTGGCGGTGGGGACGTCGCTGCCCGAGCTCGCCACCTCCGTCGTGGCGGCCGTACGCAGGCACGCGGACGTGGCGATCGGCAACGTCATCGGCAGCAACGTCTTCAACCTGCTGGGCGTCATGGGCGCGGCGGCGCTCGCCGGCGAGGTGTCGGTGGCGGACAAGATCAGGCTCTTCGACCTGTGGATCATGCTGGCCGTCACCGTCGTCCTGCTGCCGGTAATGATCAGGGGCTGGAGAATTTCGCGCGGCGAGGCGGGGCTTTTTCTTATCGCCTATGGCGTCTACGTCGCGGTCCAGTACTACGGGGTTCCGGGGGGCGGCCCCGCCGCCGCCGGATTGCCCTGAGGCCCCCTTGCAGCCGCCCGGCGACTCACCCATTCTTTGCCCATGGCCGAACCAGCAGAGTTCAAGCCGGCGCCGCAGACCGCGTTGATCACCGGCGCGGCGCGTCGCATCGGCCGCGCCATCGCCTTGGATCTCGCCCGCCACGGATGGTCGATCGCGGTGCACCACGACCGCTCGAGGGAGGAGGCCGAGGCGGTGGTAGACGACATCGCCGCCGGCGGCGGCCGGGCCGTGGCGCTCTCCGCGGATCTCGCCCGTGAGGACGAGGTTCAGGCCTTGGTGCCGCGGGCACGCGACGCCCTCGGCGACCTGGGTTGCCTCGTCAACAACGCCTCGCGCTTCGAGGTGGACACGCCCGAGACGACGGGCCGCGAGGTTTGGGACCAACACATGGAGGTCAACCTGCGCGCGCCCTTCGTATTGATGCAGTCCTTCGCCGCCCAGTTGCCCGAGGACACTTGCGGCAATGTCATCAACCTTATCGACCAGCGGGTCTGGAACCTGACGCCCTACTTCACCTCGTATACCGTCAGCAAGGCAGGATTGTGGGCGCTGACCCGGACGCTCGCGCTGGCGCTGGCCCCCAGGATCCGCGTCAACGCGATCGGGCCCGGCCCGACGCTGCCGAGCGAGCGCCAGACCCAGGAGCAGTTCGAGGAGCAGTACCGGTCCATGCCGCTGGGCTGCGCCGCCACCCTGGACGAGATCGGGCGTACCGTGCGATTCATCCTGTCGGCACCGGCCATGACCGGCCAGATGATCGCCCTGGACGGCGGCCAGCACCTGGGATGGGCCCAGGGCGAGCATGGCGAGATCGTCGTGGAATAGGCACCTTCCGCGCGCGGCGTATCAGGTGGAGCGCATCGCTCGCGGAAGGGTCCCCGGTCCGGCGCCGTCGCCACGCGATGTCGCCGAGGGAAACGCCCAGAAGGGTGATATAACTCGATTTTTTAGTCGGCGAAGGCCGATCGGCGGGTAGGAAGTTGTACACAGAGCGGGTTCGCTCCGCTGGTCATCGCTTCGATTGGTCGCGTGCTCCAATTCCCGGCAAATTTCTTTACAGTTGACATTTGTTTATTGTCGGAAAATCAATTCCTTAGGAAAAGTGCCTAATTATTCGGCAATCCGAAGAAACCGCAGCTTTGACTTGGAATGAAGCGAGGCGCGGCGGCCTTATCAACAAACTTATCCCCAGCTTTCGTGGATATTCTGTTTTGCAAGTTCCTTTTTCGTACCATATCAAAGGGTTAGGCGCGGCCGTTCACGCGGCGACATCGGCCCCGGCCCCATCCTGACTCGAAACGTCTGCCATGAGCTCGCCTGAACGATCATCCCCTGCTTCCGGATCACGAGCGATCGGCCGGGATCGCGCCGGCCGGGCCCGAACTCCGGGCAAGCCGACGGCGCGCAGGACGGCGGGCGGCACGGTCCCCCGCGAGGAACCGGGCGGGCGCGGCGTTGCCGTGATTCGGGCCGCGCTCAAGGCGCTGCCATCCGCGCCCGGCGTGTACCGCATGCTGGACTCCCGGGGCGAGGCCCTCTACGTCGGCAAGGCGAAGAGCCTCAAGCGGCGCGTCGCGAGCTACGCGCAAGCCGGCAAGCTTGCCACGCGGTTGCAGCGGATGGTGGCGGAAACGGCCGAGCTCGAGGTGGTCACGACCCACACCGAGGTCGAGGCCCTGCTGCTGGAGAGCAACCTCATCAAGCGGCTCAAGCCGCGCTACAACGTGCTGCTGCGCGACGACAAGTCCTTTCCCTCCATCCTGATCACCCGCGACCACGCCTTCCCCCAGCTCACCAAGCACCGGGGGACGCACAGCCGTAAGGGGTATTACTTCGGCCCCTTCGCCTCGGCGGGCGCGGTCACCGAAACGCTCGCCGCCTTGGAGCGCGCGTTTCTCTTGCGCTCCTGCTCGGACACCGTGTTCGAGAGCCGGACCCGTCCCTGCCTCCTCTATCAGATCAAGCGCTGCTCCGCGCCCTGCGTGGGCCGCATCGGCCGCGAGGACTACGACGCGCTGGTGGCGCAGGCCCGCGGCTTTCTTTCCGGCAAGAGCGGCAGGATCCAAGAGGCGCTCGCCCGCGACATGCAGGAGGCGAGCGAAGCGCTGGAGTTCGAGCACGCGGCCCTCTTCCGCGACCGCATCCGGGCCCTCACCCAGGTCCAGGCCCACCAGGACATCAACCTGCCCTCGCTCGACGACGTGGACGTCATCGCCGCCCATCAGGCGGCGGGGCAAACCTGCGTCCAGGTCTTCTTCTTCCGGGGCGGGCGCAATTACGGCAACCGCGCGTACTTCCCGAGGCACGACAAGCAGGTGCCCGCCGCCGCCGTGCTCGCCGCCTTCCTCGGCCAGTTCTACGAGAACAAGACCGCGCCCAAACTGGTGCTGTTGAGCCACAAGCCGGAGGATCAGCGGTTGCGCGGCGAAGCGCTGGGCGTCGCCGCCGGACGCCGGGTGCGCCTCGTCTGTCCGCAGCGGGGGCCGAAGCGCAAGCTCGTCGACCATGCCCTGAACAACGCCAGCGAGGCCCTGGGCCGCCGCATGTCCGAGAGCGCCTCGCAGCGCCGTCTCCTGGAAGGGGTCGCAAGCGCCTTCGGGCTGGACGCCGCACCGGCGCGTATCGAGGTGTACGACAACAGCCACATCTCAGGCGCCTACCCGGTCGGCGCCATGATCGTGGCCGGGCCCGAGGGACTCGACAAGAGCGCCTACCGCAAGTTCACCATCAAGACCCTGGGTAAGGCCGGGGCCGAGGCGCAGCACGCGCCGGGCGCGGCCGGCGGCGATGGGCGGCCCTCGCCGGGCGACGACTACGCGATGATCCGCGAGGTGCTGACCCGCCGCTTCTCGCGGGCGCTCAGGGAGGACCCGGAACGCGCCGGGGGCGCCTGGCCGGACCTCGTCCTCATCGACGGCGGCCGCGGCCACCTTTCCTCCGCCGAGGACACGCTCGCCGACCTCGGCCTTGCCGACATCCCCGTGGTCACCATTTCCAAGGGGCGCGACCGCAGGGCCGGACGGGAACGCTTTCACCTGGCCGGGCGCCCGCCCTTCGGCCTCGACCCCCAAGACCCGGTGCTGTATTTTCTACAGCGTCTCAGGGACGAGGCCCACCGCTTCGCCATAGGGGCGCACAGGGCGAAGCGGTCCAAGGCCATCGGCCGATCGATCCTGGACGAGATCCCCGGGATCGGCGCCCGGCGCAAGCGGGCGCTGCTGCATCATTTCGGCTCCGCCCGGGGCGTCGCGCGCGCGGGGCTGGCCGACCTCGAGATGGTCGCAGGCATCAGCAACACGGTAGCCAAGAGGATTTATGACCACTTCCATGACAGCCGATAGACGGCCGCGGCGGGCCTGTCGTCGCGGCTCTCGCAGAGAGAGGTCCCGTTCCAGCGCGCCGCCGGGCGCGGGACTCTAGGAACGGCGGAATGATCACCAACCTGCCGAATCTCCTGACGCTGTCGCGCATCGCCGCCATTCCGGTCATCGTCGCCCTTTTCTACATCGAAGGCGACACGGCGAGATGGGCGGCTCTCGCCGTGTTCTCCGCGGCCGCCGTGACCGACTACTTCGACGGATATTTCGCCCGCTTGCGCCGCGAGCACTCCATGCTCGGACGCTTCCTCGACCCCATCGCCGACAAGCTGCTGATCGCGTCCGTCATCCTGCTGCTGGTCGCCTTCGACCGGATCACGGGGTGGACGGTGATCCCGGCACTGATAATCCTGTCCCGCGAGATCATGGTCTCGGGCCTCCGGGAGTTTCTCGCCGGCCTCAATGTCCGCGTGCCGGTGAGCCGGCTCGCCAAATGGAAGACCACGATCCAGATGTTCGCCATGGGGTTTTTCATCGTCGGCGACGCCAGCCCCGACGTCATCCCTGCCATCCTGATCGGAGAGATCGGGCTCTGGAGCGCGGCCCTGTTGACGCTGGTCACGGGCTACAGCTACTTCCGCTCGGGGTTCGCCCACATGATCCGCTCCGGCCGCGAGAAGGCCCCGAAGAGCGCGGACCTCCCGCGCCGCACCGGTTGATTTTCCGGGCCCTACGCCAAATCTTGTTGTTGGGGGCGCGGGCGAACGTGCATCGAGGGCTGTAGCCGATTCTGGGGCTGGAGGGCCATGAGGATCTTCGGGATCGCGGGTTGGAGCGGCAGCGGCAAGACCACGTTGATCGCCGGGTTGCTGCCGGAGCTGATCGGAATGGGGCTCAGGGTCTCCACGCTCAAGCACTCCAGCCACACCTTCGACATCGACAAGCCCGGCAAGGATTCATACGTCCACCGCGCCGCAGGTGCCGCCGAGGTGCTGGTGAGCTCGGTCAAGCGCTGGGCGCTCATTCACGAGAACCTCGGCGAGCCGGAGGCCAGCCTCGAGGATCTCATCCGCATGATGACGCCGGTGGACTTGCTTCTCGTCGAGGGCTTCAAGGCCTATCCCCACGCCAAGATCGAGGTCCACAGGCAGGCCAACGGCAAGCCGCTCCTCTACCCGGACGACCCCCATATCGTGGCCATCGCCAGCGACGTGGCCATGCCGGAGACGGGGATTCCGCGCTTCGGGCTCGATGAGGCCGCCAGGATCGCCCGCTTCATCATTTCCCACTGCGGGTTGAAGGCGGCGTGATCCATGGCCCAGCTTCACGACGACTGCTTCGCCTTCGGCGGCGAACTCATGAGCTCGGAGCGGGCGCTCGAGATTCTGCGGTCCAGGCTGGCGCCCATTACCGGCACGGAAAGGGTGCGCCTGGGCGCGGCGCTCGGCCGGGTGCTCGCCGAGGACGTGACGGCGCCCGGCGACGTGCCGCCCCATGACAACGCCGCGGTGGACGGCTTCGCGGTCTTCTTCGACGACCTCGAGCCCGAGGCGGACACGCGCCTGAAGGTCTCGGGCCACATCGTCGCCGGCCACCCGTTGGGACGCGCGGCGCGCCGCGGCGCGGCCTATCGCATCTTCACCGGCGCCCCCATGCCCCGGGCCGAAAACGGCGACGGCCCCGACACGGTGCTCATGCAGGAGGACTGCCGGACCGAGGGGGGGGACGTGATCGTGCCCCCCGGGATAAGGCGCGGCGCCAACCGCAGGCGCAAGGGCGAGGATATTCGCTCGGGCGCGGTCGTGCTGCACCGGGGCCGGCGGCTGCGGCCCCAGGACATCGGGCTCGCGGCGTCGGTCGGCCGCACCGAGATCGAGGTCCACGAGCCGCTCCGGGCGGCGGTCTTCTCCACCGGCGACGAGATCGTCGAGCCCGGCAGGCCCTTGCCCGATGGGTGCATCTACGACTCCAACCGCTACGGGCTCATCGCGCTGTTGGACGGCATGGGGTGCCGGGTGACGGACTTGGGCATCCTTCCCGACCGCTTCGAGGACATCCGCGACGCGATCGCCGCGGCGAGCCGCGACCACGACTTGCTGATCACCTCGGGCGGCGTCTCCACCGGCGACGAGGATCACGTTCGCGCCGCGGTGGAGGCGCTGGGGAGCCTTCATTTCTGGCGCCTCGCGATCAAGCCGGGCCGGCCCATCGCCTTCGGCCAAGTCCGGGCCGAGCGCGGCGATGTCGCCTTCATCGGATTGCCCGGCAACCCGGTGGCGGTGATGGTGACGTTCGTGCGCTTCGCAAGGCCCGCGATCCTGCGGCTTTCGGGGTGCGACGAGGTCGATCCCCTCACCTTCCGGGTGCCGACCGCCTTCGCCTACACTAAGAAGGCCAATCGCCGCGAGTGGATTCGCGCGCGGCTCGTGAGAGACGGCGCCGGCCGGCTGGTGGCGCACAAGTTTCCCAAGGCCGGCTCCGGGATCTTGACCTCGATGGTCGAGGCCGACGGTCTCATCGAGGTGGGCGAGGGAGTGAGCGAGATCGAGGCCGGCGATCTGGTGGACTTCCTCCCCTTCAGCGAGGTGATGACGTGAAGATCGTCTACTTCGCCTGGCTCAAGACCAAGACCGGCATCGCCGAGGAGGAGGTGGCGCCGCCGGCGGAGGTCGCCGACGTGGCCTCGCTCATCGAATGGCTGAAGGGCCGCGGGCCTCCTTTCGCCGAGGCGCTGGCGGATCTCTCCGTCGTGCGCGTCGCCGTGAACCAGGAGTACGCGCGGCTCGACCACCCGGTGCGGCCGGGGGACGAGATCGCGCTGTTCCCGCCGGTCACCGGCGGCTGACCGGCTGTGAGGCGCAGGCCATGATCCGCGTGCAACGGGAAGACTTCGACGTAGGCCGGGAGATCGAGAAGCTCGGGCGCGTGAGCCACCGCGTCGGCGGCGTGGCGGCCTTCGTCGGCCTCGTGCGCGACATGGCCGAGGGCGAAGCGATTCGCGCCATGACGCTGGAGCACTATCCCGGCATGACGGAGAAGAAACTCGCCGAGATCGAGGCCGAGGCGAACCGGCGATGGCCCTTGCAGGCCAGCCTCATCATCCACCGCTACGGGCGGCTCGAGCCCGGCGATAACATCGTGCTGGTGGCGGCCGCCTCCGCCCACCGCGACGCCGCCTTCGAGGCCTGCCGGTTCCTGATCGACTGGCTCAAGACCAAGGCGCCCTTCTGGAAAGAGGAGGAGAAAGGGGCCGACGCCGAGTGGGTCGAGGCCCGCGAGGCCGACGACCAGGCCGCGGACCGGTGGCGGAAGAAATAGAACGCCCGGCTCAGCCGGCCGCCCTCACGCCGCGCTCACCGCCTCGTCCTCCGTCGAATGCACCAGGCGGTCGTAGTCCTCGACGAGGTCGCGGATGACGGCGCCGACCTCGAAGCTGCGACCGTCGATCTCCTTGACCGGCGTCACCTCGACGGCGGTGCCGGTCAGGAACACGCCTTGCGCCTTCTCGAGCTCGTCGGGCGGAATCGCCCGCTCCACCACCTCGATGCCGCGCGCGCGCGCCAGCTCGATCACCGTGCGCCGCGTGATCCCGTCGAGGAAACAGTCGGGAGTGGGCGTGTGGAGCTCGTCGTCGATCACCAGGAAGATGTTGGCCCCGGTGGCCTCGGCGATGAGCCCGCGGTGGTCCAGCATCAGGGCGTCGTCGTAACCGGCCGCCTCGGCGGCGTGCTTGGAAAGCGTGCAGATCATATAAAGCCCGGCCGCCTTGCTCTGGACAGGCGCGGTGTCCGGCGCCGGCCGCCGCCACTTCGAGGTGGCCAGGCGCACCCCATCGAGACGCGCCTCGGTGCTGAAGTACGGCGGCCACGGCCAGGCCGCGATCGCGGTGTGGATCGTGGCGTGCTGGGCCGAGACCGCCATCATCTCGCTGCCCCGCCACGCCACCGGGCGGACGTAGCCGTCGGCGATCTCCTGGGCGGCGACCACCTCGCGGCTTGCCTCGTCAAGCTCGTTCACCGAATACCGCAGCTCGAAGCCGAGGGCCTCGGCCGACTTGTGCAGGCGCTCGCTGTGTTCGCGGAGCTTGAAGATCTTGCCGCCGTACGCCCGCTGCCCCTCGAAAACGCAGCTCGCGTAATGAAGCCCATGGGTCAGCACGTGGATCTTGGCTTCGCGCCACGGCACGGTCTCGCCGTCGAACCAGATCACGCCGTCGCGGTCGTCGTAGGGGATCAACGTCATCGCCACGCCATTCCAGGGGGTGGGCCGGCCTCGGAATGAGGCTCCCGAGCCCACACCTGAGCGGGATAATATGCTACAAGAGCGTTGCGGACGGTAGCTTTCGGCGCCATATAAGTCAACATGGCTGACTTAAAATCGAGCGTCAATCCCCTGTTCCTGCGCGACGAGGAGCTGCGCCAGGGCATGGAGCTCCTGTTTTACGCCTACCGCGACTTCACGACCGAGCCGAACGCCATCCTCGCCGGGCACAGGTTCGGCCGCGCCCACCACCGGGTGATCTATTTCGTCGGCCGCAATCCGGGGATTAGCGTCTCCGAGCTTCTGCGGATTCTCAGGATCACCAAACAAAGCTTGTCCAGGGTGTTGGGCCAGCTCGTGCGCGAGGGCTTCATCACCCAGCGCCCTGGCATCCGCGACCGCCGCCAGCGCCTGCTCGATCTCACCCCCAAGGGGGTGGACCTCGAGCGCCAGCTTTCCCAGAACCAGCGCGAACGCCTGGCGCTGGCCTACCGCCAGGCCGGGGCCGAGGCGGTCGAGGGGTTCCGCAAGGTCCTGCTCGGGATCATCGACGAGGAGGACCGGCGCCAGGTGGGGCGGCGGACCGCGCCGCACGGGCCCTAGCCGCGCAGGGGCGCGACGCGGGGCGCGGCGGGTTGTATAATTCCGCCATGATCACCGACATGCCGCACATCCTCGTGGTCGACGACGACTCGCGGCTGCGCGGGCTGCTTCGCAAGTATCTGTTCGAGAACGGCTACCGCGTCACCACCGTGGTGGACGCGGCCGGGGCGCGGGCCAAGCTTAGGAGCCTCGCCTTCGACCTCATCGTCCTCGATGTGATGATGCCCGGAGAGTCGGGACTGGACCTCTCGTGTGCGCTGCGCGACTCGATCGATGTGCCGATCCTGTTGTTGACGGCCATGGGCGCGTCGGTCGACCGCATCCGCGGCCTGGAGACGGGCGCGGACGATTACCTGACCAAGCCGTTCGAGCCGCGCGAGCTGCTGCTCAGGATCCAGAGCATCTTGAGGCGCGTCCCCGCCGCGGCGGAGCCGCCCGGCGAGGTGCGGCTTGGCGCGTATTCCTTCGATCTCGCCCGCGAAGAGTTGACCCTGGACTCGGAGCCGGTCCACCTCACGTCCTCCGAGGCCAGCCTTCTCAAGGCGCTGGCGCTCAACGCCGGGGCGCCGCTCTCGCGCGAGGAACTGAGCGAGCGGTGCCGCATCAAGGGCCAGGCCCACACCATCGACGTCCAGGTCACCAGGCTTAGGCGCAAGATCGAGCCCAATCCGAAGATTCCCCGTTACCTCCAGACGGTGCGGGGAAAGGGCTACGTGCTGAGGCCAGGCTGAGGCCCGGGGGAAGCGCCGTGCTCGGCCACGTCAAGAGCGGACTGAAACGGTTCCTGCCGCGCACCCTTCTGGGGCGCTCGCTGCTCATCATCGTCACCCCGCTCATCCTCCTGCAGGTGGTCGTGACCATCATCTTCTACGAGCGCCACTGGCAAACGATCTCCTGGCGCCTGTCCTCGGCGCTCGCCGGTGAAATCGCCCAGATCATCGACACCATGAGCCGCTATCCCGACGCAGAGGAGCTGGGCTGGATCCAAACCCGGGCCTATCGCGACCTCGGGCTCATCATCTCCCTGCGCCAAGGTGCAACCCTGCCCGATGCGCCGCCGCTGGGGCGCAGCCTGCTCGAGCGGAAGCTGGCCGAGGCGCTCGAGGAATACGTGCGGCGGCCGTATCTCATCGACCCGCGACCCGAGCAGGAACAGGTCAATATCCTGGTGCAGCTCGACGGCGCCGTTCTCAAGGTGACCACCCACAGCAAGCGGCTGTTCAGCTCCACCACCTACATCTTCGTGATGTGGATGGTCGGCACCTCGCTGGTCTTGTTCGCCGTCGCCACCGTTTTCATGCGCAACCAGGTGAAGCCCATCCGCCGGCTTGCCGAGGCCGCCGACAGTTTCGGCAAGGGCCACGACGTTCCGGAATTCAAGCCCGAGGGTGCCTCCGAGGTGCGCCTGGCGGCGGCGGCCTTCAAGCTGATGCGGGCGCGCATCCGGCGCCAGATCGACCAGAGGACCGAGATGCTGGCGGGTGTGTCCCACGATCTCGGGACGGTGCTCACGCGCATGAAGCTGGAGCTCGCCATGTTGGGGGACGACGCCGAGATACAGGCGCTCAAGGACGACCTCGCCGAGATGGAAAAGATGGTGGAGGGCTACCTTGCCTTCGCCCGCGGCGAGAGCACCGAGGCGTCCGAAGAGACGGACCTCTCGGGCCTGATCGAGGAGGTGGTGGGCGGCTTTCGCCGCAGCGGCAGCGACGTGGCCCTGGCGCTCGAGAAAGGCATCACCGTGCCGTTGCAGTCGGCCTCCTTCAAGCGCTGCCTCGCTAATCTCCTGTCCAACGCGGACCGCCACGCCGACCACGTCTGGGTCGAAGCGGCGCGCCGTGACGGCCACATCGAGATTCTGGTCGATGACGACGGGCCCGGAATCCGCCCCGACCAGCGCGAAGCGGTCTTCAGGCCCTTCTATCGGTTGGATCCCTCGCGCAACCTGGACACCGGCGGCGTCGGCCTCGGCCTCACCATCGCCCGAGACGTGGTGCGGCGCCACGGCGGCAATATCAGGCTCGCCGACTCGCCGCACGGCGGATTGCGCGTCTCGTTGCGCTTGCCGCTCTAGGGTCTGTACTCAATCTGAGTCTCCAAAAAGAAGGCCGCCCTGGGGGCGGCCCTAGTCGAGTCTCGTTGCCTTTGGGGGAAGAAATCGAACCGGGTCGAAGCGGGCCCGTTACTCGCCGGAGGGGCCGGCCGACACCACGGTCTTGACCTCGTCGAGGGTGTCGGTGACGCGCTTGTTGATGATCCCGAAGGTGCGGCTGTTGGACTTGTTGACCAGCTCGCCCAGCTCCCAGAAGTTGGCCAGGGCCTTCTGGTAAGCGGTCTTGGCGAACTCCGCCTGCTTCACCGCCTGGTCCTCGAAGGAGCCGGCGGACACCAGCTTGTTGAGCGCGCCGGAGAAAACCTCGGCGCCCTCGCTCATCATCTCGCCCTGGCGGCGGGCGAACACCTGGGCGCCCTCGAGAGCCAGCTTATTGGCCTGGGCAAGGGCCTCGAAGTTCTTGCGCTGGCTCGCCATCGCGGCCTCGAAGTTGATACTCGGAATGCTGGTGCCCGAGAGGAACTTGGTTACGTCAACATCGAAAAGGGACATCGGGGTCTTGGCCATTCTTGATCTCCTACGATTGCGCCGAGGGGCATATTGCAGTGCACAAAAAATAGCTGGCCGGAGCCCCTGCGTCAACGCGTTTTTTGCAGTGCAACACAAGTTTTCTGGTGGGCGGGCCAGTAGATTCCAAAGTATCTTGCGGATCACCTGCCAGTGGCCGCGCCATCGGCCGGGCCGGCGGTGGGGTCGCCGACCCTCATGCCGCAGCGCACAATCCTGGGCCGCACGCTCCCCCCGTGCGGGCGTTCGCAGAAAAAACCGGGGGTCGGGTGTCCCCGTGGCCCCGGGCGTCGTGGCTTAGCCTGAAAGGGCCCGGGAGCGCTTCGCCGCCGCCGCCACGGCGCGGGACATCAGCGACCGCAACCCCTGATCGCCCATGAGCACCTCAACGGCCGCCTCGGTGGTCCCGCCGGGGCTGGTGACCGCCTCCCGCAGCATCCGCGGCGCCTCGCCCGCTTGCCCCAGCAGCTCGCCGCTTCCGGCGACGGTGGCGCGGGCCAGCCGCATGGCAAGATCGGGGTCGAGTCCCGCCTCGACGCCGGCCTCGGCCAGGCATTCGGCGAGGAGGAACACGTAGGCCGGGCCGCTTCCCGAGACGGCGGTCACCGCGTCCATGAGGGATTCGTCCTCGAGCCAGACGACTTCGCCGACCGCGGCCAAGAGGCCCTCGCACAGTTCGCGTTGGGCGGAGCCTGCGGCCTCGTTCGGGCAGGCCGCCGTGATGCCGCGGCCGATCGCGGCCGGCGTGTTGGGCATGGCGCGCACGATTGCGGCCTCCCGCCCCAGATGCCTTTCGAGCGATGCGATCGTCCGCCCGGCGGCGATCGAGAGAAAGACCGCGCCCGTCTCCGCGAAGCGCCGGTGAGGGGGCAGGACCTCGTCCATGACTTGAGGCTTGACGGCGAGCACCACGGCCGCCGGGCGATAGTCCGCGGCGAGACCGTCCGCCGCGGCCACGGCCTCGACCCCGTGAGCGCGGCGCGCCTGCTCGCGGGCCGAAGCGTCAGGCTCGACGACCGTGATCGACGCGGCGGCGACGCCGTGCCCGATCCATCCCCGGAGCAAGGCTCCGCCCATCTTCCCGCAGCCGACGAGAAGCAGGGGAGCGGGCATGGGGCTCAGGCCTCGCCGACGGTTTCGAGCAGCGCGGCGTCAATGGCTTCGGACGCCCTCCTGCCGCCCCAGAGGACGAACTGAAAGGCGGGGTAGAACCGTTCGCACTCGCTGACCGCGATGTCCACCAGGTCCTCGAGCTGTTCGACGCTCGCTCCGCGCACGCCGCGCAGCAGCATGGCGTGGCGGAAGGCCGGCTGCCCGCATTCGCCCGCGAGGTCGAAATGGCCGAGCAGGAGCCGCTCGTTGATGAGCGCGAGCAACGCGTAGACGGCCTCGCGTTTCGCCTCCGGCACCCGCATGTCGCACAGGGCCGAGAACTGCATGGTGCCGATCTCTTCGACCCAGCCGAAATAGAGGCGGTAGGTGCACCAGCTCCCCCCGGCCTCCACCACCAGTTCCTGCTCGCTGGTGCGCTGGAAGGGCCAGTCGTTCGCGCCCGCCATTTCCTCGACGAGGTCGAGGGGGTTCTGGAGCGTTCTGCGGGCCTCAATGGAGAGAGTTGCCATGTCGCGAGCCCTTCTCCCGCCGACATGCCGTCCTGGGCCGGGACTAGAGCGCCGCGGCCGGACGTCCCCTTCCACATATTGTGGCGGCGGAGCGGTCAAAACACTAGAGAAGGTAAGTTGCCAGAACGCCGGTCCTTGCGCAACACCCGAATCACGCTGCGAGGCCCAATTCCGCCCCCCCGGCCTTGGCGGCGGGTTTCCGCGCCTTGCGCGTCCCGGCGGCCCCGGTTCCGCCCGCATCGAGCGCGCGACTCGGCCCCTGCGCGCTGCTCGCGCGCGCCCTTCCGGTTGCCCTGCCGGCTTGGCCGGTTGCCCTATCGGCTTGGCCGAACGGTGAAGGGAGCGTCGGGGCGCCGGACGCGACGCCCCCGCATGAAGGAGCCCTATTCGGAACGGGGCTTGTCGGCGCCGCGCTTCGCCTTCCGCGCCCCGGCCTTGGCGGCGGGTTTCCGCGCCTTGCGCGGCGCGGCGGCGAGTCGGGCCTCGAGGGCCTCGATCCGGGCGACCAGCTTCTCCTGTTCGGCGCGGGCCTTGGCGGCCATCGCCTTGACCGCCTCGAACTCTTCGCGGCTCACCAGCTCCATCCTGCCGAGGATCTTTTCGAACTGCTGGCGAAGCAGGACCTCCACCTCGTCCTTGACTCCGACCAGGGTGCCGACGGCGCCGCTGGCGACGCGCGCGAAATCGTCGAGCAGCCGGTTATCAGTCTGCATCTTCCGTCCCCTTCAACGGCGTGTGCATGCATTATCGGGCCGGGCCCCGGCGGGCGCAACCGTGAGCGCTTGCGGCACATTTGGGGCGGCCCTATAACAGCGCCCAAGGGATAGGCGTTCCATGCTCGTTGTCACCGGCGGTGCCGGATTTATCGGTTCGAATCTGGTGGCCGCCCTGGCGGCCCGCGGCGATGTCGTGGTCTGCGACTGGCTCGGCAGCGGCGACAAGTGGCGCAACCTCGCCAAGCACGAGGTCGCCGAGTTCGTCTCGCCGGAAGACCTCTTCCCCTTCCTCGACGCCCACGACGGCGAGGTCGAGGCCGTCTTCCACATGGGGGCGGTGACCTCGACCACGGAAACCGACGCGGACCTGCTGATTGCGACCAACTTCGAGCTGTCGCTGTCGCTGTGGGAGTGGTGTGCTGAGCAGCTGGTGCGGTTCATCTACGCCTCCTCCGCCGCGACCTACGGCGACGGCTCGCGAGGCTTCGTCGACGACGGCTCTCCGCAAGCGCTGGCCGGGCTCGCGCCCCTCAACGCCTACGCCTGGAGCAAGCACCTGTTCGACCGCCGCGTCGCCCGCACGGTGAGCGCGGGCAGGCCGTCGCCGCCGCAATGGGCGGGGCTCAAGTTCTTCAACGCCTACGGGCCCAACGAGTACCACAAGGGGGCCATGAAGAGCGTGGTGGCCCAGATCTATCCCAACGCCGCCGCGGGGCTGCCCGCGATCCTCTTCAAGTCGTACCACCCCGACTATGCCGACGGCGGCCAGATGCGCGACTTCGTCTGGGTCGGGGACTGCGTGGACGTGCTGTTGTGGTTGCTCGAGAACCGCGAGGTGAGCGGCCTCTTCAACCTCGGCACCGGCGAGGCGCGCAGCTTCGCCGACCTCGCCGCGGCCGTCTTCCGGGCGCTGGGCAAGGAGCCGGACATCCGCTACGTCGACATGCCCCGCGACATCCGCGCGAACTACCAGTACTTCACGCAAGCCGACATGACGCGGCTCAGGGCCGCCGGCTACGCCCGGCCCTTCACCTCGCTCGAGGACGGCGTCACCCGCTACGTGCGGGACTACCTGGCGACGTCCGATCCCTACCGATGACCGCCGCCGGCAAAGGCCGCCGGCCGGGCGCGGGGGCGCCATGATCCTCGCCATCCCATTTCCCGACATCGACCCGATCGCGATCGAGATCGGGCCGCTGGCGATCCGCTGGTACGCGCTGGCCTGGATCGCGGGCTTCATCTTCGGCTGGCGCTACTGCCTCATGCTCGCCAGGCGCTCGCCCTGGAAGATCACCAGGGACCACATCGACGACTTCCTGGTGTGGGCGATCATCGCGACGATGGTGGGCGGGCGGCTCGGCTACGTGCTGTTCTACAACCCGGGCTACTACCTCGACCATCCGCTCCAGATCTTCGCGGTGTGGCGCGGCGGCATGGCCTTTCACGGGGCGATAATCGGGCTCGTCGTCGCCATGGCGATCTTCGCCCGGCGCCGCGGCTTACGTTTTCTCGCCTTCGGCGACATCATCGTCGCGGCCGGGCCCATCGGCATCCTGCTGGGGCGCATCGCCAACTTCATCAACGGCGAGCTGTTCGGCCGCCCGACCGACGTGCCCTGGGCCGTCGTCTTCCCGCGCGGCGGGGAGGTGCCGCGCCACCCCAGCCAGATCTACGAGGCCGGGCTCGAGGGGCTGGTGCTGTTCATACTGCTGTGGGTCCTCGCCACCCGCGCCCGGGCGCTGGACAGGCCGGGGCTCGTCGGCGGCGCCTTCCTGGTCGGCTACGCGCTCGCCCGCGGGACCGTCGAGCTGTTTCGCGCGCCGGACGCCCACATCGGCTTTCTTCCGGGCGGCACCACCCTGGGCCAGTGGCTGACCGTGCCGATGCTGGCCTTCGGGCTGTACCTCGTCGCGCGGGCGCTGAGGCGCGCCGGGTGAGCCGCCGCGGCGAGATGGCGATGCCGGCCTTCGGGCTGTACCTCGTCACCCGGGCGCCGAGGCGGGCCGGGTGACCCCCCTCGGGGAGGTCCTGCGCCGGCGAATCGAGCGGGACGGCCCCATCACCGTGGCCGAGTACATGGCCCAGGCCCTCGGCCACCCGCAGCACGGCTACTACATGCGCCGTCCCCCCTTCGGCGCGAGCGGCGACTTCGTCACGGCGCCCGAGGTGAGCCAGATGTTCGGCGAGATCGTCGGGCTGTGGTGCGTCGCGACCTGGGAGCAGATGGGCCGCCCCGAGCCGTTCGCGCTGATCGAGCTCGGCCCCGGGCGCGGCACGCTGATTGCCGACGTGCTCCACGCAGCGCACGTGCGGCCCGCGTTCCTGGCCGCCGCGCGGGTGCGCCTGGTCGAGACCAGCCCGGCGTTGACCGCGGCCCAGCGCCGGGCGCTGGCGGGCCGGGGCGGCAGCTGGCACCAGACCTTCGCCCAGGCCGCGGCCGGCGACGCCGCGGAGGCGGGTGCCGCGGAGGCGGGCGTCGCGGAGGCGGGTGCCGACCATCCGATCCTGGTCATCGCCAACGAGTTCTTCGACGCCCTTCCGGTCCACCAGCTGGTGCGCACCGATGCCGGCTGGCGCGAGCGGCTGGTGGGGTTCGACGCCGACAGCGGCCGATTCCGGTTCCAACAGGAGACAAAGGAGACACCGTTGAGCCGTCTCCTGCCGCCGGGGCTAAAGGAGACACCTGCGGGGAGTGTCTTCGAGGTGTCCCCCTTGGGCCGCGGGCCGGCGGGCGAGATAAAGGAGACGCCTGCGGGGAGTGTCTTCGGGGTGTCCCCCTTGGGCCGCGGGCCGGCGGGCGAGATAAAGGAGACGCCTGCGGGAAGTATCTTCGAGGTGTCTCCCTTGGGCCGCGGGCTGGCGGGCGAGATCGGCGCGCGCCTGGCGGCCTCGGGCGGCGCGGCGCTGATCATCGACTACGGCCACGGCGCGAGCGCGATCGGTGAGACCCTCCAGGCGGTGCGCCGGCCTGACTATGCAGCCGTGCTCGACGACCCGGGCGAGGCCGACATCCCCGCCCACGTGGACTTCGAGGCCTTGGCGCGGGCGGCCCAACAGGCCGGCGCCAGGGCCCACGGCCCGCTGCCGCAG
>JAZGAE010000045.1:0-6736 GCA_036475545.1 Alphaproteobacteria bacterium
GGGCGACGGGCGCTGGCGCTGTGGCTGCCGCTGCCGCTGTTGCGATCTGTCTCATCGAGCCGCAGGGCTGGGAGGTGCGATCCGTGCCACGATGCCGGGCGCGACGGGCCGCTCGCGAGGATGAGCGCCGGGGCGCGCCGTAGCTTGAGCGGCCGCAGCGCAAGCCCCGGGGCAGCGGAGGTCTTCCGCGCGCGCCGAACCCGGCGTTAATCCAATGGCTAATAGTCACGGCGCAACACGCTGATTTTAAATAAATTTCAGGCCCTTGACAGTCGGCCGTCCTCGGTCCGGCACGGCCTTGGGCCGGGGCGGCGAAGGCCGGGCGGCGGAGGCCGTGGGCGAGGGCGCCGCGGCGGCCCGCCGGGCGATCTCAGAGCGTCTGGCGGATGGGGTAGTCGGTGTTGGGGAGCACGTACTGCCGCGCGACCTGGCTCGAGGTGTCGAGGATGATCGGCGCCCTCACGTTGGTGGATACGCTGATGCCCTCGTCCTCCTTGCGGAGCGTCACCAGCAGGAGGAAGGCGGCGTCTTCGCGGTGGACGCCCACGGTCGCGCATGCCTCGTCGACGTCCGTGTCGAGGATGGTCTGGCCGTCGAGGTGCACGGGCAAAACCAGGAACGAGAGATCCATCCGCTCCAGGCTCTGCAGCAGCTTGAACTGGCCCATCCGGGGATCGGGAATGGCGGCGAGGCCGAATCTCCGGAACTGCGGAAACCCGATGATGCCGCGGGGCAGGTAGATGGTGTTGCTGGCGTCGAAGGTGATCGCGCCGAACCGGGTCTCGACGGTTACCGCCTCGCCGGCTGCGGCGCCGGCCTCGGGCGGGGTGCTCACCGCAGTCGGGTTCTCGGGGGCGCAGGGGTTGGTCTGTGTCATCATCCTGTTCCGTCCTCTCGAGCTTCCTCGGCTTCAAATTACTATAGATTGACCTGCGGCCTAGAGGAACTGAGCCAGGCTCAAGCTGGCGAGCCGCGCGATCGTCAGGTATGAGGCCTCGAGCGTCACCTGATCCGTCGTCAGCCGGGTTATGGCCACGGCCACGTCCACGTTCTCGATCTTCCCGATCGCCTCTTCGGTGAAGAGATTGAACTCGCTGTGCTTGGCGGAAATCTCCTCGAGGGTGCGCCGCGCGGCGCCGATCTTGGTTATGATCAACGGGATGGTCTTCAGCGATTCGTTCACCATGCGCAGCGCCTCCTCGAGGCGGTTGCGGTCCTGAGGCGGGCCGACGTTCGCGGTGGAGGCCAATTTGAGGGACCGAATGAATTGCTCGAAGCCGGTCTCGTCCGCGGTCACGCCGTAGGCGACGTCGAGATTGTCATCCACGCGGACCGAGAGCCTGGTGCTGTTGGCGGTGAAATAGGCGGTGTTCGCCGTGCTCGGATAGACCGGCGGCGGAGAGGTGAAGCCGGCGGCGTTGAGGTCCACCGGGGGCACGTTGGTGGCGGTGCCTGCGAAGAGATAGCGGCCGTCCTGCTGTTCGTTCAAGAACCCCGCCACCTGCGCCAGGATGTCTTGCGCCGCCGAATTGAGGGCGAGATCGGACGATCCCTCGACGTTGAGTCCGTTGATGAGCAGCGTACGGAACGTGCTGGCGAGCTCGAAGATGGTCGAGACGTCCGTCTCCATGACCTGGAGCCGCTGGTCGACGATCTCGATATTCTTCATGTACTGATCGATGCGGATGCGCGTGTTCTCCAGGCTCACGAGCCGGCCGGCGTCGGTCCCAAGGCCCGAGTACTGGCTGGAGACCTTGCCCGTCGAGATCTGAACCTGCGTTTCGAACAGCCGTTGCTGAGTGTTCTGGATGTTGAACTGGCTCAGGTTGTGCTGCGCTAAGTCGCTGACGCGGGTCATGCGGGTCTCCTAATCACACGATCTCGATGAGCGTTTGGAGCATCTCCGCCACCACGCGGATGAGGCGGGCCGACGCACTGTACGCGTTCTGGAACAGGATCATCTTGGCCAGCTCCTCGTCGATATTGACCCCGCTGACCGACGCCACCGACGTGGCCAGGTCCTGTACCAGCGTTTCCTTGAAGATCAGTGTGCTGTTGACGTTCGCGGCCTCGATGGAATTGAGGGCAAGGATCGCGGTGCCGTAGCCGGCGAGCGTCGTCGCCGTCTGAGGAAGCGCGCCGGCCGTCTTGAAGGCGAGATTCTCGGTGAACTTGTTCGCCATCGCTTGGGCGATGGAGTTGTCGCCGGCCAATATGGCGCTGACGCCGACTGCCGGCGTGGTCGCGGTGTCAAGCGCCCCTCGCGAAAGCCGTGCCGGATCGTTCTGGATGGCCGTCCGCACCGCCAGGGTGCCGACGATTCCGGTCGTGTCGGTGGCGAAGTTGAAGGCGCTGAGCAGCGTCCCGCTGTCCGTGAGCGTGAAGTTGTTGCTGTCGTCGTCGACGATCTTGAGGCGGACCTTGCTGCCCTCGGTCACCAGCTCGGCGCGGATGTTGGCGGTGGTGAGCGTCGCATCCGCGTTGATGGCGGCGGCGAGGTCCGTCAGGCTGTCGCCGGACGCGTAGGCGATCGCCGCCGGCGAGCCCGCAAAGCCTCCGGAGAAGGTGAGCGTCCCGCTGAGCCCCAACGGCATGGTCCCGGAGGATTGCGCCCCCGAGGTGTAGACGTCGTAATTCGTTCCGGTCGTGAAGAAATCGTTGAGGCCGAAGAAATGGCTGAAGGTGCGGGTGGTGCCTGCCACGGTCACGGTGGTGTCGCGGGTGAGATCGATGCCCTGGATCGCAAGCGATCCCTGGGAGCCTCCCGCGGTGGCGCCGGCAAGGGTGATGGCGGCGAAGGTGATAGTGCCGATGACCGTGTCGCCGAACCCGTCGCCGTTCGAGTCGAGCGCGATCTCCACGGTGCCGCCGGCCGCGAGGTCGCCGGAGGCGGTGGCCGTGGCGACGCCTACGGAGCTTCCCGCGCCGCCCCCCACCGGGCCGAAGGCGAAGTTGGCATCCGCGGCAAGGCGAACCACGCCCGGCGCGCCGGCCGTCGTCTCCACGTTCAGCACCAGATCCCCGTTGCTGAGCAGCGCCAGAAACGACGTGCCCGCGGCCTCGCTGATGCCGTTGGTTACCAGCGTCACGGTGGGGGCGGGGAAGGTCACGATGTCGCCGCCGGTCGTGACGCTCGCGACATCGACCGAGCCGTTGGTCCCAAGCGACCCATCGACGTTCGTCCCATCCACGACGATGCCGTTGATTGGGTTGTTGGCGCGGATGACCAGGTTTCCGTTCTCGAGGCTCGCGGTGGCGCCGGTGACGCCGTCGAAGCCCCCGATTACCCCGCCGTTGATCGCGTCGATGACGTTCTGGACGGTCAGCGTGCCCCCCACCGCGGCCGTCAGCGCCGTGAGGTCGATGTCCACGAAGTCGGGGCTGGCGCCGCCGGCGTCGACGTAGGCGCCGTTGGTATCCACCACTGCGATTCGCACGGTGCCGGACGCCACCAGCGTGTCCGCGACGCTGAAGAAGTGGGTCCCGGTGAGGTTGTTCGGCGCCGGGAAGGCCGTGCCCTCGTTGTGAAGGGCGTTGAGCTCGTCGCGCAGCATCGCCGCGAGGTGGTCGAGTTCGGCGGCGAGGTCCGGCAGCCGGGCGTCGCGAATCTCGATCAGGCCCCCGATCCGCCCGCCGCGGATCTCGTTCGTGATGTCCACATCGTCGAGCAGAATTCCGGGAATGCGGCCGTCGGCATGGGTGATCCCCGCGGACATGGTGGCGATGGGGTCGTGTTTGAGGAAATGGGGGTCGCGGTCGAAAAGAGCCCGGCCGTCCCCGGTGAGGATCACGACCTCGCCGTTGTCGCGGAGGAAGTAGGTGATATCCATCTGCTCGGCGATCTTGCTGATGGCGACGTCGCGCTGGTCCTGAAGCTCGCCGGCGGGCCGATCGAGGGCAATGTTCCTGGCGATGTTGCGGTTGAGCTCGTCGATGATCACGAGCTGGGAGTTGACGAGATCGACGGCCTCGGTGATCTGCAAGTCGGCCTGTCCGCGCAGCACCTGGAGCTGGCTGCCCATCTGGCTCATCTGTTGCGTCAGCTTCAAGGCGGCGCCGATGACGTCGAGGCGCTGGGAAGCACCTTCTGGATTGATGGCGAGCGCCTGGAGCGTATTCCCGAACTCGGTGACGATGGCGGCGATCGAGGAATCGTTCAGCAGGGTTCCGAACAGGGCCTGCATGCGCTTGAAAAACGTGTCCTTGATCTCGATTGCCCCGAGTTCAGAGAATTGGTTGCGCAGCTCCTTCAACAAGTTCTCGTCCACGTGGCGCGTCAGGTCTTCGGCGATCACCCCTGCGCCCTGGCCGTCGAGGGTGCGGGTTTGCTGGCTCAGGGTCTTGCGGGTGTATCCCTCGGTGTTCGCGTTGGCGATGTTGTTCGAGGTGACCTCGAGCGCCCGCTGATTGACTTGCAGCGCGCTGACCGCGGCCTGGAGTGAGATGATGAGGGACATGAGGGCGCCTGCCCGGCCCTACAGCGTTTGATCCAGCGTCACCGGGCCCGCCTTTGCGCCACGGCTGGGTCCGCCGTTCTCGATCGAGCCGTTCCTAGAGTATCCGGTATTCTCCTTCTGGCGTTCCGTCACGGCGTCGGCGACGGCTTTGAGAACCCGGGCGTTGACCTCCCTCGCCGCCTTCAGCGACGCTTCGTTTTGGGCGAGGACTTTCTGGAACTCCTCGGTCTTCGCCTCGAGCTCCTCCCGCAACGCCGGGGCGAGGCCCGCGAGCACCTCGGGATGCTTGCCGAGTTCACGCAAGAGGGTCTCGTAGGCGCGCGCAAGGGCCGCCTTTTCCTCTTGCAACTCCTCGATCTCGTGGGGCCGGTGGGCGCGGAGCCGCTCGATCTCCGTGGTCATCAGGGCAACGAGGCGGCTGGTGATGGCGATGATGTCGTTGACCAGGTTCTTGCTGCTCATGGCTACTGCACCTCCTGGACTCTGAGGATTTCCCGTTGGACGGAATCGGCGATGCCGATGCCTCCGGCCCGGGCGATGGCCTTGCCGAACTCGTCGAACAACATGGAGCGGAACATCTCCTCGCCGTGCCCGCCGCCGAACAGCCCGTCGGTCTCGATGCCTTCGAACATGTGCCCGATCATTTGCGCCAGGAACATGGCCTCGAGCTCCTCGGCCGTTTCACGCGCCTTGTCCGGGCTCGCGACCTTGGTTGGCGGCAATGCCGGCGCTCGCTCAAGCGCGAGCTGGGCTCCGGCGAGGAGGGTCGAGGCGTCCATCACATCACCTGGATTTCGGCGTGCAGGGCTCCCGCCGCCTTGATCGCCTGAAGGATGCTGATCATGTCGCGCGGGCCGATGCCAAGAGCATTCAGACCCTTGACCAGGTCCTGGAGACTGACGCCGCTCGACAGCACCGCCAGCTTGCTCTGGGCCCCCTCGTCGACCTCGATGTCGGTGCGCTGGACCGTGGTGGTGGTGCCGGTGTTGGAAAACGGCGCGGGCTGGGACACCTGCGGGCTCTCGGTGATGCGGATGGTGAGGTTGCCCTGGGCGATGGCGACCATGCTGATGCGCACGTTGTCGGCCATCACGATGACGCCGGACTGTTCGTCGATCACCACGCGGGCGATCTGGTCGGGCTGGACCGCGAGCTGCTCGACCTTCGTGAGCAGGCCCGCGACGTTCCCGGCATAGGGCGGCGGCACCGTCAGCTGCACCGTGGACGGGTCCAGGGACACCGCCAGGGGTTCGCCGAAAGAGGTGTTGATCGCTTCGGCGATTCGGTGGGAGGTGGTGAAGTCGGGGTTGCGCAGGGCGATCCGCACCTGGCTCAGGCTGTCAAGCTCGAACCCCACCTCGCGCTCGACGACCGCGCCGTTCGCGATCCGCGCGCTGGTCGGCACCCCTTTCGTGACCGAGCCGGACTGGCCCGAGGCGGAGAACCCGCCCACGGCGACCGATCCCTGGGCCACGGCGTAGACCTCGCCGTCGGCGCCGAGCATGGGGGTCACCAACAGCGAGCCGCCGCGAAGGCTCGAGGCGTCGCCGAGGGCGCTCACCGTCACGTCGATGTAGGTTCCCTGGCGTGCGAAGGGGGGAAGCGTACTCGTCACGATGACCGCGGCGACGTTGTCGGTCTTGAGCGGATCGTCGCGGGTATTGACGCCGAGCCGCTCGAGCATGCCGATCAGGCTCTGCTTGGTGAAGCCGGAGTTCGTCAGCGAATCGCCGGTGCCGTTGAGACCTACCACCAGGCCGTAGCCGACGAGCGGGTTGTCCCGGACCCCCTCGAAGTCGACGATGTCCTTGATCCGCGAGGCCGCGGAAGCTGGGTTCGCTGCGGCCAGCAGAACGAGCGCCAGCGCGCCGACGAGCGCGGCCCGGAGGCGCGCGGTCGGCGGGGCACAGGCGCCTTTGCCGGGAGCGTGGGCGGCGAGCGCGGGTGGCCCGTATTCAGTTCGTGCCGTGGTCATAAGAGTCCCGGTTGTGATCACGAAACCTCGTTGCGGACGGATGCATCCAGCGCCATCCGAAGCGAATCCCGTGCCATCCCAGGGTAAAGACCTAACACGCTGATAATATTCGAGAGTTTCTCGCCCTGGTCGGCGGCGTCGAGGCAGGTGGCGGCGCCCCGCTCGGCAAGCCGCTCCATCTGCCCGGCAGTTCTTGCCGCGGCCAGCCTGGTTGGAAGCGCGATGCGCGATGCCGCCGGCGTTGCCGAAAGCCTCCCTCGCTTAACGGGTTATTAACGAGGGCGGCGATAATGGGAGTCGCGAC
>JAZGAE010000046.1:0-15213 GCA_036475545.1 Alphaproteobacteria bacterium
TCATCGCCCTTGCCCCGGCATGATCGTCTCCGCGGCGCCACCGTTAACGTCAAAACACGTAGCGGACAAGATGCAAGATGATCGTCTCCGCCGCGCCACCGTTAGCGTCAAAACACGTAGCGGACAAGGACGAATCCGCCGAACAGCAGCAGCAGGAAGACGGCCGCGGCCCACCTGAGGTTGTTCTCCACGAACCGGCGCACCGGCGGGCCGATATACCATAAGAGCGCCGCCTCCGCGGAGAACCTGAGGCCCCGCGATAGCGCCGAGGCGACGGCGAAGGTGGCGAGGTCGAGGCCGGTGGCGCCGCTGGCGATGGTGATGACCTTGTAGGGGAAAGGGGTGAGCCCGGCGGCCGCGACGATCCACGCCCCCCATTCGTTGTAGCGCTCGGCGAATTCGCCGAAGGCCTGCTCCTGTCCGTAGAACTCCAGCAGTGGGCGGCCGACGGCGTCGAACAGGAAATAGCCGATGCCGTAGCCCGCGAGGCCGCCCACCACGGAGGCGGCGGTGCACACGGCGGCGATGGCGAACGCCCGCTCGCGCGCCGCCAGCACCATCGGCACCAACAGCACGTCCGGGGGCACGGGGAACACCGAGCTCTCGGCGAAGGCCACCGCCCCCAGCGCCCACATGGCGCGGCGGTGGGAGGCCAGGGCCATGGTCCGGTCATAGAGGCGTCGCAGCATCGCGGTGATTCCCCCGGCCGACCACCCTACGCCTTCGGCTTCGGGTGGCAAGCCACGTGAAGGCGCTTAGGCGTAGGAGTGTCCGCCGAAGCTTTAGCGAAGGCGGACGGAGACCGCCGTCCGCCCGGCCCTCTCGCGCCCGCCCTGACGCCTCGGCCCGCCCTGCCAGCGGGCGATCGCGGGCGGCCAAGGTCGCCGAAGGGCCGCCGCCGGCTGCGCTAGGTGTGCGACCGCGAGGGCCCTTCGCGGCGC
Organism: Alphaproteobacteria bacterium; assembly: GCA_036475545.1. Taxonomy (GTDB): domain Bacteria; phylum Pseudomonadota; class Alphaproteobacteria; order DATDPM01; family DATDPM01; genus JAZGAE01. The sequence goes on from JAZGAE010000046.1 coordinate 942, forward strand.
CGCCGGCCCCCGGCAAGGATCGGGCGGGACGCCGCGGCGGGGCTCATGTCCGCGCCGCCTGCGGCGCGTCGCTCAGCAGGCCGTCGAAGTAGGCGATGGTGTGCGCGAGCCCCTCCTCGAGCGGCACCCTCGGCTCCCAGCCGAGCTTCTCCTTGGCGAGGCGGATGTCGGGGCAGCGCTGCTTGGGATCGTCCTCGGGCAACGGCTCGCGCGTGAGCTCGGACTTCGAGCCGGTGAGCCGGATCACGGTCTCGGCCAAGTCCCTGATCGCGATCTCCTGGGGGTTGCCCAGGTTCACCGGCCCCGTGAGCTCCGAGTCCATGAGGCGCACGAACCCCTCGATCATGTCGTCGACGTAGCAGAAGGCGCGGGTCTGGCTGCCGTCCCCGAACAGGGTGATGGGCTGGTCCCTGAGCGCGGCCATGATGAAGTTGGACACCACGCGGCCGTCATGGGGGTGCATGCGCGGGCCGTAGGTGTTGAAGATCCTGGCCACCCGGATGGGAAGCTCGTGCTGGCGGAGATAGTCGAAGAACAGCGTCTCGGCGCAGCGCTTGCCCTCGTCGTAGCACGCCCTCGGGCCGATCGGGTTGACGGCGCCGCGGTAGTCCTCGGTCTGGGGGTGGATCTCGGGGTCGCCGTAGACCTCGCTGGTGGAGGCCTGGAAGATCTTCGCCTTCAGCCGCTTGGCCAGCCCCAGCATGTTGATGGCCCCGTGGACGCTGGTCTTGGTCGTCTGCACCGGGTCGAACTGGTAGTGGATGGGCGACGCCGGGCAGGCGAGGTTGTAGATCTCGTCGACCTCGACGTAGAGCGGGAAGGTGACGTCGTGGCGCAGCATCTCGAAGCGGGGGTTGGGCAGCAGCGCGAGGATGTTGTCCTTGGCCCCGGTGAAGTAGTTGTCGACGCAAAGCACGTCGTGGCCCTGGGCCAGCAGCCGCTCGCACAGGTGCGAGCCGAGGAACCCGGCGCCGCCTGTGACCAGCACCTTCTTGTCGGTGAGCATGGCGATTGTTTCGGATGAGGCCCCTTGACGTTGGGATGAACGTTAGCCGCTGGCCGGGCGCGATGCAATCGCCCGGTCTTGGGGATCGAGAGAGGGCCCGCGCGTCGGCGGCGGTGCGCAGGCGTCGCGATGGCCCCGCGGCTTGCGCGGGCACCGCGCCCCGGCGCCATGTTGACCGCAACCGAGGCTCGGCTATGATCGGCTTGTCCCGGGCCCCTGTGGCGGAATCGGTAGACGCGGCAGACTCAAAATCTGTTGTCCTTCGGGACGTGGGAGTTCGAGTCTCCCTGGGGGCACCAGTTCCCTTCTTGGCCGGCGGTTTGCTCACCCGCCGTCCGTTAGCACCCACACGACGGGCTGTAGCCGCCGTCGCAGCACACCAGTCGTCCGGTCGAACTGTCGCAACCGCAGACACCACCGTGCCACGAACAACAGCCACGTCTGGCTTCTTGCTGTAACCGTTGCTTGCTATCGGCGCCGGCGATTGTTCCGCTTTGCGTGGTGTCCGTGCACTCGACGGCCTTCTCGTTCGCTTGTCCGGGCACTCTGTCGGGTGTTGCGGCTTGAACGCTGAACGCAGCCAGAACGACGATGAAGATTGCCAGTAAGCGCCCCATTTCGCGACCTCCCTGCGAACCATTGATGAGCGCGTCTGCACTTCTATCTTCCGCTTTTCGTCTGCGCACCACAACCGATACGTGTAAACAACGACACTTTACTGAACCACGCCGGGTGGCCGGCGCGGCCTGGCCCCGCCGGTGGCCGATCTGGAACTCCGGAAATTTTGGATTTCCCGCCCGGGCTGCTGCCGCACCCGCCGCCGGCGGGTGATCGCACGCGCCCTCCTTGGCGAAGCCGAATCCGCCGGGCATTAACTTTAATTTACGCGTCGGACCCTATAACATTGTCTGCTGTGCCCGGCCCGTCGGGGAGAAGGCGGCAGACTCCCGGGCGACGGCCGCATTCCGGGAAGGGATCGGAGAGGCTCTGATGCGCGGCGCCGCGATCGGTGGGGAAATCGGCAGGAAGACGTGGCTCGCCTGGACGGCCTGTCTGCTCTTCCTGGCCTTCCACATGGCGGCCTCGGCGGTTCCCATCCTGCTCGGGCGCTATCCCTCCCAGGAGCTCCTGTGGGCGCTTTATTTCGACATCTCCAAGCCGCTTTCCGTCATGTGGCTCCGGGGCGACATGATCGCCGTGGGGGAGTACCACGCCGCGATGGTGTTCCTTACGTTCCTGGTCTTCTTGCTGGCCGTCGAGGTCCGGTACAAGACCGTCTACATTTCCGTCATTCTGTTTTCGGCAATGTGGTCGCTGTCGGTGCTGGTGTTCGCGAATTATCTCTACCGGCACCTCCTCATCGGCCCGACCCTTGAGACGTCGCCGGGGTATCTGAAGCTGGTGGTCGTCGCCGTTCTCGGCTACTTCTTCTATATGGGGCTCAGGGACCTTTACGTGAGGCGAAAGGCCCTCAGGCGGCAGGGCCCCTAGGCACTCCAGAGAACCGCCGCTTGCGGCTCGCCATCGGCCCCTTGCTGAGCGCCGTCGCGCCGTGGGCCTCGGCCCCCGACGCCGTCAGGCCGAAGGCCTCGGCGGCAGTGGTGCCGCGCTCAGGAGGCCCCGAGAAGGGGCATCGAGAACATCACCGGGAGCGCGCCCGCCGATATGGCCACGCCGTAAGGGACGCTCTCGCCCGGGATGAGCACCCGGGGCAGCGTGACGAGCTCGGGACGGGGCGCGAATCGCACCACCAGCCCCTCGACGATCCGTCGCACGGGAATCAGGGCAAGGGCAAGCACCCCCCCCGCGATCGCAACGAAAAACACGTACTGGGGCAAAAACTCGAACCCCATCCACAGCGAGGTCGCCCCCAGCAGTTTGACGTCGCCCCCGCCCAAGAAGCCGAACGAGTAGACGGCGATGCCCAGGGCGAACATCAGCGCCCCGGCGCCCAGGTGGTGCAGCCACGGCACGGTGTCGTAAGACTTCAGCGCGGCGACGAGGAACAGGATCGCCAGGCTGGCGACCAGGATATTGGGGATGCGGAACTTCCAAAGGTCATAGAACCCCGCCGCCGCGAGAAGAGAGGCGTAGAAGGCGAAAATCACGATGTTCATGACGTCTGCGTCGAGAGGCACGCGCCGCTATCCCCGATCGTGATGCCGGCCGGTGCCGCGGTGGACGCGGCCCCGCGCGTTACCGGGCCCCATCGCCTTTTTCCGCCTGGCTTTTTTGTATGGACCTGATGGATTCCAAGTACCGGATGTTTTCCCAGGCCTTTTCATTGAAACTGGGGCTGGCCTCCATGGCCTGGCTCAGCAGCGCCTCGGCGCGCTCGTAATCGCCGCGCAGGATCGCGACGTACCCGATGTTGTTCAGCACGGAGGGGAGCTCCCGCCGGCTCGCGCCGGCCAAGGCCTCGGCGTATTTTCCTTGCCACGCAAGCGCCAGGCGCAGATTGGACTCGGCCTGATCGAAGTCCGGCTGGATCTTGAGGGCCTTGGAGAAGGACCCGGCCGCCCCAGCGTAATCCTTCTGCATGAGCAGCGACGCCCCCATGTTGTTCAGGACGATCGCGGAGCCCGGATTTGCCGCCAGGGCCTTGGCGTAGGATTGCTCCGCCTTGTCCCAGTGATGTTGGATGTCGTAGGCCTGCCCGAGCCCGTTCCAGGCCCGCCACAGGCTGGGATCGTTTGCCACCGCTCGCTTGAGGGTTCGGGTGGCCTCCTCGACCTCGCCCTTGAAGAGAAGGCCGATGCCACGGCCCTGACGCGCCCGCGCCCGGACCGACCGCTCTTGCTCCAGCGCCTTGAAGGTGGTGATGGCCTGATCCACCCGGCCCGTGGCCAGATGCACCTCCGCCAGCCCCAGCCGCGCCCGGGCGTTCATCGGCGCGCCCACGAGGATGCGCCCGAAGTTGTTTCGGGCGACCTCGTAGTTCTCCTCGGCGAGGGCCGTCTCCGCCACCTCGAAGACGTTCTTCAGCGCGGCGCCCTCCAGGACGGGCAACGCCAGCTCGGGTTCTTCCTCCTCCCCCAGCAGCGTGCCGCAAGAGGCGATGGGGAGCGCTCCTAGAAGCCCGGCCAGAAGGACGAGAGTTCGTAACAGGCGGGCCTCAGGCGGCCGTGGCATTCGCGTCGACTTCGAGGAGCGAGGTCAGGAAGCGGTCGAACGAGAGAAGGTCCCTTCCAAGGAGCAGGCGAACGTCGGCGTCCAGCCGGTCGTCAGGCTGGCGCTTGACCGTCACCGGCAGAAGGTCGTCCAAGAACTCCACCTCGGCCTCGAACCCGGGCCGGTAGTAGATCACGCTCTCCGGATTCGAAAAGCTTTCGTCGTTGGTCAGCCTCTCGACGTCGATGCCGTTGGCCTGGAAATAGGCCTTCAGGCGCATCGCCATGCCGTGCCGCCCCGCGCCGTTGGAGATTTCGACGACCGCTCTGCCGCCAGCCGCGGCGACGCCTTGGACGGCGTCATCGACGAGTTCCGTCACCACCGAGGCCAACTCCGGCTGTCCGAGCGCCACCGTGACCGACCAATCGGCGTGGTCCGAGACCTCGTTGGCCTTGTCCTGAAGGGCGGCATGGACGGGCTCCACGGACCGGTCGTACCGCTCCCGGACGGACGACGGCGAGGCAAGCATGGTGCCCACGTCGACATGCCCGTGGGACCGAAGCCACGGCGGGGGCGCCGCGCTGTCGAGGCCGGCGGTGCCGATCAGGGCCGGCTCCGGCCCGGCCTGCGCAACTTGCGGGTCGGTCTCCAGGGAAACGACGTCCGGCGCCTCGCTCCGAGCCCCGGACAGGACCGCCGTGATCCGGTCCCAGACCCACTGGACGAGCCCACCGCCCGCAGCCCCGTCGCCGGGATCGGCGGCGCTCGCCTCGACCGGCTCGGCCGCATCGCGCTCGCCCGGCGTCTCCTGCGCCGCCGGTTCGCGCATCCCGTCGCTCGGCTGCGGCGTCGGCGCCGCGGCCACATCGACGGTTGGCTTCGCCGGCGTACCGGTGGCGGCGGCCGGAGCGGTCGAGTCCATCTGCCGGAGTGCCGCCTGCCGGAGTGCCGCCACCTGCAGCCCGGGGCCCGGCGCCCTCGCCCGCAGGCGCGAGCGATCCGCCTCGAACATTTCCGCCACCGAGCGGGCCAGCCCGCCCGGCACGGCGCCGATCTCCGCGTTCGCCGCTTCGGCGTGCGCGGCCGGCTGCGGCGGTTCTTGCGCCGCGCCCTCGGGCGCCGACGAATCGGCCGGCCGGTCGGCGATGCCAGCCTCCTGTTGTTCGAAATCGGCCAAGATCGGCTGACTCGGCCGGTCGGACGCCGGTTCGGTGCCGGCATCGGAGGCGGCCAGCGCGGCCTCCGTCGGGCCCGCGACGAACGGTGGTTGCGACGCGAGGTCCTCAGGCTCGTCCACCTCCTCTTGCGTCGAGCCCTCCGCGGTCGCCTCTGGGTCGGGCTCCCCGACCGACTGCGGGGCCGGCGAGGCGGCGTCCCCACGCTGCGTCGATTGCCCCGTCGCCGGCAGGTCCTGCACCTCGACCGGGATGCGGGGAAGCGCCTTCACCACGTCGTCGGCCGGGGCCGTCGCGCCGACAGGCGAGAGGCCCGGGACGGGCGGGACTTCAGGCGCCGGGCGCGTGATCAGGGTTTGGATCCGGGCCGTCGTCCGTTCGATCCAGATCGACCCTTTCGGCGGCCTGCGGTGCTTGTTCAGCACGGCGGTCACGATTTCGTCGGCGTTGGCCGACTCACCCGGCGCGCGCGCGAGGTCCTGCGCCATCGCCAGGTTGGCGAGCACGGTCTCGTTGCTTCTGGCCAGGTTGAGCGAGCGCTCCAGGTACTCGAGCGCCAGCGTGGCCCTTCCCTGGAGGGTGTACGAATAGCCGAGATTGTTCAGGGTCTGGATGGATTCGTGATCGAGCGCGAGCGCTTCCATGTAGTAGCGCTCGGCAAGGTCGAAGCGCCGCATGCGGTCATAGGTCACCCCGAGGGCGTTGAGCGTTCGCACCGAGTTCGGCTCGTTCTGCGAAGCGGTGCGGAACGCCCGCACCGCCAGCCCGAACTGACCGGCCATCAAGTAAGCCTTTCCGCGCTCGTAGGGATCGTGAAAGTTGGCCGGCGAACGCTCTCCGTTTATGGAGACGAGGGGGCGAACGTCCAGTGGCAACGATGCCGGATGCGTGGCGCAGCCGGCAAGCACCGTGAGGCCGAATGTGGCGCAAACGGCTGCACGAACAAATTTAGGTTGCGGTCGAAAATGCATCACACCGCCTCCCCCTCGCTGTGGCGGTAGGACCCGGGATGAGAACCGGACCCCCCCGTGCGCCCTCGCGCCTCACAAACCAGGCGCGCTCTGCATGGACCTCGAGAGAATCGGAACCAGCTCCCTCGACATTCTAATGATCGCAGGACTGAGAACAACAATTATCAGCGCCGGAAGAACGAACAGCACCAAAGGCACCGAGAGCTTGACCGGAAGCTTGTGGGCCTTTTCCTCCGCCAGCAGGATCCGCTTGTTGCGCATGTCGTCGGCATGGACGCGCAAGGCCTGTGCGATGCTTGTCCCAAGGGCCTCCGACTGGATCAGCAGCGCGACGAGACTCTGGACCTCTTGCGTCCCCACCCGGTCGGCGAAGTTCCGGAGCGCGTCCTCCCGCGACTTGCCGGCCCTAAGCTCCAGGCCAACCAGGCGGAGTTGCTCGGCGAGCACGGGGTAGGCGCGCCCGATTTCGTTGCCGACCCGGTTGAGCGCCGCATCCAGGCCCAGACCCGCCTCGACGCAAACGAGCATCATGTCGAGCGCGTCCGGGAACGCCTCGCGAACGGCGCGCTGCCGCAACCGAATGCGCTGGGCAATCCAAAGCCAGGGAAGGAACAGGCCCAGCATGGCGAACAGCAGCGCGAAGAGCAGGACCTCTTCGACCGTGAGGTTCTTCGTGAAGAGCGGAGCCAGCACCGTGTACACGAACGGCAGCCCGAGGCCGAGAATGAGCCGGCTTGTGAAGTAAACGCGCACCGCGACCGGACGCAGGTAGCCGGCCTGGACCATTCGCCGCCGTATGCGATGCCGCAAGTCCTCGCTCGAAGGCAGAAAATGCTTCTCGAACGGCTTGGCGATCTTGTCCAGGGGGGTTTCTTCTGAATAGCGGATCGAGACGTCGGCCGCCGGCCCGGCGGCCACCTGGGCGGTCTTGCCCTCGAGCCGTCGTTGGACCGGATTTTTGGAATACCAAACGCCGAACACCCCCAGCACCGCCAGGAAGACGGTGGAGAAGACGAGAATGAAGAGCACGACGTCGGTATTCCCCCCCAAGATGGCGGCGGAGCCTAAGACGTTCTCCACAATGCTGTTGACGACATCCACGGCCGATCACCCGTCCTAAACCCGGAAGTTCACCATCTTGAACATCATCAAGATCCCGAGCACCATCACCACGACCCCGCTGATGATCACCATATGGAACGTGGAATCGCCAATAAACTGCCCGTAATAGTCTGGGTTGATGAACCAGATGAGGCCGCCCACGAGGAAAGGAAGAACGCTGAGGAGATAGGCCGACATGCGCCCTTCTGCCGACAACGCCCGCACCTTGCGGTAGAGGTGAAAACGTTCGCGAATGACCCTGGCGAGCCCGTCCAAGACCTCGGCCAGGTTCCCGCCGGTCCCGTGCTGGATGTTGATCGACACGACCACGAACTGCAGGTCCGTGTGGCCGACGCGCTCGCTCATGTGCTCCAGGGCCTCGCGCAAATCGAGGCCGTAGGTCATCTCGTCGACGATGATCCCGAACTCGGTGCCGATCGGATCGGCCATCTCATTCGCCACCAGCGACAGGCCGGAGTTGATCGGGTGTCCCGCCCTGAGGCTCCGAACGATGGTATCGAGGGCCTCGGGCAGTTGCTCGCCGAACCGGGCCAGGCGCCGCTTCCTGCGCCGGTACAAATAGAGGAGCGGCAGCCCCACCCCGATTCCCATCGCCCACAGGAAGGACCCCACGGAAACCCCGTTCTTGATGAGTACGTGGAAGAGGAACACGCCTACGGTCACCCCGCCCATTATCTTCAGCAACTGGGCAGTCGGCATCATCACGTCCGCCTGGGAGATCAGGCGGTCGAATCGGGAGATCAGCGGAATCACCTTGGTCAGCCACTCCGAGGGGCCTCCCCTTGACTTGCGCCGCAGCGTGTTGAGGACGTCGAAGGCGTCCTTTCCCGAATCCAGCATGCGCATCCGGCGGTTGATGTTGCGCTGGCTGCCGGAGCCGCTATCGGCGGCGAAATAGTAGAGCGCCTCGATCAGCAGGAAGGCGGCGACGAAGACGGCGCCGTAGAGCAGGTATTCAGGATTGATGGTCATCGATGCGGCCTATCCCAGGACCTTGTTGGGAGCGAACAGATCGGCGGAGAGTTCGATTCCCCGCGTGGCGAGCTGTTCCATGAACTTGGGGCGGATGCCGGTAGCCCGGAACTCGCCATGGATTTTTCCGTCGGCATCTGTCTTGAGGCGCACGAACCGGAAGATCTCCTGCATGGTGATGACTTCGCCCTCCATGCCGGTGATTTCATGCAGGCTCACCAGTCGGCGCTTGCCGTCGCTCATGCGCTCCACCTGAATGATGACGTGAAGCGCGGACGCAATCTGCGAGCGCATGGTCCGCGTGTTGAGGTCGACCCCCGCCATGCCGATCATCTGTTCGAGTCGGTACAGGGCGTCGCGGCAAGTATTCGCGTGGATGGTGGTCATCGACCCCTCATGGCCGGTGTTCATCGCCTGGAGCATGTCGAACGCCTCGCCGCCACGGACCTCGCCGACGATGATCCGGTCCGGCCGCATGCGCAGCGCGTTCCTCACCAGTTCGCGCTGGCCGACCTCGCCCTTGCCCTCGATGTTGCGCGGCCGCGTCTCCAACCGCCCTACGTGGATCTGCTGGAGCTGCAGTTCGGCGGCGTCCTCTATCGTCAGGATGCGCTCCTTCTCGCTGATGTATTGGGACATGGCATTGAGCATGGTCGTCTTACCGCTGCCCGTGCCCCCCGAGATCAGGATGCTGAGCCGGGCCCTGACGATGGCCTCGAGGAGTGCCCCCATCTGGGGAGTGATCGTGCCGATCTCGACCATCTTCTCGAGCGACAACCGCTCTTGCGAGAACTTGCGGATAGAGAGCAGCGGACCGTCTACGGCGAGAGGCGGAATGATCGCGTTGACGCGCGAACCGTCTGGAAGGCGCGCGTCCACCATCGGCTGCGCCTCGTCGATGCGGCGCCCGACGTTGGAGACGATCTTGTTGATGATGCGCAGGAGGTGCCGCTCGTCCTTGAACTTGACCGGCGTCGTTTCGAGTTGCCCGTAGCGTTCCACGAAAACCTGATTGTGGGTATTGACCAGAATGTCCGAGATGGTCGGGTCCTTGACCAGGGGCTCGATGGGGCCGAGGCCGAGCACCTCGTCCAAGATGTCGTCGATGAGCCGGTTCTGCTCCGTAAGGTTCAGCGGGGCCTTCTCTGCCACGAGCAGCTCCCGCACCATCTCGCCCACCTCGAGGCGAAGCTGGGTCGCCGGCATGTTGTCGATCGCCGAAAGGTTCATCATGTCGAGAAGGCGCTGGTGGAGACGGACCTTGAGGGCCGTGTACTGCTCCGAGGGGGCCGCGTCCTGGCTGGGCGGCGACGCCACCGAAGATTCCTTCACGGGCTCGTCGCGATCGCTTTTGGTTGCCGGCTCGGCGTTGTCTGTTTTGCGAAAGCTTTCAAACATCTCATAGTCCCCAATGCGAGGTTCGAATGGCGATTTCCCGGCCCCTCGTTACGCGGCCGCGGACTGCGCGCGTATTCGACGGGTCATAAGAACTTTGAGGCTCGATTCCACAAACGCGCGAATCCGCTTTTCGAACTTGCTGCGGCGCTTGATCTGGGAGACCGGCACCCCTCTGTTCAAGGCCTGGGAAACGGTCTTGTACTCGTTCGGGATGAAGTGATCGATCGACCTGCCAAGGGCCTTTTCCGCCTCTTTGATTCGGATGCCGGAGCCCGCGGAGCGTCTCTCGTACCTGTTCAACACGATGGCCAGCGGGACTTGGCCCAGGCCCTCCCCCGCCAGAATGTCGATCTGGCGCCGCGCCTGCCGTATGGCGGCAACGGTGAGCTGGGTCACGAGCGTGACAAGGCCCGAGTGCTCGAGAATGGCATGGGACCAATCCGTCCAGTCCATTGGCAGATCGACGACCACGTAATCGTACTGCGCGCATGCCAACTCGATGAGCTGAACGGCGCTCGCCGCCGTCATCGCGTTCAGCGGCAAGAGTTCCCGGGGGGCCGCCAGAATGTCCAGGCCGCTTTCGTGATGCGACATCACGCTGAGCAGCAGAGACCCGTCCAGGCGGTCGGGGGAACCGATGATGTCGCTGGCGGTCAGGCCCGGGTCGAGGTCCAGGTAAAGGGCGACGTTGCCAAACTGCAGGTCGAGGTCGAGGACGCAAACCTTGGCGTTCCCGTGGTCCAGGTTGCGCAGGCAAAGGGCGGTCTGGATCGCGAGCGTCGTCGCGCCCATGCCGCCCGCGGCCTTGACGAAGGAAATCACCCGGCCTCCGGTCTGCGCCGGGGCGCCCGCCTGGCGCGCCCGCTGCGCCATCGCCTCGACCGTGCCGAACACGTCCGTTCGCGAGATCGGTTGCGGCAGGTAATCCACCACGCCGAGACGCATGAGCCGGCGCACGTCGTCGACCGTCGCGTTGGTGCCGGTGGCGATCACGGAGACTCCGGCTTCCCTGTCGCGGCAAATGGAACCGAGCCGGCTCATTTCCGCCGGATCGTCGGTGTGCACGTCGACCACGAGCATGTCGGGCACGTGCGAATTCATGAGCTGGGTCCCCACGTCGTCCAGGTCACCCTCCTCGATGACCAGGTTGAGGCCCTCGATACCCATGAAGGCGGCGGCCAGGTCCTTCCGCGTCTCCTCGGACCGAATGACCGCCAGGACATTGAGGTCGCCCTCGATGTTCAGGTCTTCCTTTTTCTTCTTCCAATTCATGAGACTAGCTCCGGGGCCCTAAAGTTTGAATCTCAGGTCTTCGCCCGTCAGCGAGGCGACCACGTCGGGCATGATGAACTGGCCGTCCAGATCGGCCGCGCCCGGGATCAACTGGGCGAACACATCGAGGATGAGGAAATTGAATTGGACACCGGTGATCCGCAGCGTGATCACCGGGATCGCACCGCCCGGGCGGCCCGCGAACCCCAGACTGCTGTTGGCGTACTCGATCTCGATGTTCGCGTCCTGGACAAAGGGGTAGCCGCGCCGCAGGTGGTCACGAATGGCGCCATACGCCGTGGCGTCGAAGGTCCCATCGGTGCAGCTCATCGTCGCCCCAAAACAGGTGACCGTGGGGAGCGACAGCGCGGCGGGATCGGAGCATGACGTGCCGGATGCGAGCCCGGTGCCTTGGCCGCAGTTGAAGGTCTCGATGCTGGCGGCCACGGGAGCGGCGACCACCGCGAGCCGGACCCCGGTCTGGGCCGACTTCTCGACCGCGTTGAACTGCCACGCGGCCAGGCTTCCCTCGATGACGGCGAAGGTGACGAAGAACAGCACGATGGAGACGAGGGCGAACTCCACCGCCGCCGCTCCGCCGTCATCGCTCAGGATTGCGCGCCGCCACATCGCCTGACCCCCTAGTCGCCGATATAACGTTGTTCGTGGGCGAGCTGGAACGTGATGCCGTTCACGCCGAACAGCCCGAGGAACGACCCCGGCGGCGTGTACGCGACGGCCGCCGTGGCGCGGATGATCGGAATCGTCGCCCCGCCGCGGAACGTTCCGGCCGCATTGTCCACGCTCTTGGGCGGGAACTGGACCGTGGCCAGATCGGTCCAATAGCTCAACAGGAAGTCTTTGCTGCAGTCGAGCGAGCCGGTCAGGGCGAGGCACTGGGCGCTGGTCTGGGAGTCCGCGTCCGCAGGGTCTTCGACCCGCGCCAGGTAGCGCGCGGCGTCGCGGATCCCGTTCGTGGCGATCCGGTGGTGGTAGAAGGCGCGGCCGAACTCCATGGCGCCAACCATGAGAAGGATCAGCAGCCACACGCAGATGGCGAACTCCACCGCGACGGCGCCGCCCAGCGACCGCCAGATTCTTGCCAGAACTCTCAAAATGAATCGCGGACTCATCTCGGATCACCGGTAAAGCACGATCTCTTCTTTGACGAAGTCGTCCACCCCCGGGTCGAGCTTGGCTATAATTTCCAGCCAGATGTCGACGTCGCCTCCGTCGGGGATCGGTTCGGTGCTGAACACCTTGATCCACTCGGTCACGTTGACGTCCACCGCCGCGCCGGCGATGCCCTCCGTCTGACAGTCGATGATCGCCACCACCAGGATCCGGCGGTCCAACCACTCCTCGGCGGGGCAGTCGAGTGGGTCGAGACAGGTTCCCCCCGGCAGGTTCGGATCGTTGAAGCAACTCGATCCGTCCCCCGAATCAGCGTCCTCGGCGGTGGGCGGCTGCGGCGGCGGCGGGTCCATTCCGCTCGGGATCCAGTTGTTGTCGATCTCGTACCGGTAGACCTGGTAGCGGGTCGGGACCCCGGTGGCGGGGTTTGCCGCTGGTCCCGCGTAGGCCAACCCGGGATGGTTCACTTCCCAGTAGTCCGCGAAGTTCCAAATTCCGTTGCCGAAACGGTCGTCTCCACTGATGCCGCCGTCCTGCGGAAAGCCCATCGCCTGGGGCAGCTCGTCCGGCGGCGGGGGAGGCGCCGGAACGACGTTGCAGGGGTCCGCGCTGATGGATCCCTTCCCCACGTGCTTGCCCGGGCGGTAGTTTTCGTTGCCCTTGATCCCGGGCTTGTGCATGGGCGGGTCGTAGATGTCGTGGCGGACGTTGAAACCGCGCTTCATCGCGGTCGCCTGCCCCGGGCGAATGTTCACCGTATCGTTGAAGCATGCCGTATCCAGGAGGTTGACCTGCGCGAACTTGTCGCGGATGCACTGGGTGCTGAAGCACTGCCCGGGCATCTCGAGAAGCCCGAAGTCCCCGGGCGCCCACTGGCCGCCTTGGGAACCCTCCCTGGCTTTCGCCAGAACCTGCTGGCCGGGAATGAAGGGGAAGGTGCCGGGCGGCGTGGTGCCGCCCTCGGCCGGGTTGCAGATCATGAGCCCGGGCGTGTTGCAGACGGCCGATTCCACGCCCGCCACCGCCATGGCGAAGAGGTCGGCGGAGTCCGGCGCCCCCGGGATGATGCGGATCAGCGTGTTCTTGAGGGTCGTGGTCTCGACGGTCGTCTCGCAGTAGTGGGCCAGCGTACCGTCCGTGGTGGCGTAGGGAAGAACGTCCGTCGCCGGATCGGTGAGCTGCATGGTGTCCGGCGGCAGCTCGTCGAAGAAGCGGACGTTGACGATCGCCGGCATCGATCCGCCGGCGCCGAAGGTCTGCTCGTTCGCGACCAACGCCCCCTGCTGCGCCGCCAGCGTGCCCCGGTCGATGGAGTCGGCTTCTTGGTCCAGTTCGCGCGCGCAGGCCATGGCCGCGGCGTCGGCGATGGCCTGCAGTTCGGTATCGAGCGTGTAGAGCCGGCCCAGGTCGACGGCAAGCGCCCCCACGCCGATCATCACGACGCTGATGATGGCGACGTAGGCGGCGACGGCGCCGCGTTCGTCGCCGAGCAACGCACGCAGCGAGATCGCCTGTCCGATCGATCGCCGGTTAGGTCTCATGCCTCGATCCCATTCCTTCCCGTCATCAACCGCCGCCGCCTCCCACCGTCGTGATGCGGAGCCGCTCCGGCTCGATCACCTTTCCGGTCTCGTACCGGTCGATGGCGAGCAACGCCCGCTTGCCGTGGAAGTCCGGCGCGCCGGCCGCGGCGTAGGCGGGCTGCGGATCGACCACCTGGGTCTCGAGGTTGTGGGCGCTCGCGGCGCCAAAACCCGGAGGCGGCGCGATCGGTCGGGCGTAGCGGCTCCCCTCGCAGGCTCCAAGCGTTACCGCCAGCGCAACAGCGCAGGTCATTAGAGTCAGTCTCATCTCCGGCCTCCCCCGGTTCAGATGGTGGTGTTTCATTCGATCACGTCTCATTTGATGATGTGCCCGTATTGCCCGGTAAGGCCACCGGAACGCGTGCCGAGGATATAACCCTCCCCGGTTCCTACCGGCCCTCGACCGGAGGACGGGTCCTCCAGGCGCCCGAAAAGGAACAGGTCCACGTCGCTGGGCGGGACGAAGTTGTCCACAGGCGTGGCGACCGTTCCCGCCATGACCGGCGTCACCAGCCGCGGCGTCACCAC